>CALLCO010000020.1 GCA_937998695.1 Candidatus Ozemibacteraceae bacterium
CGGCGATGACCCCGCCATCGGTGAGCACGGGGGGCAACGTCTCGCGCAAGGTGCGGGTGATGAGCCCTTCGAGGTCGGGCAGGGGCGCCACCTCGGCGGCGAGGTCGGCCAGGGGCGAACCCTGCAGGCGATCGTGCAGGGTGGGCAGCCGGGCCAACCCCAGGCCGAGGGCCTGCGCATCGCGGGGATTGCGGCTGCCCAACACGATGCGCGACAGCAGCCGCTCGAGGTCGGGAATTCCCTTGAGTGCCTCACGCACCTCGGCCAGCAGCACGGGATCTCCATGCAAGGCCGCTACCCGCTCCTGACGTTCGAGGATGGGGGCCACCTGGATCAATGGCTTGAGCAGCCAGCGTTTCAGCAGACGGGCCCCCATCGCGGTTCGGGTGCGATTGACCACCTCGAATAGCGTGCCGCCCAGGCTGCGCTCGCGCCCGTCGGGCAGCAGTTCGAGATTGCGCAGGGTGGCCTCGTCGAGGACCATGCCGTCGCCCAGCCGGTAAGGCTGCGGGTAGCGCAGGTGGCCCAGCGAGCACTTCTGGGTGTCGAGCAGATACTCGGCGAGGATGCCCAACACCCGCAGTTCGAGCGGGGGCAGGGCCAGGAACCGGGCCCGTGGCTCGCGCGGGAACAGGCCGGTCAGCGCGTCGATGGCATCCGGCTCGCTCACTCGCCGAGGATGGACTTCCAGGCGCAGAGCCTGCCAGGGAGGAACCCAGGGCGCCCGACCGGGCCCCCCGGCGTTCCACCCCGGCGGGGCCGCCGGGGTCGGCTTCGGCCCCGTCGCTATCGCTGCGCTATCCTCTGGCGCGCCAGCCGCACCCACCCCGTGGCCGGCCCCCGTCGCTGGAATGGGGGCTGCCGGTCCCGCTGAGGCCCGCGCCGAGCCACCGCTGCTTGATCCTCCCGCCACCCCGCCCGCTGCCGTGTTCTGTCCAAGCAGCGGGGCAGGTTCTCCGGCCGCCGCCGCCCGGGGACGGCCGCCGTCGACCGGGTCGCCACCCGCCTCGAGCGGGTCGTCCCCGCCCTCGAGCAACAGCAGCTCGCGGGGGGCGAGGCGGGTGAATTCCTCGGGCAACAGGCCCATTTCGACCTTGTCGCCGCTGGTGACGATCATCTCGCCGGTCGACAGTTCGACCGCGGCGAGGCAGAACCGGTCGGCCCGCCGGCCAAAGGCGGTCAGCCAGTTGTTCGACTTCTCCTCGAGCAACTGCGGGTCGGCAATGGTGCCCGGGGTCAGGATCCGCACGATCTCGCGCTTGACCAGCCCCTTGGCCAGCTTGGGGTCTTCCATCTGTTCGCAGATGGCGACCGTGAACCCCTTCTGCACCAGTCGCGACACATACGTCATCACGCTGTGGTAGGGCACGCCGGCCAACGGCACCGACTGCCCGGTGCCGGTCTTGCCGCGCGCCGTCAGGGTGATCTGCAGCTCGCGGGCGGCGGTGACGGCATCCTCGAAGAAGGTCTCGTAGAAATCGCCACATCGGAAGAGCAGGATGGCCTGCGGGTTCTGGGCCTTCAGGTCTTTGTACTGCTGCAGGAGCGGGGTGAGCCCCTTGTCGTCGGCTCCCTGCGAGGAGGTGGCCAGATCCGCAGCCGCGGCTTTCGCCGACCGGACGGCCTTCGGCTCCTGCCCGGCGCCGGCTCTCCCGGGCCCGCTTCCTGGCCCGCCCACCTTCGCCTGTTCTTCCGTCGCCTGTTCTTCCGTCGCCTGTCCTTCTGTCGCCTGTTCTTCCGTCGCCAGAGATTCCACACCATCCCCGGGTTCTGCCGAGAAACCAACGGCACCAGGCGCCGGCCCCGCCCCATCGGCCCGTTCGGTCACGGCCAGGCGGTCCTCCGTCCCTGCCCCCGCCGTGGCGGGCCGCAGGACGCGGTCAGTCGAGGGTGATCCGCTCATACGACACCGAGCCGAAACCGATGGCCGCGGCATGCTCGAGCTGGGCCCGAATCTGGAGCTCGGGATGGACCAGGGCGAGTTTCGACGTCCCCGCCGGCACGGTTTTCCCCAACACGCTGTGGGCCAGGCCAACCTGGGCTTCGACCAGATCGAGGCAGGCGGCATCGAGGGCCACGGGATCGGTCGAGGCGGCGAAGCCGATATCGGGTACCACCGGCGCATCGGTGAACCCATAACAATCGCACAACGGCACGATATCGGTCAGAATGTTGACGTAGAAGGCCGCGCCGGCCTTGGGCGCATGCACGCCGAGGGCATGTTCGACCATCTTCTCGGTGACCCCGCGGGTGTCCTCGCTCCAGTTGATGCGGATGGCGCCCACCCGGCACGAGACCAGGCACTCGCCGCAGCCACGGCAGTTCGCCGGGTCGATCGTCACCGGCCCGTCCGGTTTCTTCTGGCCGATGGCGCCGACCGAGCACCAGGCGAAGCATCGGCCGCACCGTAGGCACGTTTTCTCGAGAACCGACGGCCGGATCGAGGTATGCATGGCCAGTTTGGCCGACCGCGAACAGCAGCCCATGCCCAGGTTCTTGATGGCGCCGCCGAACCCGGTCACCTCGTGCCCTTTGAAATGGGACAGCACGACCAGCGCGTCGGCCTCGTGAATGCCGGCCGCCACCGACACCTCGGTGTGATGCCGGCCCGGCACCTTCACCATCCGGTGGTCGCGCCCGGTCAGACCGTCGCAGATGAAGACGGGGGCGCCGGTGACCTCGGGGCCGAACCCGTGCCGGAAGGCGGTCTCGATGTGATCGGGGGCGTTGCTGCGGCTGCCGGTATACAGCGTGGCCGTTTCGGCCAGGAATGGCTTGCCTCCCCCGGCCTTGATGAGATCCACCAGAGGCCGTACGTAGATCGGCCGCGGGAACGCGGAGTTGCCGCGCTCGCCGAAATGGGTCTTGACGGCGACCAGCTTGTCACGCCAGGGGAATTCCTTCATGCCGATCCGCTCGGCCAGCCGCGCGATCTTGGCCAGATGGCTGTCGGCCGGGCCTTTGGCCCGCAGACCGACGGTATAGACGGGAACCTTGCTCTTGCGGGTTGCCATGGACGGGACCCTTTCGTGGGCGGGGTACCCCGGATCGCCACGATCTGGGACAGCATCCGGGTGGGGAAAGTCTACCCGGTACGGCTGGAAAAAGCAACCAGGGATGCCTTCCGAATCCGCTTGGCAAGCCGCTTCCCCTGGGCCTTCGCCACCCCCTCTCCGTGGTCTTCCACAATCCCCCCGTCGTTCCCGCCTGGGCAGGCCGAGAGAGCGGGCCAACCAGGCGTGGTCGCCGCCATGGCTCGGCGAAGGGAAAACCCCGCCGGCTCGATGGGCCAGCCGCCCGCCAGAGGGTACGAGCGGCGGAATGTTTCCCACTCCCCGACAGGTCCCGCCCCCCGGGCGCGCCCCATTCTTTGACCGGGCGCGGCAAGCCCCCCTCAGCCCTCGTCGGTGAACAGCCGCTTCTGGGGGTCGTCGATGACCCGGTCAGCGGGCGGCTTCAGGCCCATGTACTCCCAGGCCAGCCGCGTGGCCACCCGGCCCCGATTGGTGCGGGCCAGGAACCCGATCTGGATCAGGAACGACTCGTACACGTCATACAGCGTGTCGGGCTCCTCGCCGACCGAGACGGCCAGAGTGTCGAGACTGACGGGGCCGCCGTCGAACCGCCGCAACAGCACTTCGAGGATGCGGCGGTCGATGTAGTCGAGGCCGAGCCGGTCGACCTTGAGCATCTCCATGCCGCGTTCGACCGTTGCGGGGGTGATGGCGGGGCGGCCGTCGACCTGGGCCACGTCGCGCATGCGCTTGAACAGCCGGATGGCCACCCGTGGGGTGCCGCGGGCCCGGCGGGCGATCTCGCCGGCGGCCGCCTCCTCGAGGGGAAAGGCGAGCCGGCGGGAGACGGAGTGCAGGAGCTGGATCAGCTCGTCGGTCGTGTAGTAGTCGATCCGCGACACGACCCCGAACCGGCTGCGCAGCGGCGCCGCCACGTCGCCCTCGCGGGTGGTGGCCCCGATCAGGGTGAACGGCTGCACCTTCAGGCGTAGGCTGCGCGCGGTCGGTCCCTTCCCGATCAGGACATCGAAGTGGTAGTCCTCCATGGCCGGGTACAGCACCTCTTCGACGCTCTTGTTGAGCCGGTGGATCTCGTCGATGAACAGCACGTCGCGCGCCTGCAGGCCGGTCAGCAAAGCCGCCACGTCGCCCGCCCGGGTCAACACGGGGCCGCTGGTGATGCGGATCTGCACGCCCATCTCGGCCGCGATGACGTTGGCCAGGGTGGTCTTGCCCAGCCCGGGCGGGCCCAGCAACAGCGTGTGGTCGAGCGGCTCGCCCCGTTGGCGGGCGGCGGCGATGAAGACCTGCAGCTTTTCGACGATCTGCCGCTGCCCGATGAACTCCGGGAACCGACGCGGCCGCAGCGACGGGACCAGCACCTCCTCCTCGTCGCCGAGGGGCCGGGGGGACAGCACCGAATCGCCGGAGGAGGCACCGGCGCCGGTGCGGACGATCTCGGGACCGACCGGCGGCGGGGCCGGCGGCAGATCGGGCGGCAACAGCGGGCCGGCGGGTTTGCGGGGTCGGGCCATGACTCAGCGAGACGACCGGCTCCGGATCCGGTTCATGGCGAGACGTGCCGCAGGGCGCTCTCGACCACCTGCGTCAGATCGGCATCGAAAGGCAGCTCCGCCGCCACCTTCCCCAACATCCGTTCGATTTCGCGGAGCGAGTAGCCGAGCGTCTCCAGCGCTTCGCGGGCCTCGCGCTCGCACGCCAGGCCGACGCGCCCGGCCGGTTGGGGCTCGGCCGGCTGCGGCCCTGCCGCGCCCAAGCCGGCCTTGGCCAGCGGCTCCTTCAGTTCGACGATGAGCCGGGAGGCCAGCTTCTCGCCGACCCCTTTCAGCGCGGTCAGGGCCCGCACGTTGCCGGTCAGGATCATGCCCACCAGTTGATCGGGATCCACCGCCGACATCAGGTTGAGGGCGAGCTTGGGGCCGACCTTGTCGACCTTGATCAGCAACCGGAACAGGGCCCGTTCAGGGGCGGTCGCGAACCCGAACAGTTGCGGGCCGTCCTCGCGCCATTGCAGGTGGGTCGTCAGCGTGACCTCGGTCCCACGCTCGCCCAGGAGCCGGAAGCTGGAGAACGGAATCTGCGTCTCCACCCCCACCCCGCCCACATCGACGACAGCGCGTTGCAGGTCTTTCTCCAGAAGAACGCCCCGTATGCTGTCGATCACGTTGTGCAAGCCTCCCTTGCCCCGCCCGCCGGTCATCCCCGGCAGGGGTGGGTGACATCCTACCCCGTCCCTCCCCTGCTGACAAGCCCCCCTGCGCCGGTGTCGACCCCCTGGAACCATCGAATGCCGCCGACCACCGGCTCTCTCCCACTCGAGGCCTCCCCCACCACCAGCCAGGCGCACCGGGCAATACCGGTCCCCACGGTCCTCTGCCTGGGAGCATGGTGGAATGTTGGAATGTCAGGAGCGGCTTCCGGGGTGGCGGGCCACCCGGCCGGCAAGGAAACCGATGGTCGGGCCGGGCGCTGACCCCGCACCTGGGGCGAGCCCCAAACAGACCACGCGGATGCTCCCGGTCGAGAGCACCCGCGTGGGGTTGAACGAAGGACCGCAAGGACGGCCGGCTCAGGCCTCGGCCGCGGCTTTCTCCATGTCCTCGTCGGAGATCTCGGCGTTGTGGTAGCAATCCTGGACGTCGTCGTGCTCCTCGATGCTGTCGATGAGTCGCAACACCTTGCCGACGTCATTGCCGGTGACCTTGACGGTAGTTTTGGGCAACATCGTCTGTTTGGCTTCTTCGATCTTGATGCCATGGGCTTCGAGCTTGGGCCGGACATCGAGGTAGGCTCCGGGGTCGCAGGTGATCTCGAACCCGTCGGGCAGAACCTTGATATCTTCCGCCCCCGCCTCGAGAACGATGTCGGTCAGGCCATCTTCGGTCAGCTTCGGGTTGGCTTCCTTGGAGATGTAGAAGTAGCCCTTGCTCTCAAACATGAAGGAGACGCAGCCGGGCACGCCCATGTTGCCGCCCCCCTTGCTGAGGATCTTGCCGATTTCGGCCACGGTGCGGTTCTTGTTGTCGGTCAGACAGCGGATGATGACGGCCACGCCGCCGGGGGCATAGCCCTCGTAGGCCACTTCCTCGTAGGACACGCCCTCGAGTTCGCCGGTACCCTTCTTGATGGCCCGGTCGATGTTGTCCTTCGGCATGTTGGCGTCTTTGGCAGCCTGCAGGGCGCTGCGCAACCGGGGGTTGCTGTTGGGATCTCCGCCGCCGTTGCGCGCCGCGATGGTGATCTCCTTGATGATCTTGGTGAACTGCCGCCCCTTGATGGCATCCATCTTGGCCTTGACATGCTTGACCTTGGCCCACTTGTTGTGACCTGACATGCAATCCTCCTCGCCGTGGATCGATCCGAAATTGGTGCAGGGAGTATACCACGCCCTCCCCATCCTACCGCAAGCGAAATCCGCGCGACCTCAAGCCCCCCCGACCTCGGTCGGGTCCTGGGCCAGGACATTGGTGAATCCGAGTTCCTCGACGGTCGCGATCGCTTCGAGGTATTCCTCGTCGGTCAGGCGCCGGTCGAGGCCGGGCCGCTCGGGGGCCCGCCAGGCGGGGAAATACTGGCACATCAGGCTGATCTGCACCTCGGTGCCCAGCGCTTCCCGCAGCCATTCGAACGATGCCCGCGTTCCCTGCAAGCCGCCTGGCACGACGAGGTGCCGGATGATCATACCCCGGGTGGCGATGCCCTCGGCGTCAACTTGCAGCGGCCCGACTTGCCGGGCCATCTCGACGATGGCCGCCCGGTCGTGCGCCACATAGTCACGCACGGCGGATAGTTCGCCAGCCACGGCGTCGTCGGCATATTTCAGGTCGGGCAGGTAGATATCGACCAACCCCTCGAGCCGGCGCAACACCTCGAGGCTCTCGTACCCCGAGGTGTTGTAGACGAGGGGAAGGGTGAGCCCGCGGGCCCGGGCTTCCACGTAGGCGTCGAGCAACAGCGGGGCCTGCGGGGTCGGGGTCACCAGGTTGATGTTGTGGACGCCCCGTGCCGCCAGGTCCAGCATGCGCTCGGCCAGTTCCCCCGGCTCCATGTCCTGGCCATGACCCAACTGGGAGAACGGGAAGTTCTGGCAGAAGCAACACTGCAACGTGCAGTGGGAAGCGAAGATCGTGCCGGAGCCGCGGGTTCCCGAGATGCAGGGTTCCTCTCCGCGGTGCACGGCCCACGACGCCACCCGCAGGCGCGCCCGCGCCCGGCAGAAACCAGTCTCCCCGGCCAACCGTCGGACCCCGCACAATCGCGGGCACAGCCGACAGGGGTCGAACAGGGCACGCAGGCCATCGACCCGCGCACGAGCTTCAGCCAGGGGAAGGATCATGTGGCCGCCCGACCGCCGGGCGGGTTGATCCACCTTCCTTCCCTCGTTCTCTTCCGCTCCAATCCGTGAAATCGGCGCAATCTGCGGATCACTCCTCCCCGTCTCGGTCTTCCGCGAAGCCGAGCATTCCTGAGATCTGCCTTCGCGCGGACGCCCTCAGTTGCTGGCATCCACCATGGCGTGGACATCGGCGCGGATCTGGTCGAGCAGGGTGCGGCCCTCGCCGAGCATGCCGCGGAACCGCTCCGCCAGCTCGCGACAATAGACAGGATCGTCGATCGACCCACAGTTGAGTTTGGCGTTCATCATCGCCCCTTCGAGGGCGGTATAGGCCTGAAAGGCCCCCACCGCCCAGTCGGAGATGGTGTTGCGGTTGACCCTGGTCAGCGAGCCGCGAAACAGCCGCAGCAGCTCGAGCGAGCGCTCGCAGACAGCCAGAGGCGCCTCGTTGGCCACCTTGCTGGCCTCGGAGATAGCCAGTTTCCGGCGGGTCTTCTCGACCTCGGTGTCTTTGGGCAGGGCCATCGCCTTCATGATGCGATCGCAGCCCTCGGCATCGCGATCGATGCACTCGAGCAGCACCTGGAGGTGCTCGGCGACCTTGCCGGCCAGAGCGGTGTTCTCGGCGTCGAACTCGGCGTATTTCTTCTTGCCGATCGTCAGGCTGAGGACCATCTGGGCCAGCCCTGCGGCCAGGCTGCCGGCCAGAGCCGACACGCAGCCACCCCCAGGGGCGAAGGAGTTGGAAGCCACAGCCAGGGTGAAATCTTTCAGGGATTTGGTGGTCATTCGTTCGATCGGCATGAACGGTCTCCTCGGGTGGAAATGGTCAGTCGAACCTGATGGGAACGCCGCGCGCCTCGGCTTCCTCGCGGGCGAGGTCGGTCAGCAGCGTCCCCGGGGGAACGATCAGGGGGGTCATGGCCTGGAAGGCGGCCAGAACGTCGTCGCGGGTGATCACGCCGCGCCCAGCCAGGGACGGAGGTTTCCCCGCCAGGGCCCGCCGGGTGCGGGCCAACCGGTCGATCACGATGGCGAAGGTGTCGGGGGTGAACCCGGCGATGGATCCGCCGTTCAGCGTGTCCCAGTAGCGGCGATAGATCTTGGCGTAGTGGGGGTTGATGCGAGTGTCAGGGCGGGGCAGCCCCGTGGTCTCGAGCAGGATGGGCCGCCCCAGATCGACCATCGCACCGAAGACCCGCGAGGGGAAGGAATCCCGCAGGCCCAGAGCGAACTTCGCCAGGGAGTTGAGGCTGAGCGGGGCGACGACCAGCAGGTCGAACCGCTCCAGCCCAGCCAGGAGACGGTCCGCCTCGGCGGCCACGTACACCGGGCCGTGGGCGGCCAGCACCCGCACCCAGCCATGCTCGCCGGCGGAATGGGAGACGGCCGCTTCCCAGGGGGCGAGGCCGGGCACCCCCGCGAGAAAGTCGGGCAGCCGGACCGCCCCACCCTCGGAATGGCAACAGAGGAGGAGGGGCCTCAAGTCGGTGCCCGGGGCGGGCGGCAGGGCGCAGTTGCTCATCGCGGGCAGAATACCGCTTCCCCCGCCGCGAAGTCAAACGGTTCACCTCATGGAGGACCTCTTGGCGGGGAACAATTTCACACGCGGGCAAGGGACGAACCCCTGGTAGCTATGATATAGTGCCAGGGGGTTGTCACCCTGCATTCGAAATGTCAAATCCTCTGGAAAGGATTCCTCTCCATGGCACGGCTCGAAGGTTCGTGGGTGGCCTTGGTCACCCCTTTCCACGATGGCAGGATCGATGAGCGGGCGCTGCATGGCCTGCTCGATTTCCACCTCGAGGCTCGCACCGACGGCCTCGTCATCTGCGGCACCACCGGCGAGTCGGCCACCCTGTCGGCCGATGAGCGGGCGAGCCTGATGCAGACCGTGGCCCGCCGCGTCAGCGGGAAGATCGGGCTCATGTTCGGCACCGGCGGCAACGCCACCGCAAGCGCGATCGAGATGACCCGGCGGGCTCGCGATCTGGGCGCCGAGGCAGTCCTGGTCGTGGCCCCCTACTACAACAAGCCCACCCAGGCCGGACTGCTCGCCCATTTCCAGGCGGTCGCCGCCGCCACCACGCTGCCGGTCGTGCTTTACAATGTTCCCGGGCGCACCGGGGTGAACATGACCGCGGCCACCACCCTCGAACTGGCGCGCACGCCCAACATCAAGGCGGTCAAGGAAGCCTCGGGCAACCTCGACCAGATCATGGATATCCTGGCCAAGGCCCCGCCCGGGTTCGGCCTGTTGAGCGGCGACGACGCGCTCAACTTCCCGATCATGGCCCTGGGCGGGCGCGGCACCATCTCGGTGACGGCCAACGTGGTGCCTGCCCGCATGAAAGCCTTCAATGACGCCTGTCTGGCCCAGGATTGGCGCCTGGCCCGTTCCCTTCATTTTGAGATGCTCGACTTGCATCGGGCCCTCTTCCTCGAGGCGAACCCGATCCCGGTCAAGACCGCCCTGCACCTGATGGGTCACCTGCGCGACGAGTTCCGCCTGCCCCTGGTGCCGATGGGCGCGGGCCCCCGGGCCCAGCTCGCCCAAACGCTCGAAAGGATGGGACTGATCGCCCGGTGAGCCCGATCGATCTGTTCTGGTCCATCCTCCGGGATTTCCGGCTGTTCGACCTGTTCGACATCCTGCTGGTCAGCTGGGTCATCTACCGTGTCCTCCTGCTAATCGAGGGGACCCGCGCCTTCAACCTGCTGAAGGGCCTGGCCATTATCTTCCTGCTGCTGATCTTCACCCGCGACCTCGATTTCCACGCGGTCAACTGGGTGCTCGCCAACACCCTGCCCACCGGCTTCCTCGCCCTGGTGGTGATCTTCCAGCCCGAGTTGCGGCGGGCCCTCGAGGACATCGGCCGCGGCACCATCCTGGCCGACCAGTTCCACCCCAGCGAAAATATTGGCGAGCTGGTCGAGGAATTGGCCAAGACCATCGAGAACTGCTCGAAGAAGCGCATCGGCGCCCTCATCGTCTTCGAGCAGGACATCGGCCTGAAGGACTTCATCGACAAAGGCGTGCCGCTGCACAGCCACGTCACCGCCGAACTGTTGAACACCATCTTCATGCCCTTCACCCCGCTCCACGACGGGGCCGTCATCGTCAAGGGCGGCTACATCGAAGCGGCCAGTTGCTTCCTGCCGATCTCCCAGAACCCCGACCTGGCCCGCGAGGTGGGCACCCGCCACCGCGCCGCGGTCGGCATCACCGAGATCACCGATGCGCTCGTCCTCATCGTCAGCGAGGAGACGGGCACCATCTCGTTCGCCAAGGGCGGCAAGCTGATCCGCGACCTGACCATGGATCGGGTCCGCGATCTCGTCCGCGGTGCCTTCAAGCGGGTCATCCGGGGCCGCCGGATGTTCCAGCTCACCTGACACCATGCGCATCAACCTGAAGATCGTTTCCCTCACCCTGGGTTCCCTGCTCTGGATCTACGTCAACCTGGTTCTGTCGCCGCACGCCCGGCGGAGCTTCACCGGCACCATCGAGGTCCGCAACGCCCAGAACCTGACCCGGGTCACTCTGAAGACCGAAGAAGTCAAGATCACCCTCGACGGGACCCGCCGCGACTTCATCATCGCCGGTCCCAATGCGGCGCAGCCATGGATCGATCTGCTGAACATCCGCCCCGGTCTGGTGCAGGTGCCGGTAAGAGTCAACATTCCCCCGGGAATGACCCTCGTCTCGGTGAACCCCAGCCAGGTGCTCGTTCAGATCGAGCAGCTCCAGGAACGCGAATTCGACATCACCCCCGAGGTGTTGGGCCAGACAGCCGAGGGGTACATCGCAGAAGCGCCCGCCCTCAACCACCGTCGGGTCAAGGTGGAAGCCACCCCTCAGGTCATGGACCGCATCACCGGGGCCAAGGTCTCCATCCTCCTCCAGGACGTCAAGAACTCCATCTCCGAAAATGCCCGGGTGGTGGTTTTCGGCCATGAGGGGGAGATCCGCGAGCCGATCCGCCTCACCCCGGAGCGGGTCACCGTCGACATTCTGGTCAAGGAAGGCTATCCGACCCGCAGCGTCCCGGTCGCCTCGCCCACCTTCATCAACAAGCCCCCGGAAGGCTTGCGCCTGGACCGTTTCTCGGTCACCCCCGCCGAGGTCACCATCAGCGGCCCGGCCCGGGTTCTGAAGCAGGTCGAGAGCATCACCGCCCTGCCCATCGACCTGTCGACCCTGGTGGCCAGTTCCGAGGTGGTCGCCCTCCTGCGCCCCCCCCAGGAAAGCATCCGCATCATCGGCACGCCGACCGTCCTCGTCCAGGTGGTCCTCACCGTCACCCCCGTGACCCGCCCCTTCACCGGCCTGCCTCTCAAGGTACGCAACTCCCCCAACCAGCACTGCATGGTCACCCCCTCGAGCTACACCCTGGTACTCAAGGGCATGGTGGAAGACCTGAACCGGATCCGTCCCCCCGACCTCGCTCTGGTCCTTGACGTGCGGGACATGAAACCCGGCACCTATACCGTGCCGCTG
>CALLCO010000021.1 GCA_937998695.1 Candidatus Ozemibacteraceae bacterium
CTGGCCCGGGTGGTCCCGGATCAAACGGAGGGGGCCGCAGCCGGTGGGGATGGAGGATTGTTGGCTCTGCTCGCCACCACCGCTGGCCATCCCCTGGAGTTCGTGGGGCCCATCCTCTTCCAGACCCTCGATGCGAAAGCCGGCCCGGGGCCCCGCCCCGACGACCAGACTCTTCTCATGGTCGAGCGGGCCAGGGGAGGGCCGATGACATGAGCGGACATCCTGCCCCGGCCTCTCCCGCTGGCCGGCACCGGCACTGGATCACGCGGAGGCGGTGGCTGCTGGACGTCCTCACCGTCTGGGGCCTGCCCGCCTTCCTGTTGTGGTGGGGGCTCGGTCAGTTCGGCCAGATCATCCTGCAGCGGGAGGCCCGCGCCGAGTTCGACCGCCTCGAGCGCGAAGTGGAGATCCTGGCCCAGAAATCCGACCCCCAGGTCTTCTTCCAGAAGCACCTGGCTCGGCTGTTCAGCTCGCTGTATGGCATGCCGGTGCGCCGGGAGGCCCTGGAAACCGTGCTCAAGGGCTTCCTGAAAGAATGGCCGGCCGGCCTGATCGATCTGACCTTGTATGACGTGGAAGGGAACCTCCTGCCGGTCGGGGATCCCGCTCCCGAGATGCAACTCCTGTTCGACCTGACGCGGGCCCCCTGGTCCGTTCCCCTCCAACTCACCCCAAGGGTGAAAGCGCAATTGTTGCGGGTGGTTCCCTCGCCGCAGTCTTTGCTCAAGGTGTTGAAAGGGCGCCCCAACCGGGTGCTGGCGCTGGGCGGCAGCCGGCGTCACACCTGGGGGTTCTACGACATGCGTCCCCAGGCGCAGGGCAACCGGGTGGGCGGACTGCTGGCCTTCCTGCACCAAGAGGCGCTGCCGACCGATTTGATCCTGCGCCGGGTCCTGGGGGATGGACCGACCGGGGAACTGGGCTTTCTCATCGACGACGGGGCGGCCCAGATCCCTGCGATGCTGGCCGGGCTGACGCGCGAGGAAATCCTCACCTGCTACCATCTCGAACCCATGGGCCGGTTCGTGCTGGGCGGGCGACTGGTGGTGGTCAAGCGGCTTGACCAGGCCACCCTCTTGCTTGCCGGCGCGCTCTATCCTGAACTCGGATGGATGGTGCCCCTGGCGGTGTTCGCCGTCTACCTGCTGGGCAGTTTCGGCCTGCTGCGGCGCAGTTACCGTGCCCGGGTGTTGGGGGAACCCCTATCGGTTCCCCTGCGCACCAAGTTGGTGGGCTACTTCGCCGCGAGTTTCGCCCTGCCGCTGGTGGCGGTCGGTTTCCTGGTCTGGGCCTTCCTGGTCGATCTGCGGGATGGCGCCCTCGAACGAACCCGGCACGAGCATTTCCGTCGCCTGGCCGAGGTCGATCGCGGGTTCACCAACTTCCTGAATCGGAAGCGCCGCATCTACCGCCAGCTGATCGACGTCCTGCGTCGGGGGGTCGCTTCCCCTGCCTTCCTGATCGCGGAGGCGGAGCGCGGCCATGCCCGGATGCTGTGGGACAACATCCACCTGGTGGCGTCGAGCGGAGAACTGTTGGTGACGCAGAAGACCACGCCGGCCGAGATGCGGCGCAGTTTCGCCCTGCCCTACGGACAGCGCAAACTCCTCTTCCAGTCATGGGTCGAGCGGGGGGCGGCCCTGCCGGCTCGCGACATCCTGTTCATGACGATGGAGAACCCCGTCGACATCGGGCCCATTCCCGAGACCGAGCATTTCGAGGAGATGATCCGCAAGGCGGTGGCGCAGGCTGGCCAGTTGGCCATCGACCAGTACAACCGCGTGCACGGGGTGGGCGGGGGCGACCGGCGCAGCGCGTCCCAACTGGCCCTCGAGACCATGATGGAGAGCGAGTCGATGGGGCTGCTCGACGCGGCGCGTCGTGGTCTGGGCACCTTCGTGCCGATCGAGGGGAACCGCGAGCTGGGGCTGATCTATGGCGATGTCCTGCCGGGGCCGGGAGGGGAAGGCTGGTATGGGGCCTTCATCTTCAACAACATCCTGACCTTCGAGCGGGAGTATCTCGAGGGGTTCTTCGGGCCGGCCGACCGGCAGGCCACCGGGACCCCACGCTGGGAGGGGGAACCGTGGGACTTCCGCGCCATCAGCCGGCACCATACCACTCCCAACTTCCCCACCATGGCCGAGTTCCGCAAATTCCGCGACCTGTTCGCGCTCATGGAGGCCTCGCCCCGGCCGCTGGCGCGGGTCATGCCGCTCGACGGGCGGGTAGTCGAAGTGTGTGCCCTGACTCCCTCCTTCCTCAAACACTACCTGCTGGTGGCCGTGACCGATTTGGAGACCTTCGACGAAGGGCAGACCCGCTTCGAGCGGACGGTCTGGAGCCTGTTCGCCGGCTGACCGGGTTCGGTTTCGCCCTGTCGTGGTTATTGGTGCACCGGTTCTTGCTGCCGGTGCGGGATCTGACCGACGGTCTCGCCGCCATCCGGGCCAAGGATTTCGCCTGGCGTCTGCCGGTGCGGTCGGGGGACGAGCTGGGCCGGCTCGGGCAGGCCTTCAACGAGGCCATCGCCAAGCTGCGCGATCTCGAGATCGCCCAGGCGGTGCAGGCAGACCTGCTGCCCCAGAAGAGCCAGCGCTTCGGCACCTACGAGGTGACCGGCGTCAATATCATGACGCAGCTCGTCGGCGGCGACTATTTCGATTTCATCCCGCTCCCCCACGGACTGGCGGCCATCGTCATGGGCGACGTCTCGGGCCACGGGGTGTCCGCCGCCCTCGTCACCGCCATGGCCAAGGCGGCGTTCTCCATTTTGTGCCCGCGCTTTCCCGACAAGCCGGAGGAGGTGCTGGCCTGGGTCAATCACGAACTGCTGACCCAGGTCAAGCGGGCCAAGATGATGACCTGCTTTTTGGGCATTCTCGATCCCCAGAGCGACCGCATCATCTGCGCCAATGCCGGGCAAAGCTATCCCTTCCTGGTCGGGCCGGGGGGAAAGGCTGAAATGGTGCGGTTGCCGTCCAACCCGCTGGGGGTGCGCAGCAAGTTCACCTCCCCGCGGGAAGTCATCGCCCTGGCGGGGCGAACGTTCATCCTGTATTCCGACGGCCTGGTCGAGGCGGTCAACGACCGCGACCAGATGTTCGGCTACGAGGCCTTGACGCGGGCGGTCGAACAGGCCATCGCCTCGCGGAGCGAGGACCTGGTGGGTCAGGTTCTTGCCCGGGTGCGGGCGTTCACGGGCGATGTGCCATGGGGCGACGACGTGACCCTGGTGGTGATCCGGCCGTTGTTGCACCTCTGACCTGGCCTGGGGAGGAACCCGGAAAAGGTCCAGGAACGGACGACCCGTTCCGGCTGAGGCGCAGGCTGAACCCCAGGTTCAGATTCAGGCAGGCTTCAGGCCGCCTGGGGGCCGCCGACGCCGGTGCGGGTGGTGGGGGCGGCAAAGCCCTGCAGGTAGACGATGGCCTTGCGGGCGAGGCGTCGGTCGTCCTCGGTGGCGGCCTTGCGGGCGAACTGGCGCAGGGCGGGCAGGTAGACCGGATCCTTCTGGAAGGCCATGGCCAGCATCACCTCCTGGCGGACGGCCGGGGACTGGTCATTGAGCAGGGCGATCAACAGGCCGGTGACCTCCTCGCCGCGCATGCGGGCCAAGATATAGACCCCGCCTGCCCGCAGCCGCTCGTCGGGATGAGTAGGCAGGCTCAGGAACGCTTCGAGGATGCGGCGGGCGCCGAACGTGGCCAGGGCGGTGCGGGCCCCGTCGGCGATGGCGGGCACGGTCGACTGGACGAAGGGGCAGAGGTGGAGGATGGCGCCGGGGCCGCCGTTGGTCTGCAGACCGTGGATGGCGGCCAGGACGACGCGCAGGTCCTCGTGGAAGAGCAGACTGGCCAGCACGTCGGTGACGGCCGGGTCGCGGTAGTTCCCCAGCTCGCGGGCCAGGAAGGCGAGCCGGGCCGGGTCGGGGCGGGTCATGATGTACTCGCAGAGGTTGGGGAGGTGGTCGGGGTTGCGCTGCAGGAGGAGCTGGCGCAGCTCGCCATCGGTGATGGCCAGCATTTTGAGCTTGCCCAGCAGATCGACCTTGAGCGCTTCGGGGGACAGATCGATGGTCACCTCGTCCTCGCCGCCGGGGAATCCGTCCTCGGCGTCGCCGCCCGCCAGCGGTGGGCGCGCCCCGGGGCGGGGCTCGGGGGCGGGCTGGAAATCGAGGGGCAGGGGGCGGGACAGGGCTTGGCGGCA
>CALLCO010000022.1 GCA_937998695.1 Candidatus Ozemibacteraceae bacterium
CCAGGCTAACCAGAAAACCATCATCAGATCAGGGGTTTAAGGCTTTAAATCCGAAGGTCTTGCTGTACGTTTCAGTGGGCATCACATTCGGAGGTGCCTCATGAAACGGCTGAATGGCCCTGCCCTTGCCCGGTTTCGCGCTCGACTTCAAGCCGTGGACGACATGAAGGGGTTCGTCTCGTCGATCTCTGCCTGCCTTCCCCCTTTCCTCCTCCCGCCACGGCCAGAAGAGAGGGTCCGCATCTACTCCACGGCAGTCACGTTCTGGCTCCTTCTCTACCAGGCCTTTCACGTTCGTTTCAGCCTCGACCGCATCGTGGAAAAAGCGATTGGATGGCTGCAGCCCTGGTTCACCACACCGATTTCTCCAAACTCCAGTGGCTTCTCCCAGGCCCGTTGCCGCTTCCCGCAAGCAGCTCTGGATCGGGTTCATCAGACCCTGCGACAAAGCCTTGTTCCCAAGCCAGACTTTCATGGGCATCGGGTCTGGGTAGTTGACGGCACTGGCCTTCTGATGGAAGATACTCCAGAGAATCGGGCCATGTTTCCGCCTCACCCCCAGACAGGCAAAGGCCCAGGGTTTCCTGCTTTGAAACTTCTGCCGCTCTTTTCCCTGGCCCGGGGAACGGTCCAGCAGTGGGCCATCGGCAGGATCACGGAGTCTGACAGCGCTTTGTTCCGGCAACTGTGGCCATATCTGACCAGCGGGGATCTGGTGCTGGGGGACCGCCATTTCTGTAGTTACGCCAGTTTTGCCTCCCTCCTGCAGCGAGGGGTCCACTCGGTTGCTCGCTTGCATCAACGCCGGAAGTATCTTCGGGTGGTCAAGGTCCTGGGAGAAGGCGATCGGTTGGTCGAGTGGGACAAGCCGAAGCTTCGGCCGGAGTGGATCACCGAGCAGGACTGGACGAAGATCCCCGAGACTCTGTGCGTTCGGGAGATCACCTACAACGTTTCCCCCGCGGGGTTCCGAACCAACATCATCACGATCGTGACCACGATCCTGGATGAGTCAATCCCTGCCTCGGACTGGGCGGAACTCTTCCGGAAACGGTGGCAGGCGGAACTCAACCTCCGCGACATCAAGACCACGATGGAAATGGAATTTCTCAAGGCCAAGAGCCCGGAGATGGTCGAGAAAGAGATCGGGTTCCTCCTCCTCGCTTACAACCTGGTTCGGATCATTATGGAAAAGGCCGCGGAAGCCAGGAAGGTGCCTCTGGAGAAACTGAGCTTCAAGGCGACGGTCTCGATCATCAACGATTGGGGCCCGAAGTTGGCGGGCGCACGAACCAAGGCGGAATACGAGTATTGGTGGAGTGAGCTTCTACGGGTGGTGGGTTACCCCCGCTTGCGGCATAGGAAGAATCGGACCGAACCCAGGGTCCGAAAGCGCCGGCCGAAGACCTACCAACTCCTCATGGGCGATAGGCATGAATTCAGGGAAATCCGCCATCGCAACCGGTACAAGGCACCTCGGTTAACTTAGTGCCATTCTATCATGTCCCCGGAACTCCGCCGGAACTCTCCGGGGGAAGCCGGATGGAATGGCCGGGAACGGGTTTCAGGCCGTTTTTTTGAGTTTCCCGTAGGAAATCGGGAACACCTGAGAGATATCCAGATGTTTGGAGGCATCGAGAATTTCGATCCCGACGATTTTCCCATTGGCCCCGACATCGAGAACGATGTCTTCGGTCACCCTCTGGTTGGTCAGCTTCTGCTGGCGGTCATCAAGCCGGAGATACAGGCAATCAGTTTTGTCGTTATAGGAAACATTCATGGCGTCCACCTTCCATAAAACGCATACACTGTGACGGTGATCAGGCGATCCGCTTCCTCGAGGTAGTTCACCTCTACTCTCTTTTCGGGGTAGAGGACTCCATTCCGGGTTTGGTTGAAGGAGAACACTTTGACCTTGGCCAAACGCCCCCTTTTAGCGCACATAGGAATCCCATGTTCCAGAACGGTTCGGATTTCTTCCAGTGACACCCCCCTTTCAGCGGCTCGATGAAGGGTATGTGGATCGATCTGAATGTTCACCGCATCTATTTTATTGCATTGATGGGAACAAAACAAGAGGGCCCCCTCCCGGGGGCCCTCTTCAGGACAGGACGAGGAGTCTACGACTTAGAACCGGCTGTACAGCTCGGCCCAGAACATGTTGTAGTCGTAGTCGCCATTGATGCCACGGCCGGCGCTGTAGGAGCGGCTGCCAACCAGAGGAGCGCCATGGGCATCCCGGCCAGCAGTGACGGCGTTACCGGTCATGTCAAACATGGTATAACCGACGCGGATCCGGGTGTTTTCAGCGAGCTGGTACCGATACTCGAAGGTCAGGACGAAGGACTGAGGATCGGAAACCCCGAAGTTATTCCACTGGTCATACACGGTGTTAGTTTTGAGGTAGCCAGCAGGAACATCAGACATCCCAGGGAAGTGGCGGCCGTAGGCAGCCCGAGCCAGATCGTTGGACACGGTGTCCTTCAGCTCGTCGAGCCAGTCGCCAACGAGGCGGAAGTAGTGCTTGGTGTTGCGGGGGCGATACTCGACCTGGAGTTTGAGGTCATACATGTTCATCAGGCCGTTGCGGAAGTAGGTATTGCCGCGGCTGATGTCTTCGTAGGGGGTCTCGATGCCATCGTCATAGCGGCGATCGTTATCCAGGCTGATGGGACCGGAATTTTCATCGGTGCCGAAGGTGTAAGCCAACTTGGCGGCCCATTCTTTCTTGCTGTCCCATTTCACAGCCCCGTGGCCAATCCAACCCTGCATGTCGATGCTGGAGTAGTTGTTCTGACCAGCGCCAGCGGTTACAGCACCCGCCACGCGATCCAACTCGTAGTTTGTGTAGGCGAACCCGAGGTCGTAGTCCCAGTGGCCAGACTTCCCGATGGGGCCCTTGGAACCGAATTCAATTTCCCAAAGCCGATCGGACTTCTGAGAACCAGCACTGGTGTTGCCCAGGTCGAACTTGCTGATACTGGCGACAGTGTCATTCTGACCGGCGCAACCGGCCATGCGCCCGACGAAGAACCGGTTCACGAGGTTGGGCTCATCCTGGCCGAAGAAGTTCAAATACAGGTCGTGATCGCGATACTTGGTGCCGAGGGTCAGGCCCCAGACCTGACGATAATCATTGGCTGCATCATACGTGGCGGAGGCTATGAACATGCCATCTTTGTAGCTTCCGATGTGTCGATCGTAAATGGCATAGAACCCGACATCGACGTCGCCAGAGCGCTTGTAGTATTTGGCAGCGTCAACGTAATCGCTCAACAGGAGGCTGTGGCCGGTCGCATAGAAGTTGCGGCCAAAGGTGAAGTCGCCACCGAAGCGGAACATGTCTTTGATGTGCAAGTAGGCGAGATCGAGGTCATTGCCCACATCGGCATTCTCTTTGACACCACCGCGGAGACCATTACCACCCCAAACGTTGGTACTATTGAGGCCAACAAAGGGCCCCTCATTGAGGCGATCAACCATGTGCCAGCGGGCCACAGCGGTGATGTTCTCATCGATGTTGGCCTTGAACTGGAACCGGAGCTGGGTCTGGGTCTGGACGTTGTTGTAGTTCCCGGTCTCCCCCAGAGGATAGTTCAGAGTAGATTTGCCGAAATCCTTCCAGTCGCGGGTGTGGATCAGGGAAGTGTGGCGGACAAGCATGTCGCCGGAGAGCTTCACTTTCTCCATGCCGCCCTTGGCCATGTAGTCTTTGATGCCCTCGACGTCTTTCTTCAGGGTGCCGACGTCTTCTTTGACGACCTGCATGTCGTCTTCGAGAGCGGTGACCTTGACGCCGAGCAGAGCCAACTCGTCGGCGAACTCGACGGTCAGCTTCTCGAGGGTCTGGAGGTCGGACTTGGTGACCAGGTTGGTGCCCACGCCCTTCTCGAGCATCTGCTCGACATTGGCCAGCATCTTGGCCACGACCATGGCGAAGGCATAGCGGGTGACGGGCTTGTCGCCCTTGTAGGTGCCATCGGGATAGCCCATCAAAATGCCCTTGGCGGCCAGGGTGTTGACTGCATCATAGGCCCAGTGGGACAGAGGAACATCGGAGAACGGATTGGCGTTGGCGGCGACGGTGCTGAACAGCATCGCGGCGACCAACAAGATCGAGAAACGTTTCATTTTTTCCCCCTTCAGGTATTTTTGGTTGAGATTTTGAGATGTTTGGGGGGCTCTGTCGGTTCTCTGCCTTCGAAGTTCTCGGGTTCCAGTGAAGTGTCCATGTTTCCTTCATTTTTCCCTTTGAACTCCTCAGGGGGTTAAACCTCGGGAGGCCTCCCCGGTGAGGTTTCGGCTCACTGCCTTGGGCTACCTTACAGGTTTTTCACCTCCTTTCGTCATACCCAGGCGGTGCGATACACTGCTTAGACCTCGGGGCAAGAGTATATTGGAGCATCCACGCAAAGTCAAGGCTTTTTTTTCCGGCCCACCCGGCCCGCCTCGGTTCAGCCAGCCAAGCCATCCTGTACACACCCCGCACCGGAATTCCGGGTGGAATTCCGGGGACGTGATACGAATTCCGGGGACGTGATACGAAATCTGGCCATTCCCTACCCAAGTCATCGGGAATGGCGATCATTTTCAGAATATGTACAATGTACTATGGTGGTCAATGATCCGACGATCGCTCTCCCTGGGTTTCGGCAGGACCCCACTGGAGAGTTAGAACTTTCGTCCGGAGGCTTTCCGCATGAACATTCCCACGGGAGGGGCATGATGCAGCGTTCTCTTCCGGCTGGCGATAATACCGGTTGCCCCGTGTTCCATGTCCATTTCGGCCGGCGATGGCCCGCGTTCAGTGGCCATGGCCTGGCATTTCCAGGCCGTTGGCGCGGATGTAGCGCTCGCCGATGATGACGGCGGCGTAGTCGTCGACGGGGCGGGGGGGAAGCTGCAGGCCCAGCGGCACAAAGCGCCACAGACCGGTCGGCGGATGGTCGGCGAAATAGCGCCTCCGGGCCTCCTCGGTCGAGCGGACCTCATCGCCGATCCGCACCGGCAGGTCAATCTGCAGGTCGGCCAACACCCGTATGACCAGCGCGCCGGCCGTTCCCGAACCCATCACCAGCACTTCGGGGCGCCGCTCGGCGATGACCCGCCGCACCACCCGATGGAACTCGGCCACGTACGCGATGCCCTGTTCGACCGTGCGCCGATCGTACCCGACGACGGCCCACCCGATCTTGTCGCTCCCCGGGTCGACCGCCAGAATCACCGGCACCTGACTCGCCATCTGTTCACCCCTGATCGAATTCGGAATTCCCGGAATTTCCGGAATTCGCGGAATTCGGAAGGCAATATCTCACGCCGGCTCGTCCACCGACAACTCGTGCCACCTGTGCCATCTGCTCGAGAACGATCCCAGCCATTTTCGCATTGAAGACAGGGCGGGCGGGAAGGCGAAGCAGGATGGTGCCCCGGACGGCCCGGGGAGGAAGAGGACCGAGCAGGATCGTCGGCAGGACGAGGTCGCGAGCCCCTTCGACCAGCACCAGGTCGGGGGAGCGGCCCAGCAGAAGATCGAGGGCCGCCAACACCCGCTCGAGCGAATGCCGTAGTGATCCGCACTCTTTCTGGTTGCGCCTCCTCCCACCAATGCCGCCCAGGAAGACCTCGGCGTAGCCCGGCGACAGACCGACACTGGCCACCGCCCCGGCGGCGTAGTGCCGGGCGGTGTCCTTGGAGGTGGGCGGAGGGTCCATGGCGGTTCGCGAATGTTTGACGACGGCAACCGACATCTGCGGACAAGCCCGGACAAACGCCTCGATGAACGTGGTCTTCCCAGTTCCCGATCGACCGAGAATGCGTACGACCGCCACCGCTGGCTTCTCCAAAGTCATGGTCTGTTCGCCGGGAGCGCGAGCCCAGCTAAACACCCGACCGGAACGAGGGAAGGGCCAGCAGCGGATCGCCGGCGCGGAGGCGGCCGCCGGCCAGGACGCGGGCGAAGATGCCCTCGCGGGGCATGACGCAGTCTCCCGCCTGGTGGGAGACGGCGCAGCGGGTGTGGCATTCCTTGCCGATCTGGGTGACCTCGAGCACCACGCCCTCGCCCCCGTACAGCACGGTGCCGATCGGCAACTCATACAGGCACAGCCCCGAGGTGGCCACATTCTCGGCGAACGAACCGAAATCGACCGATAGCCCCTTGGCCTGCATCGTCTTGATGCTTTCGAGCCCGAGCAGCGAGACCTGGCGGTGCCAGTCACCGCCGTGGGCGTCGCCGGCCACGCCGAAGCCCGGCACGATCTCGACCTCGTCGCACGGATCTTTCGGCGTGCCTTTGGTCTTGCTGACGGCCAGCTTCTCGATGCGGCCGGCGGCGACGCCGTCGGCGAGCCAGTCGCCGCTCTTGCCCCCGGTCTTGCGCACCAGCCGCACGCCCTCGAGGCGGGCGCCGCGCGCCACCGCCTTGACCATGTCGTAGACGTTGAGCAGGCCGATGGTGGCGGCGGTCATCGCCTCCATCTCGACCCCGGTGCGGTCGGTGGCACGGGCCTCGGCCAGCACGCCCAAGCGCTCCTTCCCGAGGGGGAAGAAATGCACCCCGACCGCGTCGAGCCGCAGCGGATGGGTGAGCGGCAGCAGCTCGGACGTGCGTTTGGCGGCCATGATCCCGGCCATGCGCGAGGCGGCCAGGGCGTCGCCCTTGGCCAACTGCCCGCCCAGAAGGCGGGCCAGCGGGTCGGCCCCCAGCCAGGCCGAACCCCAGGCCACGGCCACCCGTGCCGTGACCGGCTTGTTCCCGACATCGACCATCTTGACCCGGCCGGCCGTGTCGAGGTGGGTCAGAGGGCCGGTGTTTCCTGTGTGTTCAGTCATCGAGCGATCTACCCCCGTGAACGTTCAATCCCCTCAAGGACTCTCTGAAGTCTGGGGGGATGTTTATCCTCGCCATAGTTCAATGGCCACCGAAACTCGATGGCGGCGAACCTTTCCTCGGGCGTCCTGGTCAGCCAGAGTTTCCGATCGTTGACGTGGTCGTGCAACGACCGGGTCCGCCAAAACGCGGCCTCCGTGCCGCTGGCGGCCCACTTCCGACATCCTGTCGGTCGGATCTCGAAGGCGGTCTTGTCGAGCCGCACCACGTTCATTTGGCGGGAACGGCGAGGCGGTAGAGGTCGACGCCGGTCTGTTCGAGGCGGGCGGCACCCTCGAGCGGGGCGAGCCACTTCTCGGGGATGGCCGCCCGGCCGTTGAAGGCGCCGAAGACCGCCCCGGCCATGCCGGCGACGGCGTCGGAATCGCCGCCGACGTTGGCGGCGCCGACGATCAAATCGTCGAACCGGCGCGGATGCCGGAAGAACCAGTAGAGAGCGGCCGGCACCGCGTCGAAGCAGAAGCCGGTGTTGCCGAGCTGCTCCATGGCGGCGGTCGGTTCGAGCCGCACCACTTCGCGCAACGTCTTCAGGCGCTTGACGATCTCGGGCGAATAGCCCTGCGCCTTCTCGATGGCGGCGTTGAGCATGGCTTCGGGCACGGGGTCGCCGCCTTCCAGGCCCATGCGGATGGCGGTGGCCAGGGTGAGGGCGGCGGCCACCACGCGCGGATCGGTGTGGGTGAGCCGGCACGACTTCTCGATGGCGTCGCGCAGCAGGGCGGGCGTGCGCCAGAAGGCCAGCGCGATGGGCACGGTGCGGGCGGCGGCGATGACGCCCGCCGACGGGAAGCCCGCCTGGTTCCAGGGGACGCCAGCGGCCAGTTTCCGGCAGGCCTTCATCATCGTGTTGCTGGGGAACCGCCAGGCACTGCGCTGTTTCTGGGTATGGAACCAGTCGACGAAGCGGTTGGCCAGGTCTTCGACGGCGAAGCCGCGCGCCGCGATCAGGCTGTCGGCGACGACCAGCATGATCTGCGTCTCATCCGACCATTGGCCCGCCTCGAGGTGGCTGACGGGGTGCGAGGGGAAGGCCCGCACATAGTGGGTGATGACCTTGGGCCCCTCGAACGAGTCGCGGATGACATCTTCGATCGGGGCGGCCAGGGCGTCACCGATGGCGAACCCCAGCAGGGCGGCCTGGAATTTGTCGATCATGTCAACGGAACCCTTCTTCCTCCGGCCCGGCGATGGCGGCGGCGGCCGTTCACGGCGCCCAGACGATCTGCTGCCGGACGCGCGATTCGCGCAGCAGCAGGAAGACGCCGGGGTTCCGCTCGAGGAACCGGTAGAATTCGAAGACGTCGATGGTATAGACCACGACGATGCTGGTGGTGGTGAGGGTAAAGCGGTGCCGGCCCCGGACGGGGTTGGCGTAGACCTTGGCCACCAGCGACCCGCGGATCGCCTGGCCGAGCGCCCGGCCGCGCCGGGTCACCGAGATGGTGCCCGAGTCGACGAGATGGAAGCACTCGCGGTCGGAGCCCTCCCGGGCCAGGGTCTTGCCGGCCGGCAGTTCGAGCCGGGTCATGATGCCCTGCAACTGGGTGCGCTGGGCCGGCGACAGGCCCTTCAGCAGCGGGCTTTCGTCGAACAGGGCCCAGGTGTTGTACTCGCGGTTCTCGGCGATGATCTTCATCTGCCGCGCGATCTCGGAGCCACGGATGAAATACAGGAAGTCGTATTTCTCCATGACCAGCACCTTCAGATCGCTCTCGGCGACCACGTCGGCGTTGCGGGGGGCGTTGAGGATCATCGAGGTCTCGCCGATGTAGTCGTTGTTGGTGTAGGTCTTGATCATCTGCCCCTCGCGCACCACGTTGGCCCGCCCGTTGACGATCATGTAGAAGCGGTCGCCGATGGTGCCGCGCCGGATGAAGACATCGCCGGGGGCGAACCGTTCGACTTTGACCAGGGTCAGGAACTCGCGGGCCTTTTCGATGGGCAGCCCGGAGAACAGGTCGATGTGGTTCAGGACATCGAGGTATTCGAGCGCCTCGTTGCTGGCCGGCGGGTTGACCGGCACGACGATTGTCTCGTCTGGCCCGTCGGGGGCCTTGCGCATGCGGCTGTTGGGGGGAATGGCCTTCTCGGAGACGTGGATCAGATACAACCGCTCCTGCACGGCGTCGGGCAGGTCGGCGAGGTTCTTGATCGGCGTATGCAGCGGCGGCATGCCGGCCTCATGGAAGATGACCGTATGGTGCCAGGGGAAATTGATCAGTTCGATCATCCGGTAGCGGTTGATGATGCCCATCTCGTACAGGCGCCGCACCGTCGCCGGGTCGTACAGGCAGTCGGACGAGTAGACGAAACTCTTCCCCTGGAAATAGACCTCGAGACCGATGGTCGGCACCGAGTGCAGGGTGTAGAAGAACCGGAACTCGCCGCCATGGATGCGAATCGGCACCCCGAGGGTGACCGGATGGAAATGGAACAGCCCCATGAAGGTTTTCTGCGACAGCCCGGTCAACGACCGGTACTTGCGCAGGAAGCTCTCCATGATCGTCTCGGTCGTGTAGAGGTTGATCTTCTTCTCTTCGAGCAGTTTCTGCAGGATGCCCGAATCATGGTCGGCATGGCAGTGCGTCAGGATGCAGTCGTCGATCAGGCGGGGGTTGATGTCCATCGCCTTCAACCACAGGGTCGAATCGACCGGCGGATCGACCAGCACTCCGCGCCGGTTGACCCACAGGATGAACCCGCTCGTCATCTCCTTCGGGTCGAACCCTGACCCGGAGCCGATGACCGTCACCCCGAAGAGGGGCGGTTCGAACGGCTTCTGCCGCTGCGGGAAGGAGCGCGGGGGGCCGAAGGTGACATCGAGGGGAACCTCGGCCAGGATGTTGGCCCCCTCCACCACCCGCAACATGCCCTTGGCGGTGCGTTCGAGAGCCAGCCCGGCGAACGGCACGCGGTTCGAGGGCCCCCAGGGAATGCCGATCGCGATGTCGGACATTTCCATGCGGCGCAGGCCGGAGGGGTCTTTCGCCCGCAGGTACTCCATCTCACCGCGCAGGTCGGGGATCAGATCGCGATTGGTGCCATAGGGAAACTCGCGAGCGACATGGACGGCGTCGGGCCCGAGCACTGCCTCTTTCAGCACTCCCAGGATGGTCTCGATCTGATGAGACTGGCCGATGACCTTGATCGGCCGGTTCTTGACGAAGAAGTTGAAATAGGCGGGAAACTCGATGTCGGCCAGCGACACGCCTCGTTCGGCGCTGAACAGTTTATTGGGCAGGACGAACGAATCGGGCACCTCGCCGACGAGTTTCATCGAGTCTTTGATGGTCTCGGGCGTGGCGCCAACCTGCAGCAACCCCGCCGGCGTCTTCAGCAGGGTGCCGCCCCGCGGCAACTGGATGACTTCGACCGACATCCGAGGTTCCTCTCAGGGAAGGAGTGAGGAGAAGATTACCTGTACCGCCTGAAGATTGCAACTTTCCGGCGGCAAACCCACCATACTACACTCCATCACCGGCGTCGAATTGCAACGAAATTGCTGATCGTGATTCGCCGAGGCAACCCATGGCCAGCGATGGCGTGATCGTCGGCAACTCCCTTAAAAGGGCCCGATGGCCCGGAGGAGAGCTTCCTGCTCGGCCCAGCCGGGTTCGGCGATCTTCCAGTCGAGACGGGCGTAGCGGAGAGAAGCCAGCCGGCCGGCACACTGCTCCTCCGGTTCCGAAAGCCGGTCGGCAAGGCAATCGAGCCCCCAGGTCGCGGCCCAGGACCGGGCGAGACGGTGGGGAAGCGCTTCCCGGTCGGGGGCAGACAGCAGGTCGCACAGCCAGGCCACGTGCAGACCTTGCCAAGCCCGCCCCGCGGCGGGGTCACGCCAGATCCCGACAGGCAGGTCGACGAAGCGGATGGGCAGGGACCCATGCACGGCCATTACGCCATCCCGCACCACCCCCGCCGCCCCGACCAGTTTGCGATCTCCCACGTAGATCGAATGCCCCGCCGCCGCCTGATAACAGTGGACCCCGCCGCCGGGCGACGAAGCGGCCCCATCCGACCGGTGCCGTCGGATCTCGCGGTCGGTGGCAAACCTCGCATCCAGACCCGCCTCGCGCAGAGCGGTCACGAACGGGGCCACCAGAGCCCGAAACCGGACCAGGAAGGGAGGTTCCTCCTCCAGCGGAGAGCCCCCCCTCTGTGAGGCTCCTCCCGACGCGTGCGCCGTGCCTTCCGCGGGTGCGGGGGGTGCCGTCGAGGGCCACGAGGTTCCCGCCGCGAGCGTCGAGCTCTCCTCTCCTTTCCGCCGACTCATTCCCTGAGCGTGCGCCCAAGCAAGCTCACGGTCGAACCAGGTCAGCGGCACGACGAGCGAGAAGGTCCACTCGTCGCCATGGAAGACCGCCCGGCCACCGGTCATTCGGCGCACCAGGCCGATCCCTGACGCGGCGGCCACCGCCGGATCGACGAGCCGGGCCACGTCTTGCGCGTATCCGAACGACAGCGACGGCGGATCCCAGCGATAGAAGCGGACCACAGGGCCCCTCGCCCCCGCCGCCACCGCCCGCAGCAGGGTTTCGTCGACGGCCATGTTGGCGGCCGGATCACGGGGCCCTTCGACCATCACCCGCAGACATGCCTTGGTCATTCGATCCGGCCTTTCCGACACCCGTCTGAACGAGGGCGACCGCCAGGGTCGCCCCGACAAAGACCAAACCAGGGGAAAAGGTGGGGTGGCCCCCGCCTGACCGGCAGAAATCCTCGTAAAATCGCTCGCAAAAAGGGCCCTGGCCAAGATTTTTTCAACTTTCTGCTTGTCCGGCGAGTCCGTACACATTTGACCGCGGTTGCCGAGTGTCCGTCGAGGTTGGCCGATGTCCGTTGGCGTCGGAGCGGCAACCCTTCATAAATCATCATTTCGGGCCGACAGGGGTGATGGATTTGTTTGCCTCCTTAATTTCGGGCCGGGTCACCCCCGGCCCTCTTTTTTTAATGATTCGCCGCACGGCGAACTGCAGGGGCTTGGCTCCTTCGCCCTCCCAGAACCAAAAGCCCTCAACCCTTCTTCTGGCCTGGGGAGCACCGCACTTTGCCCAGAGGGCAAGCCCGCGGCGCGGGCCATCAAGATTGTTTCGCCCAGGGCCATCACCTCAAGCCCCGCCGGGACCGTGTCGGGGGTGTCGGGTGGCGGCGAAATGCCGGGCCAGGGCATCGAGTTCGGGAAATTCGGCGAAGACGGCGAACGTAGAGGCGTTGCTCCAGAAATCGCCCAACGAGGTGATGCCGGTATGTTCGTACTCACGGGCGGTCAACAGCATCTCGAGCTTGTCGATGGCGCGCACGAACCGGGCCTCGACGGTGGTGCCCGCCTCGAACTCCCGGAACAGGGCCAAATACTCGGCAGCCGGCTCCTGCAACGGGGCCAGCACATCGACCATGGCCCGGTCTTCGGCCTGGCCTTTATCGGGGAAATAGGGCAAGGCCGTGAAGGGGATGTCGCCGACCCGCGCCTCGGCGAGCTCATGGACCGTGGCCATAGTCACCGCCCGGGCCCGGTCGATCCGGTGGGAGGTGATCTGGTCAGCCAAGGTCAGCGTCAGCAGCACCACACCGAAGCAATGGTCGGCCAGCGATTCGCCGGTCCGGTGACCACGGAGCTGCCAGCCGGTCCGGCGCAGGTTCTTCAGAGTGAGAAAATCATGGAAGAACGGTTCGAGGGCGGTCAGATCGCACGACATGGGGGCTTCCTCCGGCACGGGGATGGTCGCCAGATGATAGCACGTTCCGCCCCCCCGCCACGGCTTGCGTTTTTGGCGACGCACAATTATCATGGGCGAAGAGATTGTTCGAGGAAGGGAGTGCCCATGGTTGCCACCCAGCAAGAGAACGCCCCCGCCCCCACCCCCCGCGAGCTGCTCACCGCCGAGCTCGACAAGGCCCGCAAGTTTCTCGATTACCTGCAGCAAGCCTCGGCCCGCGGCGACCGCGCCGACGACGATCAACTGGCCGGGCTGGGCATGGCGTTGACCCCGCGCCGCACCTGGTATCAGGAAGGATCCTGCCGGCTCCTCGAGTTCCCCGTGCCGGCCGGGGTCACTCCTCGCCCCACACCGCTGTTGATGACCTACTCGTTCATCAACCGCTGGTATATCCTCGACCTGATGCCGGGTCACAGCTTCATCGAAGCCCTGGGCCGCCGCGGCTGGCAGATCTACCTCATCGACTGGGGCATCCCTGGGCCGGAACACGCCACCCTGAGCCTCGATTATTATCTCGAGCAGGTGGCCCGCCGCGCGGTGGAGCGGATCCGGCGCCGGCACGGGGTCGACCGGGTCTTCCTGTTCGGCTACTGCCTGGGCGGCACCCTGGCCGCGATGATGGCCGCCCGCCGACCCGAGTGGTACAAAGGACTGGTCCTCCTTACCACCCCACTGGAGTTCCAGCATGCCGGGCTCCTCTCCCTCTGGACGAACAAGGAGTTCTTCCAACCCGAGAAGCTGGCCGATGCCTTCGGGGTCGTTCCCGAGAAGCTGCTGCACGCCTCCTTCCCCTTTCTGAAGCCGAAAGATCACCTCGCCAAGCCTCGCACCCTCTACGACAACATCACCAACGACGCCTTCCTGCAGAACTTCCGCAGCCTCGACCGGTGGGCGACCGACAATGTCCCCTTCCCCGGCCAGGTCTTCAAGCAGGTCATCAAAGGCCTGTATCAGGAGGACCAGCTCGCCCGCGGGGAGTTCGTCCTGGGCGGGCAAAAGCTGCGCCTGTCCGACATTACCTGCCCCACTCTGAACATCTACGCGAAGAACGACCACATCGCTCCCCCCAGCGCCTGCGGCCGCACTGCCGCCCTGTTGACCGGGTGCCACACCACCGACCGCGAATACGACGCCGCCCACCTGACCGTCACCGTGGCGCATCCGATCCGCGAAACCGTCTGGCGGGAAACCGCGGACTGGCTCGAAGCGGCCGAATGCACCGGAGGGAAGAAGCGATGACCCGCCACTCCCACCCCCGAAAGCGCGCTCCCTTTCCCCTTTTGGCCTGCGTCCTGGTCTGGGCCGGTCTGTGGGGGGCCGTCACCGCCGGGGCGTCCGACCGGTTCAACCCGATCCCGCGCCAGGTCTTCACCGGGGCCGACGCCGGCGCCTGGGAACGGGTCGAACTCCTGGAAGACACCCACCCCGCCTTCACCCAAGAGACCTTCGCCCCACCCACCCGCCTCCAGGATCCCTGGCTCCGTCGCTGGTTCGGCAGCGACACCCCGCTTTCGGGCCTGGTTCTTTTGCATTGCGCCAAAGGGTATCAGGGTCGGGTCTTCCGGAATCCGGTGCTGCTCGTGCACGGGGCGGGCGACAACGCCAACCGCGGCTGGATCCACCCGTTCCATGCCGTCCTGCCCGAGAAACCCCTGCCCCCCGAGAAACAAGGCTTCGCCCCGCTGCTGGCCACCCTGGGCTACGCCGTCTTCGCCGTCACCTTCGCCCACAACCAGGGCGACAACTTCCTGCAGGCTGAACAGATCGCCAACGCCATCCGCCGCATCCGCATCCTGGTCGGGCGCACCCACGATCCCACCTTCGCGGTCGATGTCGTGGCCCATTCCAAGGGCAATGTCCCCGTCCGTCTCTACTGCTCGGATGGAGCCACGCTGTTCCCGCAGAAACGGTTCTTGACACCGTTCCGTGGCGACGTCCGCAAGTACATCGCCATCGCGCCACCCATGCGCGGGATCGACACCCCCTTCCGCTCCTACGCCTACAATCTCGCCGTGGCTGCCAAAGATCCCTGCAACGCCCCCGTGGCCCCTGATTACATGCTTCTGAACGGAATCTGGCAGTCGATGGCCGACCGCTCCATCTTCCCCGACAAGGGGGGGAATCCCTTCCCCGGCCAGTGCCAGCTCCTCTACAACCTCGTGCGCGATGCCGGCATCAAACTGGGCGCCGACAGCGCCACCCCCTTCGACGGCAACCTGACCCGCGACGCCCTCTACCACGGGCGCCGGTCGCCCGTCCTCCTTAGTCGGGGCATCGATGCCGCCATCGAAGCGGGCGAGCGGCTCATCTACCGCCTCGAAGAACAGGGGCTCGACCCCCGGGTCCGTTTGGCCGTGCTGGCCGGCACCAGGCGCTTCATCGCCTGGCACGTGGATGGCCTCGGATACATCCCCTTGCCTTCCGAGCTGGCGGCCCCCGCGGGCGACGGCGTGGTCTTCCTGGCCAGCGCCTGCCACCTCGACGGCATCCTACGCCGGCACGCCCCGCTGCTCGGCATGAAGACCCTCGACCTCAACCACCTCGACCTCACCCGCCATCGCGACGCCTTCGAGGTGATCGACGAGTGGCTGATCGCACCCTGACCGCGCGGAGGACGCCATGACCCATCCCAACCCCTTCGATTTCGGCCGCACCATGCTCGAGACCTGGGAAAAGACCATGGGCGAGGCCATGGAAAAGCTCACCCGAGACGAGACGTTTCTCAAGAACATGAGCCAGGCCCTCGGCGGGTCGCTCGACGTCAAGAAGCAGATGGAAAGCCATGTCGAGCGGTACCTGCAGTCGATCAACATGCCCACCCGCACCGACCTCGAGCGGATCCTCACCTACCTGCAGCGCATCGAATCGCGCCTCCTCGATCTGGAAGACCGACTCGACCTGGTGGGCTCGCCCACGACCCATGCCACGGCGACCCCTGCCCGGCCCGCTCCGTCACCCCGCGCCGCCAGGGCCGCTCCGGCCAGACCCACATCCCAGGCCAGGAAACCGCCCCCCTCCCGCCCCCGGAAGTAACCACCGCTGGCTAAGGCCAGCCTGCGCTCGACTCGCCCACCCGCCCCGGCCCCCCCATCGGCGGGTGGGTTCGCTTTTGCGCCTGTTGCACGAACGCCCCCAACAGGCTTTTCACCCACCGTCCGTTCGGAGATGGTGACCGAATCAGAAGCGCCATCTACACGCCGAGCAAAAACCGATTCATGCGACAAGCTCTGTATCATTTCAAGCGGCGGCCGAGGGTGAACGATCGGCTTTTTGCATTGCAAAATTTTTTCTTGACTTTCCCCCACAAAGCGGCTAGTATTGGGTGAGAAAACCACGCAAAACCTTCACCAGGAGGACCCCCAATGCTCACCGGAATCATGGAAGAGACAGCCCGCAACCACTCCCGCCTGTTGGCCGCCGGCCTTGCTGCAACGCAAAAACTGACCGACCGGCAGCTCGCCTTCGCCCAGAATGCGGCCGCCCAGCTCACCAAGGTCCAGCTCGACCTGGCCACCCAGGCCACCACCACCTGGATGGCGGCCGCCACCGAGCTCAACCAGCTCTGGCGGGAGACGATCGTCCGCGCCCCCGCCGCCCCGACCGCCAACTGAGTCGAAACGACCCCACCCCACAAACCGAGACGCAAGGAGAGAACCCATGGAGCAGATGATGCAGGAAATGGTGAAATCCACCAAGGACATCCAGACCTTCTGGGAGAACCGCTTCGCCCAGGTCATGGAAGAGATGGTCAAATCGCAGAACTTCGTCACTGCGATGACCAAGTCGCTCGAAGGCTCCCTCGACCTGCGTCGCCTCATCGACTCCTCGATGGGCCGCTGGGCCGAGTTCTCCCAGGTCGTCACCAAGAAAGATCTCGCCCTGATCCAGCAGCAGATGTACGACCAGGGCATCCGCATGGAGAAGATGGTCGATCTGCTCGAGACGATCCGCGACTCCCTCCTCACCGGCCGGCCGACCCCCACCGCCGCCCAGACCACTGCCGAAACCACTGGTGAGACCACCGCCGAGACCGCCCCCGAGGCCCCCAAAGCCGCCAAGAAGGCCGCTGGCCGCTCCCGGTAACCCAACCGTCCTTCCCTGACCGGACCGGCGGGCCTTTCCCGCCGGCCGGTCGCGTCCCGTACCGCCGGTCCGGCGCGCCTCGTGCCCCCGGCGGCCCTCCGGAGAAACCATGAACCAGGATCCCTGGCACACCATGCAGCAGTTCATCGACGCCACGTCGAACGCCACCGCACTCGCCGGCCGGCTCGCCGAGCGGAACATCCGGTCCTGGCTCCGCCCCGAGCCCCCCGCCTGCCAAGAGCCCTACCAGGGCGCCACCCCCTTCGAGGTGATCTACCGCTTCGATCGGATGCGGGTGCTCAAGTTCCACGGCTGCCCGGCCACCCGGCCCGGCACGCCCTTGTTGATGATCCCGTCCCTCATCAACCGGTCCTACGTCCTCGACCTGATGGAGGGCGGCAGCCTGATCGCCCATTTGGTACAACACCATCACCCCACCTACCTGCTCGACTGGGGCACGCCCGGTCCGCAGCACGACCACCTGTCCTTCGGGTTCTACATCGACGAGCTGATGGCGCTGGCCACCGCCGCCGTCCGCCGCGACGGGCGTGCCGACCAGGTCGATCTGCTCGGCTACTGCATGGGCGGCACCATGGGCCTGCTACACGCCGCCCTCCACCCCGACCGGATCGGCCGTCTCACCCTGCTGGCCACCCCGATCAACTTCCACGATGAGGGCGTCCTGTCCCGCTGGGCCAGCGCTCCGGAATACGATGTCGACCGCGTCATCGACACCCTGGGGCGCATGGATTCCCTCATGCTCCAGTCGAGTTTCCTGTTCCTCAAACCACTATCGACCTGGCAAAAGTACAAGAGCCTGTATGAGGGTGCCAACAACCCGAAATTCACCGAGAGCTTCGTCAAGCTGGAGCGCTGGCTCAATGACAACGTCTCGGTGCCCGGCGAATGCTTCCGCGAGTATGTGCGGGTCTGCTACCAGGAGAACCGCCTGGTCGAGGGCGGCCTCGTCCTGAACGGCAAGCCGGTCGATCTGCGCCGCTTCACCGGCCCCATCCTCAACGTGGTCGCTCTCAAGGATCACATCGTGCCGCCGGCGTCGTCCCGCATTGTCACCCGGCTGGTCGGCGGGCCGGTCCGCGAGGAACTGATCGACGCCGGCCACATCGGTATCGCCGTGGGCAGCAAAGCCCGCCAGATGTTCGAAACCGTCCAGCGATTCCACTCGGAGGGTTCCGAGTCGACCAACTGACAACTGATTCCTTTCCTCAAGCCTTCGCCCGCCGGCCCCCGGCGGGCTTTTTTCTCAGAAAAGAGCCTGTTGCATGAATCGGTTTTTTGCTCGTCGTGTACATAGAGCCCATGATCCGATCGGCATCTCCGAATGGACGG
>CALLCO010000023.1 GCA_937998695.1 Candidatus Ozemibacteraceae bacterium
ACCTGCCAGGGAACCGCGGTGAAATCCCAGGTCTTCTCGAGGGATCTGTAGATGTTGCCGTGCTTGCTTTCCTTGTAGACGTTGTAGGCGGGAACGTCCGGCTCGAGGTGGCACTGCCCGCAGGTCGACGGTTTGCGGGCCACCTCGATCGAGAAGGCATGGCGCGGGTGGCAGGCGGTGCAGGCCCCCAGGCTGCCGTCGGGGTTGCGCCGGCCGACGCCCTGGTTGGGCCATCCCTCGAGCAGGGGAATCTCGGCATCGCCGAGGTCGCTGCTCACGATGCGGGTCCCCGAGGCGACAACGTGGGTGCCGTGGCAGCCGAGGCAGGCTTCGTGCCGGGTCGCGGCGGTCGAGGGGTGCGCCTTCAGACCACCGTTCTCGACGGTGCGCGGCCCGACCGAACTCTCGACGAGGGCGTGGTAGACCGGGTTGTCCATCAGGTTGCCGATCGCATGGGCCTTCTTGCTGCCCTGATACTGCCCGACCTCGGTGGGGTGGCAGGTCTTGCAGTCATTGGGGCTGACCACGGTATGGATCTTCCGTCCGAAGTGGTCGAACGCATCCGGGTGCTGGTCGGCGTTCATGCCGTGGCACTCGAAGCAACCGACGGCGGTGTTCTGCAGGCTCTCGGGGATCTGAGTCGCCGACATCCGCTTCTCGAGAGCCGGCTTCTGCAACGCGTCGGCGGGCATGGTCCGGGCGTGCCGGCTGGTCTCCCAGTCGTGGACGAGGCCGGGCGTCAGGGTGCGGTGGCAGGTCAGGCAGGATTTGGTGGCCCCGCTGATCCGGGCGGTGGTGGTGCCGGCTTTCGGCACGGTGCCGGTGGTCGACGGGGAGGCCGTTTCCGCGGCGAAGGCCGCCAGCGGCAGGATCAGAAGAAGGGCACAGGCATACCAACAACGGCGTTGCATCGGGTTTCCCCCCAGAAATGGTCTTTGTCCGGATGATAGCAGATACCTGCCCGTCGCGCACCCCCCGGGAGCGTCGAACCACGATGGACCGCCCTGACCGGGGTTGGCTTTTGGGGCTGGATCAAAAGAGGTCGTCGTCTTCCTGCGGCGGGGTGGAGTCATCGGGCATGCGTTGGTTCGCGGGCTGATCGGGGGAAAAAGATCTTCGCTCCCGGAAGGCGCCGCAACGAGAACCGGCGCGGCCGAAGCCCCGCCGGTCAGGTGCATGGTGAGAGGTCGATGCCGGGTCAGGGCAGAATGGTCATCTCGCTGCCGGGCAGGAGATTGGTGCCCTCGACGGTGACGGTGACGGGATACCCGCTCTGGGTGGTGCCTTCGAGGACCCACTCGACGGCGACCGAATCCCAGGGTTGCAGGATCTGGGGCTGGGGAGCCTTGGCGATCGTGGTGTCGGGCGCGCCGTAGAGGGTGAAGGCGACCTCGGAGGCCGTGGGGGCGACCAGGGTGGCGACGGCCGAGATCGTCCAGCCGCCTTCGCGGGGTTCGGCTCTGACCTGGGTCAGGCCGACGCGGGGGGCGAGCTCGTCATCATCGGTCTTGGCCAGCACCTTGGCGCACTGGTCGAGGCGGGTATCGAGGGCCGCCACGGCGCGGTCGACTCGGGCCGGGAAGTCGGCGGCGGGCAGGGTGCCGGCGGCAGCCGGCAGCAGGGCGGCCAGCACGTCGGTGCGGGCGAGGTCGGCAGCGATGGCCTGGTCGGTCATTCCCTCGAGATCGCTCTCCCGGGTGGTGCCGGCGAGGGCGGCCTCGCAGGTCAGGCTCCACAGGCGGTCGGTGGGCTCGTAGGCTTCCTCGAAGGCGATGAGCTCGTCGGTTAGAGCGGTGAGGGTTTTCGTGTCTTTGGCCGCGAAGGCCTGCTTGGCGCGGGAGGCGAAGGTGTGGTAGTCGGCCTTCAAGGTGCCCAGCGTGCGCAGGGTCGCCCCGAACTGCTGGGCCTTCACGGGGACGCGGGCGAGGTCGCCCGCCTTGGTCTGGGGCAGCGGCTGATCGGGGTGGAAGGTCAGGTGCAGGCCCTTCTCGAGCTGGCCGCGGGTGCGGCAAAACTCGATCAGGCTGCTGGTCATGCCGTGGACGAGGGCGCCGCCGGAGAACGTGGCGGCGACGATTCCGACGACCTTGCTGATATTGGTCGGGTCGATCAGGCTGGCGTAGCCGGCGATCTGGGCGACGGCCTTGGCGATCTTGGCGGCCTCGACCTCCTTCAAGGTGAAGGAATGCTTCTTGGCGATGCCGGTGGCCCACTCTTCGAACAACGAGGTGGCGGTCTGGGGGTTCTCGTCATCGAGCACCGCCTGGCGGGCGGCCTCGGTGGTGCCCGTGTAGTCGCCCTTGATCGCCGTGGTCACGGCGGTGTCGATGAAGGCCTGGGTCTTGGCGACGTAGCCGACCTTGGGCAGGCTGACGAAGGCGTATTTGGCGATCGTCTTGGCGGCCCAGGGTTTCATCCAGGTGTTCTCTTCGGTGACGGGCGCGTGCAGCAGCCTGGCGGCGATCGACCCCCCGATCTGGACGACCATGGGGACGATGGTGGAGGAGGGGGGCTTGAGCTTGACCGCGATCAGGTTGGTGACGCGGGTAATGATGCCGATCGATTTGCCGATGATCAGCTTGACCACTTTCTGGGTCAGGGTGCCGACGATGGGCACGTTGGCCAGGCCGCTGGAGATCTGCAGCAGGGTGGCCCGGCCGGTCAACACGAGCTTGACTGCCTCGTTGAGGGTGGTGCCGAAGTCTTCGGCCATCAACAGGTTGTTGTTGTAGAGGCGCTCGACGAGGTCTTCGAAGATGGTCAGGCGTTTGAGGGCTTCCTTCACCGCGCTGTCGGGTTCACCGCCGGCGCGCAGGGCGTCGATCCAGGTCTGGGCGGCGGTCTCGTCGTAATCGACGATGCCGAGGCCGTCGGGGAAGGGGATGTTGGGCAGGTTCAGGCTGAGCTGCAGGATCTTGTACATCTGCAGGATCTGGCCTTCGATGAACTGCGGGTCGATCTTGAGGTGGGTCAGGCTGTGGATCAGTTCCTGCTTTTTATTGCATAGATACTGGATGTTGGTGTGCGAGGTGTCGGTGTCTTCGCCGCGGGTGTCGGCGGCGGGGGCGGCCGAGGTCTGGGCGTCGGCGGCCTGGTGATCGGCGGAGAGGCTGTTCAGGAGAGGCGCGATCGCTTCGTCGACCGCGGCGTCGCTGGTCTCGCCGTGGCCGGCGGCGAAGGTGCGGCGCTCGGCGAGCAGGCGCAGCAGGGGCTCGTAGCCGGGCTTGGCGCCGGCGGCGGCCAGGACCTTGGCGTTGGCGGCGGCGTCAGGGGTGCGGGCCGGGTCGAGCAGGTCGGCGGCGGCGCGCGTGATCTCTTCGACCTGGCGGGTGGTGCCCTGGAAGAGCTCGTCGAGGCCGGGCTTGCCTTCCTTCATCAAGGGGTCGAGGGTGGCGAGCAATTGCTGGCCGCGCTCGAGGCCGGCGAGGTAGCCGCGCAGCGTGGGCTGCGGGTTGAGGGTGAACTTCACCTCATACTCGAGGGGCTTCTTGGTGGTGTTGCCGACCAGCAGGGAGACCGCATCGAGCTCGGCGCCGAGGCCGGCGATGGTCTTGGTGGCCTTCCAGTCCTTGTCGAGGGGCAGGTCGTAGATCTTGGTCTGGCAGGACTCGATGACCAGCCGGACGACGGGGGCTTCCTTGGGCCCGAAGACCCCGCCCTTCTTGGCGGCGACGTCGATCTGCACCTTCCCCTCGAGGGGCATCAGGTTCGGGTCTTTGGGCGTGATGGTGATCTGGCCGTGGTCGGTGCTGACGTATTCGGGATTGAAGAGCGAGAAGTTGACCTTCTTGATGCCCTTGTCGAGCACGGGACCGAACTTGAAGACGGGGTAGTTGCCCAGGCACTTGGTCAACAGGGTTTTGCCGGGCTCGAACTCGCGGGTCTCGGGGGGCCACAGTTCTTTCGGGGGCAGGACGCCGTCATCGACGTTCCACAGCACGAAGCCGGGGGCGGGCAGGTTGACGCAGACGATATCGGCGACGGTGGGGAAGGGCGGGCTCCAGAAGGGGTAGGACTCGACGCGGTAGTAGTCGGTGGCCCAGGGCTGGACGGTGTCTTTGTAGCTCTGGGGACCTTGCCGTGGGTCGACGGTGCGGTGCAGGACCTTCACCGGCAGGCTTTCGTCATAGTGCCATTTGCCGCCGCCGTTGTAGGGGTCGTTCAGGAAGTTGGCCACCGACCAGTCGGCCCAGACCTGCCGGAAGGTGGTCTGGTAGCCGCCCTTGACCAGCGCTTCGTCGATGCTTTCGATGCCCTGCTTGGGGTTGCCGGTCACGAGCAGCGACATCGGGGTCGTGAGCCCGGGATACTTTTGGTAGAGGTAGTAGAAGAACAGGTAGACCGCGCCGTAGTCGGTGATCGAGTTCTTCCAGTCGGCGATCGTGTGGTCGGGGGCGCGGGTGAAGGCCATGATCTGGTTGGGGTGGCCGAATCCGCAGGCTTTGAACGCATACTGGGACTGCCCCTCGTTGATCCATTTGGTTTCGCGGGGGTCTTGGTTGAAGTGGATCAGGTGCTGGAACTCGTGGGCGACGACGCCCATGTAGAACTTGTCTTTCGGATCGGAGGGATAGAGGTCGAGGTAGATCATCTCCCGCTCGTTGCTCTGCGGGAAGTCTTTCACGGAATACTCGTTGAGCGGGAAGAAGTAGCCGCCGACGTACCCTTTGCCGGGTTCCCAGCCGTCCTTGATGTCGAGCATCAGCAGGGTGATACGATTGTCGCCGTCGATGCCGGGCTTGGGCTCGCTGCCGAAAACCTTCGTGTCGGTCGGGTAGATGTTGGTGTCGAACTGGGCGAGAATGCTGTCAAGCGTCGGACCGTCGACGTTCTGGCCCTTTTCGACGTAGAGATAGCAGTTCTTGCCGATGCGTTCGAGGACGGCGGTGACCCGCTCGAACTGCTTGGTGGCGATGTTCATCGCCCAGAAGGTCTCTTCGCCGCCGATCGGCACGCCCTCGCGGGCCGGACTGCGCCGGGTGACCCGCCGGAAGCGGGAGGCGGCTTCGCGCGCCATGTCGTCGAAGAGCGGCGTGGCGTCGACCCAGGTCGGTTTGTCGGGGTCAAGGGGCGTCGCCTCGTCGAGGCGCAGCCGCTGCCAATCGGGGGCCGGTAGGTCCTGGGCAAAAGCCGTACAAGCCAACAGCACGAACAGGAGAGACCAACAACAACGTTTCATTCTACCCTCCACACGACATACTCGAACACACTACTTGGCATGATGTCTGGGTCCGATTCATTTAGTCTACCGACTGAGAAGTACCTTGACAAGACCATGGTTCCCAGGGAAGGCTTGCATTCGCATAATCCGTGTGACAAAGGGGACCGGGGGATCCCCGGGAGGGGCGAAGGCCTGCTGCTGTGGCTGACTTCAATGGGGGGCGAGAAGCAGAGTGACTTGTTCCTGTGCCATCTGGGCAGGCAACCCATTTTGGCCCTGTCGCTTCCCGACAGTTTCTCCATCCAAATTCCCCGTCCAGATGGACTCATGGGGATTCGCCTCGGAGCATTCGTCTAGGGCACCACGATTCATTCTGGAGGGCTCAGGGCAATCACACTAAACGGTACATCTCTGGAAGTGGGGCTGGTTAAAGACCGCGCGCACACTGCCGTACCTCGCCCTCGTTGGAAACCCGCATCAATTTTTTTATCGTTCAGAGAGGGCGACTGGGAAACGGGCTTCCAGCGCGAAATATTTAATGCGATTGCCCTGGCTGGAGGGCTTCCTCGCTTGCCTTTCCCTTACCCTTGGTCTACAATGCTTTACTGATCGACGGGCCGGTGTACCGGCCGCACGAGAGCTGACCCATCCGGGAGTCGTTGTATGAGGGACCTGTTGAAGCTCCTGTCGGAA
>CALLCO010000024.1 GCA_937998695.1 Candidatus Ozemibacteraceae bacterium
GCAAGCCGCACAGCACGAACAGGTGTTCGACGGCCAGCACCTCGAGACGGGCCATCCAGGCGAAGAAAACGACCAGGCCGGCCCGGAAGAGGTCGGCCCCGATCAGCAGCAGTTTGGCGGGCAGCCGGTCGGCCAGGGTCCCGGCGAAGGGGCCGATCAGAATGGCGGGCAGGAAGCTCACGCTCAAGATGAACCCGACCATCGAGCCGGACCCGGTCTTCTGGATCAGCCACCAGACCATGGCCGTGTTGAAGATCCCGTCCCCGATGAAGGTGACGAGCTGGGCCAGCCACAACAGCCGGAAATCGCGTTTCTCCCGAAGGATTGCCAAACTCATGGTGATGCAGGCGGGGGCCCCGGCCGGCCAGCCGGGCGGCCGACCGCGGGGCGAAACCCCTTGAGAGTATCGGTGATTCCCCGGGCCGTTGCAAGCAATTTCGTGCGCTCGCCCCACCGGGGAAATCCGTGGTATGCTGCGGACGTTTTCCGAGAGGGGAAATCCCCATCTTTTACAGGAGGCACCACATGAAACTCATCCGGTCTCTCTCGTTGGCGGTCGTCGTCGTCCTGCTATCGGGACTCCCGCTGCTGGCCCAGGGCCAGATCGACAACCCGGTCTACCAGAACTGGGCGAAATTCAAACCCGGCACCCGGGTCGCGTATGCCCAGACCTCTGAAGTAATGGGGAACAAGACGGAGTCGCAGATCGCCTATGAGCTGGTCGAGGTCACCGCCGAGAAGGTCGTGGTCGAACTCTCCGGGTCTACCACCCTGATGGGCAACAAAACCGAGATGCCCAAAACCCGGCTGGAGTACCCCGCCAAGACCGATCCCGCCGATCCCAACGCCAAGAACGCCCTTAACGCCAAGACTGCGTCGACCGAAGAGACCCTCGACATCCTGGGCGGCAAACTGGCCTGCAAGGTGTTCGAAGCCACGGTCGAACAGCAGGGATCGACCATCAAAACCCGCACCTGGGCATGCGATGACGTCCCCGGCACCCTGGTGAAATCCGAAACGACCATGGAAAAGCCGGTCCAGACCAAGACCCTAATGGTTCTGACCGAGAAGGTCATCAAATAGGTCTCGCCACCTCCCATCCGATGGACCATATGAGGAGTTCAGCGACGGGCAGGGTCGTCATTTCTCTTGCATTGTCCAGACACCGTCCCAATCGGGTGGGAGCGGCCGATCGACGAACACTTCGCACCGTTCCAGATCCATCTTGACCAGCGGATCGGCGAGCCGCAGTTTCTCGGCTTCCAGCAGGGCGCGCCCCGCCGCCGCGAAATCGCGGTTGCGATAGTGATTCTGGGCCTTCCGGTAATGGCCGAGAAACTCCTCGAAGCCGGTACCGGGGACATCTTCGGGATCGAACACCTCATGGACCCAGACCGGCTGGTGCTTCCCCTTCACGCGCAGGCAGTCGACCTCGCGGGACAGATAGGGGCGTTTCAACTGCCGCAGGGTCATCTCGCTGATCAGGATACCCGCCTGATAGAACTTGCAGGCACTCTCGAGGCGGGAAGCAAGGTTGACGCCATCCCCGATGACCGTGTAGTCCATGCGTTTGAGCGAGCCGATATTGCCGACCAGCACCTTGTCGGTGTTGATGCCGACGCAGATGGCGATGGGGGCCATCCCCGCTTCGACACGGGCCCGGTTGATCTGACGCAGGGCGCGCATCATCTCGACCGCCGTGGTGACCGCTCGGTCGGCGTCCTCCCCCGAGGGGAACGGCGTGCCGAACACCGACAGGATGGCGTCACCGATGTATTTGTCGAGGATGCCGCCATTCTTGAAAATGATGTCGACCATCTCGGTGAAATAGCCGTTGAGGGAAGCGGATTTCGGTGGTTTCCCCTCCCTGGGTGACCCGCGAGAACAGTTCCTCGTTCTCGCTGTCATACAGGAACAATGTTCCGCGTTCGGCCTTGACGGTCTCAGACGTGATCTAGATCATCAGCGCCAGCAGGTTATTCAACGAGCTGGTGTCGACCATGCGGGTCGAGACTTCAAGGATGGCCGCGACCTTCTCGAGGATCTCGGCGAGCAGATGGAAAAAATCCTCGCGTTCCTTGGCCGACAGGAACCCGAGGATCTTGATGATGTCCACCCCTGTCCCTCCGGCCGTGACTTGGTCCGTCTGATGAACGCAACGACGCTTGATCATCCCCCGGATTGACAGGAAGGCCGGAGGTGGCTATCCTCGGCGTGGTCTTCGTTTGACGAAGACTGCGGGCCGGTGAACGGAAAACGGTGGGAATCCGTTGCGAGTCCGTCGCTGTGACCGGGGACGACCTCCGCACGAAGCCACCGCCATGGGCGGGAAGGCGCGGGGGAAGAACGATCCGGGAGCCAGAAGACGTTGCCGGCCCGCACCTATGCCAGCCCCTCGGCCACAGGAGCACACCGGAATGATCTGTTCCCCGCCATCTGGAACGATGACCTCTGTTCCCACCTCTCCCCCTCCCTCATCAGCCTGTCTTCTTCGGCAGGGCATCGCGAAATCCCCCAGGGAAGCGGCCTATTTCCGTGCCCAGGCCATGATTCCCCGAAGCTGGGAACAGCAGATTTGTTCAAGCATCCCCGGTCTTGCCGGCAACCTCACCACCCCCGCGTCAATCCCCCCGGGCCACCCTGCCCGAAGAACCCTGCCGGCTCCAGTGTTGGTCATCCTGTTGCTGCTCCTAAGCCTGCCCTGTTCCCCGGGGCGAGGGGAGGACCTCCCCGACAGCGAGGAAGGGCCGGTCAGCCCCGCCGGAACCATGGCGACCCCTCTTCCAATGCCCGGGACGTTTTCCCGGATCGTGTCGCTGGCCCCCAGCCTGACGGAAACCCTGTTCGCGCTGGGCCTCGGTGACCGGGTGGTCGGGGTCACCGATTTCTGCGCCTTCCCCCCGGAAGTCGCCTCGAAAACCCGGATCGGCGGATTCATCGACCCCAACCTCGAACTGGTGGTGGGATTGCAACCCGACCTGGTCGTTTTGCTGCCCGATCATCGGGAAATCCGGGACCGGCTCGAAGGGATGGGGTTGCGCTGTCTGGCCGTGCCCCAGTACACGGTCAACGACATCCTGGCCAGCCTCATCATCGTGGGCACCGCCTGCGGGGTGGGCGAACACGCCAAGGAGGTGCGGCGGGCGATCGCCCGCGACCTGCACCGCATCCGGGAACGCGTCAAGGATCTGCCGCCCACCCGGGCCATCCTGGCCGTGGGTCGCGAGGTGACCGGCACCCGTCTCGATCAGGCTTGCCTCGCCGGGCCGCGCGGGTATCTGCATGACCTATTGGAGCGCGCGGGCGGGACCAATGCGGTCACCGATGCCACGCTGACCTACCCCACGGTCACGCGCGAGGGTCTGGCGGTCCTGGCTCCCGACGTGGTGATCGACCTGATCCCCGATCCGGCCCGCCAGAGCGCCGCCACCGAGACCATCCGGATGGCCTGGCTGCAGGTGAGCGGCCTGCCGGCAGCCCGGACCGGCCGGGTCCATGTGCTGGAATCCGATTTTGCCGCCATCCCCGGCCCCCGCGTCGCCGAGGTGGTGCGCCTGTTCGCCCGGCTCCTCCACCCGGAGGTGGCGTGGTGACCCCCTCGCCCCCTGAGCCGATCTTGTCCGTGGGCGGCCTGACCGTCGAGATCAACGGCAAGCGGCTGCTCGATGACGTCTCCCTGTATCTCCAGCCGGGGGAGCGGGTGGCGGTGATCGGCCCCAACGGGGCGGGCAAGACGAGCCTGCTGCGGGTGCTGGCAGGCCTGTTGCCCGGCGGCGAGACGGCTGTGGCCTGGAACGGCCGCCCTCTCGGCGACTGGCCCCGGCGCGATCTCGCCCGCCTGGTGGCCTTCGTTCCCCAGTTGTCGGAACGGTTGCCGCCCTGCCCGGTCTTCGATTTCGTCCTGCTGGCCCGGTATGCCCATGGCGAACGCTGGTTCAGCGGCGCCGACCGGCGCGACCGTACTGCCGCCGGCCTTGCCCTCGAGGCGGCCGGTTTGACCGCCCTCGCCGACCGCGACCTGTCGACGCTGAGCGGCGGGGAACGCCAGAAGGTGCTGATCGCGGCCGCCCTCGCCCAGGAGGCGCCGGTCTGGTTCCTCGACGAGCCGGCGGCGTTCCTCGACTACCGCCAGGAACTGGAAGTGCGAACGCTGCTCGCCCGCCTGCATCGTGAATCCGGCAAGACGGTGGTGGCGGTGATCCACGACTTGAACCGCGGAGCCCTCGACAGCGACCGCATCATCGCCCTCCAACGCGGACGGGTGGTCTTCGATGGGCCACCCGCCGCCCTGACCACCCCGGCCCGCCTGCAGGCCATCTTCGAGACCGGGTTCGAGATCCTGCGCCACCCCGGCGACGGACGCCCGCTCGTGGTTGCCTGCGAGAAGCCTGGCGAGCAGGGCAGGCCGCACCCCGACGGCGGAGGTGCTCCTCCGGCCAGGAACGGACCAGGCCCTATGGCGCGAGCCCACCGACCAGAAGGACCGGATGGGCATGCCGAGTGGTGCGGGCAACCTGAAGACTGGAAGGGCTCCCCGTCCGATGAAGAGGCACACCGTCACACCGTTCCTGACCCCGGCCCCCGGCCCTCCGGTCCCGATGAGGCACGGCCTTTCGACAAAGGAGCACCCGAGGAGGAAGCCCTGTGACCCCCGCCCGCTGGCTGCTGCTGACCGCCTGCGGGGCCGTCCTGACCCTGGTGCTGGCCCCCTGGTTCGGCGCCCAGCCGATCGCCTGGGAAGCCATCCTTCACCCCGGCGGCCGGAGCACCGGCGAAATCCTGCTGTGGCAGATCCGCGTCCCGCGCGTCGCCACCGCCTTCCTGGCCGGCGCCGCTCTGTCCGTGGCGGGAGCCGCGTTCCAGGCCCTGTTCCGCAACCCGCTGGCCACTCCCTTCACCCTGGGCGTCTCGAGCGCCGCCTCGCTCGGGGCCGCGCTGCACCTGCGCCTGGGCCTCGCCTTCCCCTTCTTCGGCCTGCCCGACATCTGCCTCACCTCGTTCGTCGGCGGCCTGGCCGCCATCCTGCTGGTCTACGGCGTGACCCGCCTGCGCGGCGGCTTTTCGACCGCCCGCCTGCTGTTGGCCGGGGTCGCTGTCAGCTTCGTCTGCTCGAGCCTGATCATGGTCGTCCATTTCACCACCGACGCCTACGACTCGTTCCGGCTGGTGCGACGATTGATGGGAAGCCTCTCCTCCAGCGGGTTTGACACCGTATGGGGCCTCCTGCCCCTGACCATCGCCGGCGCCATCTTCCTCGCCGCCCAGGCCTGGGAACTCGACCTGCTGGCCCTCGGGGAGGAGCTGGCCCTCAGCCGTGGCGTCGATGGCGGAAAGGTGCGACACCGGCTGTTTCTCGTCACCTGCCTGCTGGAAAGTGTGGTGGCGGCCCTGTGCGGCCCGATCGGCTTCGTCGGCCTGATGGTACCGCACATCTGCCGGTTACGGGTCGGCAACGTCCACCGCTATCTCCTTCCCACTTCCTTCCTGGCCGGCGGGCTCTTCCTCACTGTCTGCGACACGTTGGCCCGCACCCTGTTCGCCCCGGCCGAATTGCCCGTCGGCGTCATCACCTCGCTCCTCGGCGGGCCGTTCTTCCTGTGGCTGCTCGTCGGTCCTCGCGCCCACGACCTGGAAGTGTAGGCCGTCCCGGCCCCGGGGAAGATCGACGCGCCCCCCCGTTCGCCGTGCTATAATGCCATCGGCACCCCCCCTGAAGATCGTCCCCCTGCCGCATGACGAACGTTCCTGCCCGCCTGCCCACGCTGCTCCAGCGCCTGCTCGGCCTGATGGCCGGGCCGGATTTCGAGCTGCGCCGCAGCGCGGTGATGGCCTTGTCCCGCCTGCGGGGGCAGGTCGCCGCCGAGATTGTCTTCGACCGCTTCCAAAGCGACAACCTCGAGGACTACCTCGTGTTCGCGATGAAGACGATGGACCCCGAGCGCACCGGCAAGCTCCTGGTGAACGCCCTCAACGACCCCCACCTCGAGGTGCGCCTGCGGGCCGCCGAGGCCCTGGCCGCCCACCCCACCGAGGAATCGGTCTTCGCCCTGACCCAGGCGGTCGAGGCCTACCTCAATCGCAACAAGCTCACCGATCAGGGGCAGAGCGTGCTGGTCACCGAGGAAGGCCTCCTCGGCGCGGCCCGCGCGTTGGGCGAGATCGGCACCCCGATGTGCATGGGCCTGCTGCGCAAGATGGTCCTGCAGGAAACCAACGCCCGCATCCGCGCCACCGCCGTGGCTGCCCTCTGTCTCAAGCCAACCGACTCCCTGATGCCGATCCTGCAGGGGCTGTTGAAAGATCCCGACGCCCGGGTGCGGGCCAATGTCATCGAAGGCATCCAGCGACTCGACAAGGCCTCCGCCATCGGCCTCCTCCAGCCGTATCTCTACGATGTGCACCAGCGCGTCCGAGCCAACGCGGCCAAAGCCATCTGGAAGTTCGGGGACTACGAGGTGACCAGCACCATCCGGGAGATGCTGGCCCACCCCGACAAGAAGCAGGTGGTGTCGGCTATCTACGCCATCGGGGAAACCCGCATCACCGCGTTCACCAGAAACCTGACCGGCTACCTAAACAACCCCGACGCCGACATCCGTCGCAATGCGGTGATCGCCCTCCGCAAGTTCGGCAAAGCCGAAACCGCCCCCGATTTCCGGTCGATGCTGAACGACCCCATACCCGCCGTTCGTATCCAGGCAGCGGGGGCGCTGGCCGAAGTGGTGCCCGACCAGGCCGCCCCCGCCATCCTCGCCCGCCTCCACCATGAACCGGAAGCCCAGGTCCGGGCCGCCTTGCTCGATCTTCTCGGCCGGGTCGGGGGGGAAGCCTGTCACAAAGGGTTACCCCCCTTCCTGAAAGACAGTGACGAACGGGTGGTTCTGGCGGCCCTCGAGACGATGGCCCGGTTGGTCCCCCACGACCCGCCCCCCACCTTCGTGATGGCCGTGGACCCCCTCCAGAAATCAAAAGACCTGCCGGTCCGGCGCCGGGCGATCAGCCTCCTGTGGCGCTGGGGGTTCCTCGAGGTGCTGGGTCCCCTCGCCGAACACCTGGCTGCCTCGGGGTCCGATGTACAGTCCGCCGCCCTGCAGACGACCGGCGATATTTTCGCTGCCGTCTCCGAAACGGGCGGCGAGATGTTGGCCATCTTCGACCAATGTCTGTGGCAGATCATCGAGGAGTTCCGTCATGCGATGCACCAGGCGACCACGGCGGTCGTCGAGCAGCAACTCACCGACCTGCTCGCGAAGGCCCAGGAGGCCTTCAAAGACAAGCGTCTGCCCGACGCCCTGACCCTTCTCGACCAGGCCCTGGCCATCGCCCCCACCAACCTCGCCGCCCTCGTCGGCCGCGGCGAGGTCTGCCTGGCCGCCAACGACCTGCCGGGCGCCGAGGCTGCGCTGACCAAAGCTTTGGCCATCGATCCCAACTCGGTCAAGGCGCAATTCTGCCTGGGTCAGGTCCGACACCGCAAGGGCGAGTGGGAGCGCGCCCTCGAACCCCTCCTGACCACGATCCGGTTGTATCCGAAGCTGCCCCAGGCCTACCTGATGCTGGCGGATGCCCAGGAGAGCCTGGGCCGGTTCGCCGAGGCCCGCGACACCCTCCGGACCTTGACCGGCATGGCCGCCCCCAATCCCGTCCTGCAACAGCGGTTCGCCCGCCTCTGCTTCCTGGCCGGCGGAGTGGCCGAGAGCATCCAGCTCCTGCGATCGTTCGCCGGCAAGAGCGGCCTCGATCTCGGCACCCAGATCATCCTCGCCGTGAGCGATGCCATGGACGGCCAGGCTCTGCGGGCCAGCCGCACCTTCCTGCGCCTGACGACCGCCGTCCTCGACGCCAGGGTGGGCAAGCCCCCCGCCTACCTTTCCCGCCTCCTCCAGATCGCCAGCGATGTCCTTGCCCGCCTTCCCGATCCCACTGGCGCCCGACCAGGCGGCAACGGGTCCTGATGGCAGCACGGGCGGCCACCTGGCATGCCGCCGGGAAGGGTCATGTCCACGGTGACGGTGGGGCCGCCCCCCCCGGTGACTGGTCACCTTCGGGAGAGCGGGACTTCGCCCCAGGTGGGGCTTCCCCCACCAAGCGCGGGTGCCCTCCAGGCCTTCTTCCACCTGCGGGTCTCCTCCCATTCGTGCGGTCGCCTTCCACTCGTGCGGTCCCCTCCCAGCGGGCTGGAACGGACGCGCCAAGCCTGTTTCTTCCTTGATGCACCCCCTGACCAGACTGGTGGAAAGGGCATCGCCGGCCCGAAGGCCGGCAATGCTGGTTTGATGGGGAGGGGGAAGCGGGATTGAGGCGGCCTCCCCGGGCGGGGGTCGCCGCCGACCTACCTCCTGATTGTCAGTCGACGCCGAGGTGGATGACAGTGCCGCCGTCTTCGACGCCTTCGACCTTGATGACCTTGAGGATGCCCTGGCGGGCGTTCTTGATCCGTTCCTGCAACTGCAACAGGTCTTTGTCGATGCGGTTGGGATTGCTGCCGAACATGATCATCTCGGTCTGGAACCGCTGCACCATGCGGCGCAGGTCCTCGATGTCGGAGGGGGTCAGGTTGACCTTCCGCACCAGGCGTGACACGTCCGGGGCCTGCAGGATCTCCAGGACGTGATCGCACACCTTCTCGAGAACCCGTACGGCCATGTACTTATCAAGGGTTTTGGTCGCGAGGACTTCACGGGTGGTGTACCACTTCACCCACCCTTTGTCCTGGAACTTTTTCATGATCGTGCGAAATTCGTCCTGCGGGGACAACCGGGTGAGGGGCTTGTCATTCCAGATGATCAGACTGCGCTTCGAGGCCATCTTGACCGGCTTTTCCTCGATGGTCAAAGGCTCGGTCTTGGGCGGGATGCGCAAGGACAGGGTGACCTTCTTGTTCTTGGCCGCCTCTTCCGGCACCGGGATGGTGATGGTCGAATCGGCCTGGGCCGTGTAGGCGAAGATGGCGGCCAGCAGGGTCAAACCCAGCAGCGGGAGCCAGACGCGAGGTCCGGGCAGGTAGCGCGACATGGAGCACCTCCTCGGGGGATGCGGTATGTGGCATCCCTATCGGCAGGGGGTGCGGGTTGGTTAATGCCCAGCGCGCCGGAATCAGCCGATTTCCAGGAGTTTGTTGGGGGTGCCGGTCAGTTTTTCGGGGCCCTGGTCGGTGACGACGAAGACATCTTCGATGCGGACACCGCCCCACCCGGGCAGGTAGATGCCCGGTTCGACGGTCAGGACCATGCCGGCGGCAAGGGTGTCTTTCGATTTTGGGGAATAGGCCGGCCCCTCGTGGATGTCGAGGCCGATGGCATGGCCGAGGCCATGGCCGAAGTTGTCCCCGTAGCCTTTCTTGGCGATATAGGCGCGAGCCGCCTGATCGACGTCGAAGCATTTGACCCCGGGGGCAATCAGGGCGATGGCCTTCTTCTGTGCCTTGCGCACGATGCGATAGATTTCGCGGAACTTCTTGTCGGCTTTGCCGAGGAAAACGGTGCGCGTCATGTCGGAATGGTAGCCCCGGAAGGTGGCGCCGAAATCGATCTTGACCATCTGCCCCTTCTCGAGGACCCGGTCGCTGGGTTGGGCGTGCGGGCAGGAGGCGTGGTCGCCGGCGGCGATGATGGTGGCGAAACTGGGGCCGTCGGAGCCCTCCTGGCGCATCAGGAACTCGAGGCGGGCGGCGATCTCGCGCTCGGTGCGCCCCGGTCGCAGGTAGCGGCGCAGGCGCCGGAAGGCCTTGTCGGCGATGGCGAACGCCTGCCGCAGGCATGTCAGTTCGTCGGCATCCTTGACCTGGCGGGTCTTCTCGACCAGTCCGGCGGTGATGGTCACCTTGCCGGCGAACTCTTTCTCGAGGGCCTCGCGCTGGTCGACCCGGAGCGAGCCTTCGATGCCGAGCGTCTTGACAGGGTGTTTCTTCACCCGCTCGAGGACGGCCTCCATGATCGATGTCTTGAAGACCACGATCTCGGCGGCCGTTCCCACTTCCTGGGCGGCCTGTTCCTGGTAGCGGAAGTCGGTGAAGAAGGTAGCATGGCCCCGCTCGAGCAGCAGAGCGCCGGCCGACCCGGAAAACCCGGCCAGGTACCGAACATTCGACAGGGCGGTCACGAGCAGGGCATCGACCTTCTTGGGCAACTGGTCGACGACGGCTTTCTGGCGGATGTGGAAGCGATGGTTCATACAGATTCCTCTCTT
>CALLCO010000025.1 GCA_937998695.1 Candidatus Ozemibacteraceae bacterium
ACCAACAAGGCCTTGGGGAAGATGTACCCCGATGCGGAATCTTTCTCGACCCAGGCGAACTTCTTGCCCTTCAGATCGGTGAGCGTGCGAATGCCGCTGTCACCGCGAGCGATGATGATGCCCCGATACGAAGTGGTGCCGAAGCGGACCGGCTTGACGAGCAGGCGCATCGGCACCTTCCCCATGTTTTCGGCGTAGGTCAAGGTGCCCAGCCAGGCAATGTCGATCTCGCCCCGGCTCAGCTTGGTCATGATGCCGTTGTAGTCGGAAGCCAGGACCAGTCGCGTCTCCTTGACCCCCAGCTCCTGCCGCAGGTATTTCATCAATTCTTCATGCTTACGCACCATTTCGGTGGCATTGGTGAAAGGGATCCGGCCGATCTTCAGGACCGTGTCTCCATATACCCCGCGGCCCGAGGCCGCGGCGGTAGTCCTCGTGCTGGTTCCTGCCGCCGGTGGCGGGCTGCCCGAGCTGCTGCACCCGATGACCAGAACCGTCGCCATCAGGAACAGACCGATGACGACGAGCGATCCCGATCGCCCGCTGAAGATCTTTCTCATATGCTCCCGCCTCCAGGGTTGAGGGGTGTGTCAACGGTGGTATACCACAAAACCCATGGGAGGGGAATGCCACCTCCCACCGGCTGTTTCGACGCTTCAGCCCCCGGAGGAATTTCTCTTGCCCCCTCCCAGCCAGGCGAACCCCCCACCCGGCCCTTGCGGCTCGCCGGTCAGGGTTTCCCGATCACGGGCAAGCCGACCGAGATCTCGACCCGGTCAGGCAGGATCTTCGTCACCACCTCCAGGACACCCAGTTCACCTGCCACGTCGAGATTGGGAATCGGCGGGATGCCCTTCCCCGCCAGGAGAGGGCCCTGCAAAAATCGCTGCAACTGCTCGTTGAGGAGGCCCAATCCGATGCGCCAACACCGGTGCAAACCGGGTGGCATCAGAAACGGGGGTTCTCGTCCCCCATCCACTGCATCCATGCGCCGGATCATCTCGACCATCGGATCGCGCCCCGAAGCGAACAGCAGCATCTCGCCCCGCATGGTAACCTGGATGCCGAACTGGGGAGCCATGAAGTAACTGAGCCTGATCGAAGGCGGATCCTCCGTGACCGGTGCCACGAAGATGCCCAGCGACATGGCCAGTTGTTTCAGGTTGGGCGCAATGGTCAGCAACTTGAGCGGGTCCTTGACCCGGGCATACCCCCGCAGGTCGGGCAGGCCGCCTTCCCCACGCGGGGTGAGGTTGATGATGACGTGCGTCTCCTTGCCGGGGTTGGCCAGGATGTCCTTTTCGAGGTCGAGACCTGCCGAGGCCAGGAAGGCTTCGACCGTTTTCGTCTGCGGAAACTCGCGCAGGTTTTGCATGAGATTGGCGGGTGATTGGCCCATGTGAACCTGCGAAAACGTCATCAGGGCTTCGGAGGGGAGGTATTTCCCCAACATCAGGGGCTCGGGCAGGCCGCCGACTTCCTCGATTTCTTGCTGGTACAACGGGCCGCCTTTCATCTCCGCTCGAATCTGCAACCCGTCCCGGGTGAGGATTCCCACGAAGGCGATCAGATCCGCCACCTGGAGAACCGGCAGCACCCGGGTGCGGAGCTTGAACAACTGATGTTCCCGCATCCCTGGCGGCACCTCACCCTTCTCGACGACTTCGGTCAGAGGCTCCACCAGCCCTTTGGGATCGAACACCCCACGGAAGACCAACCCTTGTTGCACCGCCGGCAGGCCTTTGCTCAGGCCTTCCAGGGTGGAGCCGGCCTGGGCGAACAAAGCCTCGACCGCCGCCTTCTGGGGAGCCGTCCAGTCACGGGCGAACTTCCGATCCTGGAAGAGGTTGCCCAACGCGAAGGACGGCCCCTGGAACCCGGCTACCTCCAACCGGCTCCCTTCGAACAATCCCGCCTGGGCGGCCAAGGCACGCCCAACTCGACGAAAGACCTGGAGCTCTTCCTGGTCGGGTTTGGCCAGAAACTCCCCCACCCGGGTGACCGTAAAGGCATACATCGCCGTCTCCGGCCCGCCCGAAGAGGATGGCGTGGGGGACTGCCCCGCCGCCCAGGCCATTCCCAGACCCCAGGCCAGGAAAGCCACGGCGAGAATCCCCGCCATCCATCGCCGTCCATTGCGCTGCCACCGGAAGAACTGCTCCATTCGGTCCTCCTGACGCGTTGATCGGGACCAGTATAGTATACCCTGCCCGCCTCGACAACCGGACGAAACCCTTGCCCAGGGTCATTTGAAGCTCACGCGCTTTTGTGCCTGGCCAGGGCCTTGGGCCGGTTTTGTCTCCAGATCCCATTCCGCCGGCTCCATGAGGATCTCCCGGCAAATCCGGCCCAAGGCTCTGGGAGAACTCTCCCCATCTCTCGACATTTCAAGCACAGAGAAGCAAATGACCCTGACCCTTGCCAGGAATTCCCGCAGGGCCAAGGCAATTGCCCTGGGGATCGTTCCCTCCTCGGGCGTGGGCTTGTGGTAGAATGGCACCGGAAGCGTCTGCGCCACTTCGCCGGGAAAGGAGCCCAAGCCGTGCCGTTCGTCGCCCGCCGTCCCCGACGTTCGAACGGGTTCCTGCTGTTCGTCATCCTCACCATCATCCTGGCCATGGCAATCCTGATTTTTGCGCTTTCCTCTCACAAAAGCGGGGCGATCGAGCAATTGGCCCGCACCATTGACCAGAACCGCCTGGTCATCCTGGCCCAGTCCGGCAACAACGAGATGCTCGCTTTCATCAAGGATAATGCCAATAGCCGGGCCTCCTCCTACGTTTCTTCGAAATTCCGGGAGATCTTCACCCCATCGGCCAGGGGGGGGGGGGGG
>CALLCO010000026.1 GCA_937998695.1 Candidatus Ozemibacteraceae bacterium
ACGCGACCGCACAACGGCTGATGAAGCCGTCGATCAAGGGAACGAACGGGGTACAATACCCCATCGACCCGAAACCGGACCTGAATTGCGCTTTCCTGCGGTTCGAAATGGATGTCGGAAGCCCGATCTTCGATGGCCTGATAAACGATCTGATTGAGGAGGGTGACGATGGAATCGCTCGATTCGGAGAGTTTCTCGAGAGTGATGTTCTCCTCTTCCTCGCCGCCCAGATCGCCTGTTCCGCAGACCTCGCCCGGGGACTCCTCCGCTGGGCTTGCGGGAGGCGGAACATCGGAAAGAGCGGAAGCAGGCGGAGCAAGGTCTGAACCAACCGACGCTTGGCCCTCCCCGCGAAGGACTTCCTTTGCGGCCAACAGCCCCTCTTGATGCAGGAATTCCTCAAAGGTGCGCCAGGTGTGGCGTCCGTGCAGAACGAACCTCCGGAATACATCCCTGAGTTGGTCAGGCGACCAGCCTTGCTTCCGCAGGGTATGCAGGAGACTTGATTCGCTAGGGTATTCCTCGCAACCGTACGCATAGCATGCCGCTTCGGCGGGAGTCAGAACGCCTTCGCGCACCAGGTGGGGAAGCAACCCCTCCGCCTGCGTCCCGGTTTTTTTTTTGATGGACTCGATCCTCTCGGAAGAGAGGTATCCCCTGTTTACCAGTGCTTGCTCTAGTGATTGAAACTTCATCACATCGACTCGGCCACCTTGAAGATAGGCAAAAACATGGCCAGCAACATGGTGCCGACCAGAATTCCCGTGCAGAGGATCAGAGCCGGTTCGACCAGCGAAAGCAGGCGACGGATCGCACCCCGCAGCTCCTCTGATTCATACTCGAAGGCAATGCCGAACATTTCTGCCAAAGCGCCCGTTTCTTCTCCCGCCAAGGCCAGTTCTTCGGTGAGCCCCCCCAATACCGGCACTTCGCGGAAGAAAACCTGGAGCCCGCCGCTCTCTTTCATGCGCTGAATACCACGCACGAGGCACTCTTTCACATGACTGTTATCAGTGGCGTCCGTCGTGATGTGCAGGCTTTCCACTAGATGGATGCCCCTTCGCAGCAACAGCGCCATGGTTTTGCTGAACACGGATCGGTGAAACCGGAGAATGACTCCCGAGATCACAGGGACGGTCAGCAGAAACCGGTCGATTGCCCTTCGAACGGTCTGCGAGGAGCGGAGGCGCGGGATCCCCCACCACCATATGAGAAAGCCACCCGTCGCCAAATACGGAAGAGCGGTCATGCCCAGGGTGATCGCTTGGACGACCAGCACCGTCAGGAAAGGTGGTGCTTTGCCGAGATCTCGGATGGCCGCTTCGAAGATCGGAACCGTGGTCCATGCCAAACCGAGAACTGTCAGCAACGCCACCACCGCCAGAATCGACGGATAGACCATGGCACTCGTCAATTCTGCTCTAAGGGTTTTCATCGTAGTGAGATGCTCGATGACCCCCTCCAGGAAATAGGGGAGCTCTCCACTCTCCTCTCCAATCCGAACACTGCTGCGATAGAGGGCGGAAAACACTTCGGGAAACGTGGCCATGGCCTGGTAGAGAGGAACCCCCTCCAGGATGTGATGCTGGAGGACCTGTGAGATCAGGGCCTCGGGGCTGTCAGGCTCTCGCTGAAAAAGAGCCAACGCCTGAGCGAGGGGAAGATGGGCCCGCGTGTAGGCATGCAGTTTTCTCGTGAATACGATCAGTCTTTCGAGAGACAGCAATGACTTCCCGAGGAGCTGGTCGATAGGAGTCGCGCCGCAGAAGATTCCTCCCGTTGCTTCGATTTCCCGGCGAAGGGCCTCGGGGCTCTCCGCCGTTTTCAGGACCAGAACGGGTTTTCCCTCTGGAGTGATGATCTCACATCGATAGGATGGCATGCCTGGTCACCAGGGAAGGGGTTGCCAGGGGCAAAACTCGACCATATCGCCGGGGGGGATTTCCGTGACGGTGGGTGGAATGATAATAAACCCATCGCCGCGGGCTGCGCCCACGAGATCGGCCGCGCTGTGGAAGTCGATAGGCCAGGCGTGCGGCCCCTTCGCCGACCACCGGAGTTGAGCCACGATAAAGTGGGTTCTCCCCCCTTTGGTGACGACTCGCTTCGCCAGAGGGAGGTTCAGTGTGTGACAGCACTCATCCCAGGGGGTGCCGGACAAGCGACGCAACACCGGCAAGGCGAATTGGTAAAACCCGGTCAATGCTCCCAGAGGGTTTCCGGTTAGGCCGAAGAGACTGCACCCGTTGGGGTGTCTGGCGTAAAGGATCGGCTTGCCCGGTTTGATGGTGACTCCATGGAACCGGATGTGTCCGCCGACGGCCAGGATTGCTTCCTGGACCAGGTCATACTTCCCCTTGGAAACTCCGCCGGTCAACAAAATGACATCGACTCCTCTGGCAAGGGCAGAGGCCAGCTTTCTCGTGAGAGCGGGAAGCTGATCGCTGACGATGGCATGACGGACCCCAGGAAAACCCCAGGTGGCCAGAGCGGCGGCCAGCATTGGGCCGTTGGAGTTGCGGATTTCGTGCGGCTCGACAGGATGACCGGGGTCCTTGAGTTCATTCCCGGTGCCGATCAAGGCGATGACTGGCTGGCGAAAGGTCTGAACATGCGTCAATCCGACACTGGCACACAGGCCCACCTGCACGGCAGACAGACGGGTGCCAGACTTGATCAGGATATCCCCCGCTTTGGCGTCTTCCGCCTGCACAATGATGTGAGAACGGCAGGGCACAGGTTTCGTCACGAAGAGAAGTCCATCTTTCTCTCGCGTCTGTTCCCATGGGACGACCGAATCCGCACCTTGCGGCACGGCCGCCCCGGTCATGATCCTGACGCAGCTCCCCGGCTTGACCTCGACCTCCGGGGGCGCGCCAGCCGGGACTTCCCCGATAATGCGCAACGGGGGAGAACCCGCCCGGACATCGACCGCCTGAATCGCATATCCATCCATCGCGGAGCGGTCGGTAGGCGGAAGATCACGATCAGCCACAACGTCTTGGGCGAGAATCCGACCCAGGGCATGAGGCAAAAGGACCGTCTCGACCGGCAAGGGGACCGCTTCGGACAAAAATTGGCGGGCGAGAGCGACACTGATCATTCGAGAACCCGCCGCGCTCATGCCCTGCACTGACCTTTGCGTGGCCGGAGATTCGACATCGTTTCTCCAATCAGCTTCACCGGGCGAAAAAAAAGAACGATCGAGGGGCCTACGACTTTCGCAGGCCTGGCTCAAAACCAGGAGCACAGTCCCTGTCAGGACACCTGCTTCTGTTCATCGGTTTCATGGGGCGCGACGATCTCCCGTTGGACGTCCCTGAAATCGCGAACGCTTCGCCCCAGAGCCCGCCCCAAGTTCGGAAGGTTGCCCGGTCCGAAGAGGATCAGGATGATCACCAAAATCACCATCAACTCTGAAAATTCTAACCCCATCTGCACTCTCCTGCAAGGATCATGTGTCTTCCACCCTACCATGACGACGTCAAAGACTCAACGTAGGCCTCCATCACCGATGACTTTGAGAGTATTTCCCTCGCGTCCTCATCACCGGTGGTTTCGTTCCCGGTTTTCCGGCGATGGTCCCGTTTGATGCCCCCAGCGGTGCGTTGAATTGAAGCGGGTCTCCGGGGTGGTTTCCCCCGTCGGGGACCGGGGCCGGTTCCGGAGGACGAGAAAACCGCCGGTCTGGTCCCGTTGCCGGGCCGGCGGTGAAATCGGAGATCAGGTGGTTTTATTCGTTGTCGATCGTTCCTCCGTGGGTGTCCCTGGGGGTGCGGTAGCCCTCGCCGGTAAAACGGAGGATGGCGTCTGACCCATGGCCTTCGGGGTCAGCACGGCCGGATGACCACCTCAGGTGGCTCGCGGCTGGCCGAGCTGCTCTTCGATGACCCGGAAGAAGGCCTCCCGCTCGGGGGGCTCCCCCGCGCTCACCTCGACCCCGTTGACGAATACACTGGGGATCTTCTTGAACTTGCCCTTCCCGCTGCGGGCGCTCCGGTAGCCGTTCGTCGGGGTCACCGGGCACGCGCTTCCCGCCTCGTATTCGTCGATCCGCAACCGGCCGGGGAAGCGCGCCCTCGCTTCGTTGGCCAGGTCGCGGATGGCCCGGCACTTCCGGGTCGGCGGACAGGCCAAAAGCAGTTCGATGCGCATGGGTTCCTGGTTCACGTTTCCTCCAATGATTCCTCCTGGACGGCGGCGACCCGGTTCCACGACGGATGGCCGTACTTCTGCTTCCGCAGGGTCTGTGCGGTTTCCAGGTCCCGGGCCGGCAAAGGCTCGGGACGGAAGGTGATCCCGCACTTGGCGGCGACGACCGCGATCAGGGCCTCGCTCACCGCCGCGGGGGTCAGTTCTGGGGACACGCAGTGTCGCAGGGTGGTCACCCGGTCGGCGATCCGGGCCGCGCCATGCCGACCCAGCTTCTCGGGGTTCGGGGTCAGAACGGCCGCCATCGTTTCCAGGTCGGCATCGATGAGTACCGAACCAGAGACGGACCGAATGCCGTACCAGTCGGTCATGGTCAGGCCCGCGACTTTCTTCTCGGCGATGGCGATGTCGTTCGGTCTGGCAAAACAGGCACCACTAGGCATTCCCAATCGTTCGAACGCCTCGATCAGAACGTTCGCCCAGCCTGTGAGAACCTCCTCAGGGGAAGCTCCAAGCGAACCGCGGCGGCGGCAGACGATCGAAAACAAGAGGCAGTTCCGATCGCAATAGATGGCGCCGCCCTCGCTGGGGCGTCGCAGCACCGGAATCCCGCGTGTGGAACATTCGCCCAGCGCCACTTCGCGGGCGGCCTCCTGGGAGGCGCCGAGCAGGACGCATGGCGACAACCTTCTCAGAATCATGGTTTCCGGTGCGGGTCCTTCGTCGAGCGAACGCCACACCGCTTCCAGGCTGGCGAGATGAAACACCGGGTCGTCGCTGTCCTCGACGATCAACCGCCATGGGTCAGCCATGATACACACACCCCTGTTTGCAGTCAGGAACCCGAGAGAAATGGCGGCAACGCACCACCAAAGGTTCCAGGGCGAATCCTCCGCCATGGGATGCCGCCAAAAGGCGGGACGTTGCTGCCCCGCCGACCCCCGAGACCTCGCCGGGGCGGCCCACCATCTCCTCGCGCAGGAAAGCCCACGTGGCTTCGAGCGTGGCCAGGGCGCTCTGGCGGCAACACCGCCCCCCCGGATGGCGAGCGATGGCTGCCATCGCCCGCCCCGTGGCTCGCAAGACCGCGCGGCGCTCGCCATCGCTCACCGGGGTGGCACCGTTGAGCAGGGAAACCACCGCGCCAGCGCTCGCTCCCGCCCCACACACCCCGTGCAGGGCGCACGACAAAGCCGGAATCTCCGACAACCGCTCGATGGTCCGATGGACCCGTTCGGCGGCGATCTCGGCCAGTCCACGGTTTCGCAGCACCGCAAGCAGCACCGGTGCCAGGACGAAATGGAATTGTGGTCCATGTCCCCGGAAGGCTCCATGCGCCGTGACCAGATGCCACAGGGCCACCGGGTCGGTTTCCCGCGTCCGATCGCAGATGCGCACCACGATCTCGCGCGGGTCGGCTGTCCGGCAGTCCTCGCACACGTAATGCCCATTGCCGCACCGGAACTCCGCCTCTTCCGGGTTCCCGCAGAACAAGCACACCATCGCTTCGCCGCTGGCCGCCTGCCATGGGGAATCGCAGAGCGGACATCCCTGTGTTGCTACCATCGGCGCCTCTTCCCACCCTTCATCCTGATCATCTGGGCATGCTTTGGGGGAAAAGCGGACGCCCTTCTCAGGGCAGATAGTTTCGGATGGCGTCGGCGACATACGTTTCATAGGCGGCTGCGTCATCCATCAGGGACGAAATCTCATCCAACCGCTGGAAGGCGACTTCCTTCCCACCCTGGACGTGAACGAGCACGACGCAGTTGGTCACCGCCCCGAAGCGCTTGCTCAGGTCGGTCTCTTTCTGAAAATCGGCGACCTTCCATTCGATCCGTCCCTGGGCCATCGCTGCCGAAAATTGCGAGACCAAAAGGGCGTGGGAACCGGTGCCCGCCGTCAGCACCACCAGACAGATCAGCAGCGACCATCGATGGTTCATACGTCCTCCTGGCACGAATCAGGCTGGTCCATCCGCCGCCGTCGCGGTGAACCGGCGGCTCCAGACATAGAATACCGGCATCAAAAACAAAGCCACGGGGATCTCCATCAGCAGGCCGCCGATGGCCCCGACGGCCATGGGGGCCAGCAGGTCGGTTCCTTCGCCCAGATTCAGCGCTAGAGGCAACAACCCCACCAACGTGCTCAGGGTGGTCAGCACGCGCGGCCGCAGACGGATGGCCGCCGCCTTGACGACGGCCTCGGCCGGGCGCAAACGCTCGGTTTCCTCGAGTTCGGCGGCGAAGGTGACGAGCAGGACCCCGTCGTTGACCGCAGCCGAAACCACGATCAGGATGCCGATAATCATCGTCGCCCCAAACGCCATGCCCGTACCGAAGAGCGCCAGAATCACCCCTGCCAGGCAGAAGGGAATGGCGGCGAGGATCTGGATGGCGAACGACCACTGATCGAATTGGAACACCAGGCCGAGGAACGCGAACAACAGCGCGAACCCCAGAACGGCCAGGACCGTCTGTTGCATATCGAGCATCTGCCGGGCGCGGCCGCCGTAGTCGACGGCATACCCGACCGGGAGGTCGAGTCCGGCCACCCGCCGCTGGATTTTCTTCAGGCCCTCGCCTACACTGATCCCTTGCACGTCCGTCCGGACGATGATCTGCTGGGTCTGGTCTTCGCGGGCGATTTCGACCGGACCGACCGCTTCGACCACGCGCGCCAGATCGTGCAGTCGGACCTGTTCCCCGCGGGCGTTCTCGACCGGAAGGTGCTCGACCACCTCGACGCTGGTCATCTCGCGCTCGGGAATCATGACCCGGATCGGGTAATAGTCCTGGCCCTCGCGGTACATCCCGGCCAGTGACCCCGACACCAACGAACGCAGCCCTTGCGCCACGTCGGCCACCGTCATTCCGAGCTGGGCCGCGCGCACGCGGTCGACCTCGACCCGATACTCCGGCTTGGTCAGATCCAGCGACAGATATTGGTTGGTGAACCCCGGTTCGGAGCCCAGATACGCCATGAGCTGGCGGGCCAGCTCGTTCAGGCGGTTCAGGTCGGGCCCGCGGATCTTCAGCTCGATGTCGCCATCGCCGAGCTTGCGAATGCCCTTGATGGGCATGGGCATGACCATGGCCTTGCCCCCCGGCACGAAGACCTTGCCGACGATCGGCCGCAAGCGATCGACGACCTTCAGGGTGCTCTCCTTTCGTTTGCTCTTGGGCACGAGTTGCAGGTCGATTTCCCCTTCGTTGGCGATCTCGTAGGTATAGAGGCCCCAGACCTTGCCCCCGACCAGGGTGAAGGCGCTCTCGATGACCGGATCACCTTTCAGCTTCGCTTCGATTTCCTGCAGGATTCGGTCGGTGGTCTGAACCGACAGGCCCGAGGCTCCCTTCACCTTGATCATGATCCGTCCGTCATCGACGGTCGGCAGGAACTCCGAACCGATCCGCGAACTGCACAAAACCCCCGCCAGGAGAATGGCGACGAACACTCCCGCCACTGTCGCCCGATGGGTCATCACCCGCTCCAGCAGTCTCCGGTAGGCCTCTTCAACCTGTCGGAAAAACCGCTGGAACGCGGTTTCCCTGGGCGCCTCGCCATTCGCCGGAAGAAACCAGAGAGTCTCCACGGGGACCAGCGACAGCGAAAACACCAGGCTGAGAAACACGATTCCCGCGATGACAAAGATCAACTCCCTGAACAGCAGGGAGACCAGACCGGGCACAAGAAGGAACGGGACGAAGATGATCAAAAACGTCACCGTTCCCGCGGTCATCGCCCCACCCACCTGGCTGGTCGCTGCGGCGACCACCTCCGGCGCCGCCACATCTTGGCGGCCCGCTTCTCCCCGCAGCCGCGTGATGTTTTCGATCACCACCGTGGCGTTGTCCAGCATCACTCCGATGGCGATGATCAGACCGCCGAGGGAGAAAATGTTCAACGAGAATCCCGCCACGTTCATCAGGCCGAAGTTCACAACGACGGTCACGACCAGCGTCCCCAGCATGATGCCGACGTGTCGCAGATTCCCGAAAAACAGGAAGAACAGGATCAGGACGACCACGGCCGTCTGGACCACCGTGTCGCGCACTCCGGCCAGCGCCGCCTCGATGTAGTCCGCCTGATTTTCCACGATCCCCAATCTGACCTGCGGCGGGAGGCGGGGAGCGATCTCCGCCAGATAGCGGCGGAGGGCGGCGGCCACTTCGACCGTGTTGGCCGTGGCCTGCTTCAGCACGCTGACCTTGACGCAGGGTCGGCCGTCGATCCGCGTGATGATACGGGTTTCCTCGTGGGAGTCTTCGACCCTGGCCACGTCACCGACCGTCAGCCGTCGCGCTCCTTCCGACCGCAAGACCACGTCCCGGATGTCGGCGATCCGCTGGAACTCGCCGGCAGTGCGGGCGATGATCTCGCGCTTGCCGGCATAGACCCGCCCGCCGAAGGCATCGACATTTTCGTCGCGCAGACGTCGGGTCACCTCGGCCAGGGTCAGACCGTGCTTCTCCAGAACGTCGGGATCGAGATGCACCCGGATCTCCCGACGCAGGCCACCCACGATCTCGGTGCCCGCCACCCCCGGGACGACGCTCATCATATCTTGAAAATCGTTTTCGACCCAGGTACGGATCTTCACCAGGTCCCATTGGTCGGAGGAGACGGTGATCTGGCCGACCGGCAACTGGCTCGGATCGGCCTTGATGACGATGGGCGGCTCGATCTCCTTGGGAAGTTGCCGTGCCACCCGCGCCATGGCCGACAACGCGTCTTGGTAGGCGATGTTGACGTCGACGCCGTATTTGAAATTGACCAGAAGCGTATACATTCCCTCGATGGACGACGATTCGAGGTAATCGAGGTCGTCGACGGTGGCCATCTGCCGTTCGATCGGTTCGGCGAGCTTGGTGACCACTTCGTCCGGGGTGGCGCCGCGCCACCAGATATGCACCTTGATCATCGGGTAGGTGATGGCGGGCAGGAAATCGACCGGCAGGCGCGTCATGCCGTACAGGCCGAGCACCATCACCGCGATCAGGAGCGCGAGGAAGGAATTCCGGTAACGGATGAAGAAGCCGGTCATGGGGCCACCGTGGCGGTCGCACCAGCTCCCTGTCCTCCGAGATTGGTTCCACCAGGAGCTTTCGGTTCGGTCAGATCATGGAGACTTGGGCCGGAACCGCTTCTCTGGCCGGTGTTTTGCCCCTCCCCGATTGCGCCGGCAGGGCCGGCCTTCCCGCCTTTCGGCCCGGGAACGATGGCCTGGACTTCCTGACCGTCCTTCAGCTTGTCCGCCGCCGTCTGCACCACCGTTTCCCCGCCGGAGAGTCCACTGGCGATCTGCACTTTGCCCCGGGCTCGGATCCCCAGGGTGACGGCCTGCCGCCGCACCCGGCCGTCGGCGACGACCGCGACCAAGGTCGTCCCGTCGGGGGTGAGGATGATCGCCTCGTCGGGAACGACCACCGCGTCGGCGACCGAGCGCAGGACGACCTCCACGCGTGCGAACATGTTCGGCTGCAGGCGCTGGGGTTCGGCGACCTCGGCCTCGACCGTCCGGGTCCGCCATTTGGGGTCGTAGGTCGGGAAGATGCGACTGATCGAGGCGGGAAAGACCTCGCCAGGCAGAGCGTCGAAGCGGACGGTGACCGACTGGCCAAGATGCAGCGCTCCTGCGAATTTTTCGGGCACGGCGAATCGGACCACCTGGCTGTTCGCCTCCATCAACTCCAGCACGGGGACGCGGACGGCGGCCATGTCGCCCTGTCGCTGCCACACGCGGGTGATGACCCCCGTGAACGGGGCTTTGATGACACATTCGTCACGCCGGGCTTTGGCCATGCTCAGCCGGGCTTCGGCTTCGCCCACCTGAGCCTGCTGCACGAGGATATTCGTCTTGGTCGGCCCCGCCGTCAGCATGGCCAGGTGTTCCTTGGCGGTGGTCAGGCGGGTTCTGGCCTGAACCAGATCGACATTCGCCTTGTCGAGCTGGTCTCCGGGCACCGCCCCTTTCTTGGCCAAAGCTTCCGTTCGAGTGAAATCGCTTTCGGCGTATTTCAGGGCTTCCTGATACTGTCGCACCGATTCCATCGCCTTGGCGATCTCTTCGGACCTCGTCCCGGCCAGGAGATCCTTGAGTTTTGCCCGGGCCACGTCGAGGGCGGCGGCGGCGGCGGTCACCTCGGCTTCGTACAAGGGCCGGCCGATGCGCACCAGCATTTCGCCCTCCTTGACCTCGTCGCCTTCGCGCCAGGGACAGAACTCGATCGGTCCCTCGACCGTCGGGCTGATGGTCACGGTGTTGGGCGCCACGCTTTCCCCGGTGACACTGAGGATTTCGGCGATGGTCTCCCGGGTCGCGGAACCGACCTGCACCTTTGGTATCTGGCCACCTTTTCCACTGGAAGCTACGCTGGGAGGGGTTTTCTGGCCATTTTCCCCTCCTCCCTGGGCCCAAACGGGTGACCAGGCCACGAGAGAAAGGAGAACGAGCACCGCTGCGGCCAGCGAGGGTCTATCCGGCGGCCAGAAGCCGGGCCGCGGGTTGCCCCTTGTGCGATGGTCGGGGGCAGCCCCCTCCGCCGTGGGCCTGGGCCGAAATGAGCGATGCTTCGGCGGTCTGTGACGGCCAGCCCCGCCCCCCGTGAGCCTGGGTCGAGATACGGAACCGCCGGCATGGCCGGGGTTGGGGATGCCCAGGGGCGCCAGCCGTGAGACAGGCGAACCGCCCACCCCTGGTCGGGTCCTCCGGCTTGCATCTTGGGCAGATGGCGCCTTGGCATGTCTGAAGCGTGCGTTCATCGTGTATCCTCTCCGAGGGCGGCTTTCCAGAACGCCAGGGCGGAATGCAGATCCACCAGGGCCTGCACCCTCCCGGTCTGGGCGGTCAGGTGCGCGGCCTGCGCGTCGAGGACGTCGACGATGGTGCCCCGCCCCTGGGCATATTTTTCCTGTTCGATCCGGAGCGACTCTTCGGCATGCGCGACCGCTTTCACGGCGACCTCGACCTGCTGACGGGCTGCCAGGGCGCGGGCATGCGCCGAGGTGACGTCGAGCCGGATCGCCTGTTCCAGGCTCGCCAAACGGTGCCGTAGCACCTCGGTCCGTGCCTGTTCCTCTGCGATCTTGGCCCGGATCCGGTCAGTCTCCCCAAGGAAGGGGACCGTCGCCTGGAGCCGAATCTGACCGACATCGACCCTGGTCTCGCCCTGGCCGGCCCCACCGATGGGTGAGGGAGCCCAGCGGCGGCCGATGCTGCCGTGCAGGCTGAGAGCCGGTTGCCCGCTCGCCCGCGTGGCCTGGACGGTTCGCTCTTGGGACTGGACTGCGGCGAGCATGGCCCGATAATCCGGTCGGTTGGCCAGGGCTTTCGCCACTCCGTCATCGACCGCGGCCTCGAACGGCACCAGGGCGAATTCGCCACCCACGTCCGGGAAGGGGCGCGTGTGGTCCCACCCACAGCGGGCCGCCAGGGCTTGTCGCAACACCTCGAGTTCCCCCCGCTCCCGGACCAGTTGTCGCTCGATCTCGGCCAGGCGGACTTCGGAGCGGAGCAGATCGACCCGCGCCGCCTTCTGCCCTTCGAGCAACAGGCGGACCCGGTCGAGATGCCCCTGCATGGCCTGCCGTGACGACTCGAGCGCGCCGATCAGGGCCTTTTGCCCCAGCACCCGGTAGAAGGTGGTGGCAATGCCGAGGATCAGCTCCTGGCGGATCCGGTCAGCCGTGCCGGCGGCTGACCGTTCCCGCCAGCGGCTCGCCTCGATTTCGTACCCGAGTCGGCGGTTGGTGTCGAGGGGCACTTTCACCACGAGATCGGCCCGGTAGAGGTCGTCGTCGAACGTGCCCGCCTCGCCGTTGAAGCGAGCCGCCGTCAACCGCTGCGGATACCTGTTCCAGTCATAGCCTCCTTCCAAGGCGAGGGCCGGTCGTCGCTGGCACCAGGCCTGCCGGAACCGCTGGTGGGCGGCCTTCATCTCGGCATCCTGGCCATGCAGCTCCGGGCTGTGATCCGCTGCATAGGCCAGAAACCGCTCCAATCCCCAAACGGCACCGGTCGCTACGGGTGTGCTTCCCGCGGCGGCTTCTTCCGCGGGTTCGGGGCCCAGAGCGGCCATCGCAGCGGCCGCGATCGACAGCAATGCCAGCAGGATGACGGGCAACGCCAGAGGTCGAGGACCCCGACGCGGCGGGTTGCTCCGGCCCGATAATGGATTCATCGCATTCTCCTCAACCCAGAATGATTCGCTTCAACCATGACTGGGGACGGGGTTCGGGACGATGAGACATCGCAATGCCCGTCCCGAGTCAGTTTCTTCAGCCGTATCCGGCCCCAAAGGCCATTCCTACGATGGTGGCCATGACGATGACGAGGCAGACGAAGACCACGGTCTTTTTCGTTCCCATGATCTGCCGGATGACCAGCATATTGGGCAATGAGAGGGCGGGGCCGGCCAACAACAGGGCGAGGGCGGGGCCTTTGCCCATGCCGCTGCCGATCAGGCCCTGGACGATAGGCACTTCGGTGAGGGTGGCGAAGTACATGAACGCGCCGAACACCGAGGCGAACAGGTTGGCGAACAGGGAGTTGCCGCCGACCATCGATTTTACCCATTCGCTGGGAATCAGCCCTTCATGTCCGACCCGCCCGAGCAGCAGGCCGGCCACCACGACGCCGCCCAGCAGCAAGGGCAGGATCATCTTGGCGTTGTCCCAGCTCGCGGCGAACCAGTCCTTCGATTCGTCGTCGGCCGTCGAGGTCATGGCGCTCAAGGCCACGGTCACGGCGACGAACGGTACCAGCGGGTCGGCCGGCACCGCCAGATACCCGATCACCCCGGCCGCCGCGGTGACGCCCACGCGCCACCAGGCCATCTTGAGAACGGTCCCAAGAATGATGAATAGGGCCAGAGCGAAGGCGGCGGTCACCGCCCATTTCGCGCTCCAGATCGCCTTCCAGGGGCTGTCGGGTATCGTGCGCTGGGCAATGTCGGCCACGGCCACAGCTTGTACCGTGGTCGGAGCCCAGTCGCGGCCCTGCGCTGCGGCGATCTTCACCCTGAGGTAGTCGAAGCCCTCGATCTCTTCCTGAATATCCCCGTTGATGACCGCTCCGTCGCGGAGGGTCAGCTCGACGCTTTGGGGTTTGCCCCAGTTGGCGAAGACCAGGACCCCAACCATCGCCCCGAAGAAGACGACGTTGTGCCAGAGAGGCCGCACATTCTCGGGCTCGGGCAACTGGGCGGCGGCGATGGCCTTGGCCTCTTCCTCGTCGCGGAAGAACAGGTGCATGAGCAACCCGATGACGACGCTGAATACGATGGCGCCGACGGCGCGGGCGATGCCGATGTCCATGCCCAGAATGCGGGCGCTCATGACGATGGCGAGAACGTTGATTGCGGGGCCGGAGTAGAGGAAAGCGCAGGCCGGGCCGAGCCCGGCCCCCATCTTATAGATGCCGTTGAACAACGGCAGCACGGTACAGGAGCAGACCGCCAGAATGGATCCCGAGACCGAAGCGACCCCGTAGGCCAAGGCTTTGTTGGCGTTGGGCCCAAGATACTTCATGACCGAGGCCTGGCTGATGAAGATGGTGATGGCGCCGGCGATGAAGAAGGCGGGCACCAGGCAGAGCAGCACGTGCTCGCGGGCATACCACTTGACGAGATGCAGGGCTTCCATCATCGCATTGTCGAAGCGGGGCGTTCCGACCGGCAGGAAGTAACAGCCGAGAAACACCGCGATCATCACCAGCAGGGTTTTCCACTCATCTTTCCAGTTCATGCATCATTCCTCGATTGGTGACCGAATTTGGCAGCAGAAGAGCATCCAAGGAAGACAAACCTTGGCCGGACGGCGCTCGGGGAAGAGGTCCCACCGATCGGCTACCGGCGCACCGCTCCTGGGTCGGCGGGGCTCAGGAGCGCATGAAGTAGATGCCCACGCCGATGATCAACACACCGGCGATTTTCTTGATGACGGTCACCGCCCGGGTCATTCCCTTGGAATCCGCCAGGGCTTGCACCGTCCCTACGGAGATTCCCGCGACGAGAATCAGGAGGGAATGACCGACTCCATACAGGAAGAGCAGGGTTCCAGCTTTGGGGATGCCGATCTCGGGGACGAGGCTGGCCAGCAGCATCAGGACGGGGCCGGAACAAGGCATCGAGACGAGGCCGAACATGAAGCCGAGAACGGTCACGCCGAGAATTCCGCCCCATTGCCCCGCCGGCATGCTGGCCAGCGCCGGTATCTGGAACTCGAACAGCAGGTGCAGACCGAGCAGGAAGCAGATCGCGGCGATGACGTATTTCCAGTGTGGTCCGCTCAGGTAGGGGGCGAAAGCCGCCGAAACCGAGAACAGCACCGCCAGCTCGAGCGCAAACCCGACGACGAAGAAGAAACTGAAGCCGGCGGCCCGTTTCCAGGACCCTTCTCCCTGGGCATATCCGCCAACCACGCCGATGATGAGGGGCACCGTGGCCAGGACGCATGGATTGAGCGCCGTCAGCACCCCACCGCCGAAGGCCGCGGCGGGGGCCAACCACGAGGAGCTGGCGATGACATCGGCCAGGTGGGACTCGAGGGCGGCGAGGTCCATACTTAGTCCCTTTTCAGTGTGACACCCATACTTTCGAACTGTTTCTGGATGCCTTCCAAAGACAAGAACCCTTCGTGGCGAGAGACTTCTTTCCCGGAGGCGTCGTAGAAGATCTGGGTGGGAATCATGCGGATGCCGTACTGGGCCCCGGCGGCGCGGTTTTCCCAGACGTCGATGAAGACGATTTCCGCCCGACCCGCATAGAGCGTTTTCGCCTCGTCGAGGATCGGTTTCATTTTCTGGCAGGGAATGCACTTCCCCGCGCCGAGGTCAATCATCTTGGGCAGGGGACCGGTGGGGGCGGGGGGGGCGGAGCCTGGCAGGGGGGGGGAGGCGACGGGTGCCGCCGAGCCGGTGTCACCGACCGGGGCGGTGGAAGCAGCCGCTGGCTCGCCCTGTGGTTCAGCGGCCGTGGGTTCGGCGGCCGTGGGTTCGGCGGCCGCGGGTTCGGCGGCCGCGGGTTCGGCGGTAGCGGGGGCGGCCGTGGTGGCCTCGGTGGTAGGCAGCGCCGCCGGAGCATCCGCGGCGGGGGCCTGGGCGAAAGCGGCCTGGCTGCCGCAGGTGCAGGGGGCGGTGCCATCGCGGAAGGCGCCGGAGGCCAGGGCGAGGGCGATCAGGCCAAGCAGGAAGAGGCGGACGAGTTGGTGCATGGGGAACCTCCTTGGAGGGGGTGATGTCAGGCGCAGCAGGAGGAACCGGTCGGCCCGGAAGCGCGGGGAGCGATCTTGGCGATCTCACGCCGGGCGGCGGACAGGACTTCCTCGATCTGCGGCGCGGGGGTTTTGTTGACGTTGTGCTCTTTTTTGCTGCCCAGGGTGGTGATATCGAGATAGCCGTAGCGGGTCAGGCCGAGGTGCTCGGCGATCTTCTTGCCGCAGGCGATGGGGCAGCCGTCGATGATCAGCACCGGGGTGCCGGACCGGGCCGAGGCCACCATGCCGGAGACATGCCCCCCAAGGCCGGCCAAGCAGGACATGGCCGCCTCCCCCGCCGAGTCGAGCGCTTTGGCTGCTTCATTGGACAACTGGCCGACGTTCGAGCCGCCGGAGCAGGCGTAGACCAGACATTTGGCGGAACTGCCGCAACAGTCGCTCATGATGAGAACCTCCTTCAGGCTTGGAGCATGTTCTTGATCTCATCGACGGAAGGCACCTTGCCGGCCACCTTGACGGTGCCGTCGACGGCGAGGGCAGGGGTGACCATCACCCCGAAGCCCATGATCTCGTTGAGGTTGGTGACCTTGACCAGCTCATAGGAGAGCTTCAGTTCGTCGGCCGCCTGTTTGGCGGTCTCGGCGAGTTTCTGGCACTTGGCGCAGCCGGTTCCCAGGATTTGGATCTTCATGTCGGGATCTCCTTTGTCACAGCGAATTTTTGTGGTTTTCGAACGCCTTGTCGGCGCAGGTGAAGAAGTTCAGAATGCAGGGCGTTTTGAGGGAATAGAATGTCTTCAAGCCTTCCTTGCGAAGGCTGACCAACCCGTGGTTCTTCAGGATGAGCAGATGCTTGCTCATGATGGGCTGTTGGCAGCCGAACACGGCGACCAACTGGCAGACGCAGGTGGCCCCGTGGTCGGCCAGGTAGTCGAGGATACCCAGGCGAAGCGGGTGGGCCAGGGCTCTGGCGATGGCCGCCCGCCGCTCGAACGCTTTCTCTTTCGACTGACTCGACTTCATACATTCATATATGCCGTTATTGGAATGAAAAGTCAAGCGAGCCTGTTGCCCAACAGCCATTCTCGGTGAGGCGAAAAAGCCATGAAGGTCGGTTCGGGTGGCTGATTTGCGGAGTCATCCATGGCCGAAGGTTGTCACCGTGGTCCGAACCATCGACCGCACAAACCCAGCCGCGGCGCCAGGAGGCGGTTCGGCTGGGTTTCCGGGCGGAGCGAGGAGCAGTGAGGGAACCACCGTGAGAAAACGAAGGCTGGATGACGGAGCAATCGAGCCGCCCGCTCCCAGAAAGCGATATCAAGCATCGCACGTTAACCGAAAATGGCTGACCCGAACGGGAGTTGGTTGCGGAGCGCGAGGGCGGGCGGTAGACTGGAGACCAACGACATCGAGGGAGGAAGGCATGGAAATCAAGTTTGGCACGTCCGGCTGGCGGGACATCATCGCCGACGGGTTCACCTTTCAGAACGTGCGCATCTGCACCCAGGCGATCGCCGATCACCTGATCGCCAATGGCAAGACCGGCGGCGTGGTCATCGGCAGCGATACCCGGTTCCTGTCCACCCGGTTCATGGAGACGGCGGCGCGGGTGCTGGCCGCCAACGGCATCAAGAGTTTCCTGTGCGTCCGCGACACCCCGACCCCCGTCATCAGCCACGAGATCCTGCGCCGGAAGGCGGCCGGTGGGTTCAATTTCACCGCCAGCCACAATCCGCCCGAATACCAGGGTCTGAAGTTCAGCCCCGACTGGGGCGGCCCGGCCCTGCCCGAGACGACCAGCGACATCGAGCGTCGCGCCAATGCCCTGATGAAGAACGGCCCCGCCCCCAAGGACATGCCCCTGGCCGAGGCCATGCAGCAAGGGCGCATCGAGAAGATCGACCCGATGGAGACCTACCTCGCTACCCTGCGCGACAAGGTCCGACTCGATGTCATCAAGAAAGCGGGATTGAAGATCCTGGTCAACCCCCTCTATGGCACGGCCCGCGGCTATCTCGACCGCATCCTGCGCGAGGCGGGGTGCAACGTGACGGTCATGAACGACCACCTCGACCCCTATTTCGGGAACCAGCCGCCCGAGCCATCCGAGAGCCACATTCCCGACATGATCGCCCGCATGCGGGAGGGCGATTTCGACCTCGGACTGGCCACCGACGGCGATGCCGACCGGTTCGGCATCCTGGGTCGGGGTGGAAAGTTCTACGAGCCAAACCAGATCCTGGGCATGATGCTCGATCACCTCAAGACCTCTCGCGGCTGGGCCGGCGGAGTGGCCCGGTCGGTGGCCACCACCCACCTGATCGACGCGGTCGCCCTGCACCACGGCATCGAGGTGTTCGAGACCCCGGTCGGGTTCAAGTTCATCGGCGACCTGATCGCCAAGGACAAGATTCTGCTGGGTGGCGAGGAGTCAGCCGGCCTTACCATCAAGGGGCATGTGCCCGAAAAAGACGGCATCATCGCCTGCCTGCTCGTCGCCGAGATGGTGGCCAGCAGCGGCAAATCGCTCGATCAGCTTCTGTCTGATCTCTACAAGAAGGTTGGCACCTACGTCACCCGTCGTCTCAATTTCCGGCTGACCCCGGATCAGAAACAGCGGGCCGAGCAGAAGATCCGCGAGCCGTTCAAAGAGATCGCCGGGTTCAAGGTGGGCAACACGGTCAAGATCGACGGCACCAAATTCCTGCTCGAGAACGGAGCGTGGGTTTTGTTGCGCTTCTCGGGTACCGAACCCGTCGTCCGCTACTATGCCGAAGCCAGGACCCCCGAGGTGCTGGATGCCTTGTGCGCGTTTGGGGAAAAGATGCTGAAAGGCTGACCTCGAGTTCAGGGAAACGGGGGCGGGGAGACGATTCCCGCCTCCGTCCTGCCGAGCGACTTGCGGTGGAGCCGATTCTGGATACATTTTTCGTATGACGATCAAGCCGATCGATGTCAAGGCCACCGTCCTCGTGAACCACGAGGCCAGCCGGCTCCGCGAAGGCGCCAAGGCGCAGGAGGCGGGGCAGAGCCAGTTCGCGGCGCAGAACCAGGCGGCCGACCTCCAGAAACAAGAGACGGTGCGCGACACCCAGGCTTCCGAGCACAAGAATATCCGCAAAGAAGACGAAGAGAGCGAAAAAGAGAAGGGGCCCCCCGAGCAGAAGCCCCGTCAACCCAAGAAAGAGGGCGAAGGCGAAGAAGAGCCCACCCCGCTTCTCAAAGACGGTGTTCGCGGCAGGCTGATCGACGTCAAGGCCTGAAAAGACAGAAACCCCTTGCACCCTGGCCTGCCCCTGGCCTCCTCCAGCGTGCTCCTGGCAGTCACCCCCCCAGCGCCAAAGCCACTTTTCCGCCCAACCGGCCTGGCTCAGGCTCAAGCGGCGGGTGTGGCTCTCGTTGCTCCCTGGGTCATTCTTCCAGTGCCTGCACGTGCAGGACGGTCATGACCTCGCCCGGTGCCTTGACCACCTGGCCCCGCACGGTCACCAAGTGGCCCTCAGCTTGCCGAAGGCGTTCTCGCAGGTGCGGATCGGCACACTCCAGCCGGTACTCCCGCATCCGGAATCCGTTGTCCTTCACCGCCAGAATGAGGAATGGTTCGCTACTTCCCGCCAATGAAAAGACCTGGGCCGATTCGACCTCCCCTCGGATGGCGACGATCGAGGGAGGGGAAGATCGGCCCGCGGAAGGTTCTGGCGGTTGCGGGCGGGGGTGATCCAGATGGAATTTCCGGAAGAGCCGCCACCCCGCCTTGTTGAGATCCGGGTCGCCTGTCTCGAACAGAGAGAAACTGACCTGCTGCAGGGCGGGGTGGCCGATCAAGTCTTCCTGGTGGGCGGTGGTTTCGCAGATGACCTCGACGGCTTCCAAAAACGCCGTTTTCTCAGCGGTGGGGACGGAAGGAGCTGCCATTTCCGCGGTTCGCTGGTAACGGCCGATGGCCTCCCCCAGGTGGCATAGGGTTTCCAGAAAATGACCCAGGGTCTCTTTCCGGGGGGCGTTGTGACGGAGCGATTCGAGCAAGTCCTGAACAGACATGTCGGATTCTCCTTCGAGGGGTATGGTCCGGTAGGGACAATTGACCGGGAGACTTTGTAGGGAGCTTCCGAGGAAGGGCTCCTCTGCCGAAGAGTATACCAGGGTAGGCTGATGAGTAAGACGCATTGGAGTGGGCAAACATTTCCGCGGGGCACATCTCCCGCGTCGCTGCCGGACTCCGGGGGAAGGCAGCGGCGTGCCTGGTTCTTGATCCTGCTCTTGGTTGTAAGGCCATGGGGAAACTTGGTCTGGGCCGGGCTGGAAGACGAAGCCCGCATCCAGAACCGGGAAGGGGTCCGCCTCGCCCAACAAGGGGATTGGCAGGGAGCCCTGTTGGCTCTCGAAGCGGCCTGCCGGCTCAATCCCTTCGACGACACCGCCCTCGCCAACCTGGCCTGCACCCACAACAACATCGGGGTCTTCCTGGTCAAGGAACACCGACATCGCGAAGCCATCCGGCACTTCCGGGCGGCGGCGGCCCAGAAACCCGAAGACATTCAGATTCGGCTGAACCTGCTGGCGGCTCTGGTGGCCATCCGTGACCTGGAGGCAGCCGATCGCGAGGCTCGCAGCCTGTTGGTCATTCGGCCCGACGATCCCGACCTCCACCTTCAAGTGGCTTCGGCCATGCAGAAGATGGAAGACGACGAAGCGGCCGCCGCCGTCCTCGAGAAGGTGCTCGAGGCCCATCCGCGGCATGGCGGGGCGCGCCTCGAAATGGCCCGGTTGCAGTACCGTCGGGGCAACCTGGCCGAAGCCCGCTTCCAGGTCACTCGCGCCCTCGAGATCGATTCGCGGCGGACGGAGGCCCGCGATCTTCTGGCGCGTCTCGATCGCGAGGAACCTCTCGAATCGACGTTCGATCAGGAAACCAGCGTCCACTTCGCCCTGACGTACCAGACTGTCTTCTCGCGCGAGTGGGCGCGCGATCTGCTCGACCTCTTCGAGGAAGCCTTCGAGCGGGGTGGTGAGTTCCTGGGAGTGCGGCCGGCCCAGCGGGTGCAAGTCATCGTCTATGCCGCTCGCGACCTGCACAAGGCGCGGTCGCTGCCCGAATGGGCGGGTGGGGTGTATGACGGGAAAATCCGGCTGCCGGTGCCAACGCTGACCACCACGCCCGACCAGATGACCGCTGCCATTGCCCATGAATACTGCCATCATCTAGTATTCGTCCTGACCCATGGCAATTGTCCGACCTGGCTGAACGAGGGCCTGGCGCAGATCATGGAAGGGGTCGATTTGCGGCGGGCCGAACGGATCCTGACCGACGAGGAAGGTACCCTCCGTCTCCGCTCCCTCGATGAGCTGGCCGGGCCGTTCTCGGCGGCGCGCGACCGCGAAGCGGCCGAACGCCTGTATGCCCAATCCCTGCTGATGGTCCATTTTCTTCTGCGGGAGAAAGGGCTACCAGCGATGCGTGACCTGCTGGGCCATCTAGGTCGCCAATGCACGCTCGAGGAGGCGGTTCGTCTGGTCTACGAAGAACCCCTGGTTGTCCTTCTGGAGGGGCTCACAGCAGGAACATGACGGCGGCGCGGGCCACCAGGTGCTGCACCGCTTCGATGATCAGCAGCAAGAACAGGGGCCCCAGGTCGAGGGCGACCGCCCCCATCGGGATCACCACCCTGAACGGCTGGGCCAACGCGTCGATCGTATGGACATAGCTGCGCAGCAGGGGGTGCCGTGGTTCGGGGTTGATCCAGCTGAGGATCACCCGGCCCAGCACGGCGAGTTCCAGGAAACGCAGCAGGTTGAGCAGGGCGGCGACGAGCGAGCCCATGGGGTTCTCCTCCGGTCAGGGGTGATCGCCGAACAGGGCGCGGCCGATGCGGACGAGGGTGGCGCCCTCCTCGATGGCGATGGGGAAATCGTCGGTCATGCCCATCGACAGGTCCTGGGCACGGTAGGCCGGCCCTTCCAGGTCGCGGCTGGCCCGGAACAGCTCGGCCAGGCGCCGGAAGGCGGCCCGGACAGGGCCCTCCTCGGGCACGAAGGGTGCCATGCCCATCAGGCCGCGCACGTCCAGGTCGGGGTCGGTGCGCAGGCCGGCGATGACTGGCAGCACCTCGTCGGGGCCAAACCCCTGCTTGGTGGGCTCGCCCGAGACGTGGACCTCGAGCAGGCAGGGACAGCGCCGCCCGGTCTTGCGGGCCCACGCGCGGAGGGCGTCGAGCAGCTCGGGGCGATCCACCGAGTGGATCAGCTCGGCCACCGGGTAGACATACTTGATCTTGTTGGTCTGCAGCGGGCCGATGAAATGCCAGCGGACCGGCGTGCCGGCCAGGGCGCGGGCCTTGTCGCGCAGAACCTGGGGCCGGCTTTCGCCGCAGAGGGTGTGGCCGGCGGCGAGCAGCTCGGCGATAACGGGGGTGTCGACCGTCTTGCTGACGGCGACGAGCTGGACGGCGGCGGGGTCACGGCCGGCGGCCCGCGCCGCCTGGGCGATCCGATCCTGTATCTCACGGAGCCGGTCAGCGATGGGCATACGTACCTCCTCTTGGCCGCGGCGGACGCGGCTACGGCTTCCCCATCATACGTGATCGGGCGGACGTTGCCAAGCGTCAGAGGCCGGGCGGAGGGAGGAGCGATGGACCGGCTTGAGTTCAGGCTTCGGCCGTCGTTCGTCGGCTTGGGGCTCACTCCCCAGGCAGGGTGCGCCGTCGCATCAGGTTGACGCTGTAAGGCAGCACCGGAAGGCGGTCGACGCCATCTTTCGCCCAGTGCACCTGGATCCCGTCGGGGGGGGCATACTGGATCCATCGTTGCAAGTTGCCTTCCAGGGTCGCCCCCTGGATCTGCAAGCGGACGGGATAGCGGCTGAGGATGCCGGTCGGCTCGACGGGGCTGCCGCTCCCGGCCCGCTTCGACCAGGAGCCGTACCAGCCCGCGCCCGGTTTGTAGATCACCGCGTTGACCAGCCAGTAGCTGGCGGCTTCGGCGAACGCCGGGTCTTCGCCCTTCTCGAGGATGACCTTCTCGAGATCGGTGGTGGCCAGGCCGACCCCTTCCCCCGCCACCAGGAAGACGTGGAAATGGGCGTCGGGATTGAGCGACCCGGTGAGGTAGATGTGGCGCGGCGTGACGATGACCAAGTCTCCGCCGACGTCGCCCCGCAGGTAGACGGACGACTCGGAGAACAGAATCCGTGACCCCTTCAGCACGGCGCTGTCGAGGTTGTTGCGGTCGTCGAATTTCGGGGCGGTCGACAGGACGATGCAGGCGTCCTCCTCGACGTCCTGCTCGGGAAGCACGGAGGTCGGTCCGAGGTAGGTCTCAGAGTAAGCCCGGTGCTGCCCAGGATGGAAATCGGCGTCCATCGGTTCGCCGCGCAGGAAGCCCTTACCCTTGGTGTCGACGTAGATGCCCTGCTGACGGGCAAAGGCGCGCAAGGCCCGGAAGTCGGGGCGCCAGGGCTGGCGGAACCCGGTCGATGGCTGGGTGTCGCGATCGGCGAACCATTCGGGTGGGTTCTCGCCCTCGCGGCTGTCGGCCGCGACCTGGACCCGCCGGCTCGAATGCAGGGCCAGCACCGTTTCGGGGGTCTGGATCTTGGGTCGGCCGTTGGCCCGGCGGTACAGGTAGAGGGCGGTCTGCACCGGGCCCCAGAAGGTATGGGAATCCACGACCAGTGGCGACTGGCAGTAGAGGGGGCCGCGGCAGGGCGAGACCCCGTCGCGGTGCCAGGTCCGGCCGAAATTGCCTGGTAAGGCCTTGGTGCCGGCCGGCGGCTGGAAGGGGTCCTTCCCCTCGGGCATGAACATCTTGAACAGCAGGGGGGGGGCATGACAGAGGCCGGTGGTGGTCAGGTCGCCATTCTGGAAGAGGGTGGTGTTGGCCTTGACGAACTTTTCCAGCCCGCCCGCCTGGTTGATCCAAGGTTGCAGGGGCAGGCCGTAGTAGTGCTGGTTGAGGCTGTTGACCACGGCGAACTGCCGGACCAGGTGGCTGACCGCCGCCACGCCCGTCGAGCGGAACCGGAACCGCCCGGCTCGCCCCTCCGCGGTCACGGAGAACAGCATCCCTTCGTCGAGGAAGCACGTCTCCGGGCGATCGATCTCAGGAATGTGCTTGATCTGCACGATGCGGAAGGCGACGTCGCCCCGCAGGCCGCCTTTCAACCAGGTGTCGGTCTGGATCTGCTCGGTGAACACCCGCAGCAGGCCGTCCGGGGTGTCGGGCGAGGGGAAGGAGCGGGCCAGCGCCTCGTGCATGCTCTGGACGGCCAGATGGACCCCGCTTTCGGCGGCCAGGGCGGCCTGCATCTGGGCCACCCGCTCGCGGGCGAGATCGCGATCGGCCAGGTAGACCCGCACCGCCAGGGCCAGCAGCAGCAGCACCGTGAAACAGACCATCACCACGATGGGGAAGGTCGAATCGCGCATGGCGGCCGGCAGTTTCATAGATTCCTCAGGAAGATGGTGCGGGTGAAAACCCGCGAGGCTTCGGGGTCGGTGGGGACGGGGATCTTCAGGCTGATGCGCAGCAGCCCCGGGCCCAGCCGTTCGAACGACCCGGTCTGGACTCCCTCCACCAGCGGGTTTTCGACCGCGCCCAGGGGTCGGGAGACCGGCAGGCCGGAGGCTTCCCGCACCACGTGGATCAGGGCGTTGTCGCTGAAGACGAATCCTTCCTCCTCGAGGGAGGGAGGCAGCGAGCCGCTCTGGGCCCCCCGCCGGAAAAAGCACTCCTTGCCCGCCCCGGCGAACGGCTCGGAGAGGGTGACGGCATGCTCGAGGTCGCGGGCGATCAGATCGAGCGTCTGGTCGATCCGCTGCAGGCTCGTGGCCTGGGCCTGGGCCGCCTTCATGTCGCGCGAGGACAGGAAGAAGAAGAAGATCGAGGCCCCGCCGGCGATGGCCAGGAAGAAGACGAACAGTCCCATCTCCCAGAACTCGAAGCCCCCGCGGGGCTTGCACCACTGTGGGAAGGGGCGCCCCGCCATCCGCTGGATGGAGAAGTCGGAAGGGGCGGCGCCCCGCCCAAGGGCAGCGGGCAGGACAGGCGCGTGGGGGCGTGAGGTGGTCATGGCCGGGTCCTTCCGACCAGGGTTTCCAGGGTCAGATACTTGCGGAAGATGGGCAGACCCCAGCGCACCTGGGCCCGTACCAGGGTCATCCCCGCCCATTCGAGGTGCGGTTGATACTCGACGCTGCCTTCCAGGGACATGCTCTCGCCGCCAGGGAGCGGGGTGAACGGCTGGTTGGGCAGGGCCCCGGTGATCGGCCGGGCCAGTGTCTCGGCCATCAGGTTGCCGAGCGCCACGGCGGCGCGCTGGTGTTCATCCGAATCCCAGGCGGGGATGGCCTGGATCGACCACAGTTGCACGAACGGCCACAGGAAGCAGGTCAGGATGCCCACGTACAGCAGCCACTCGAATGTGGTGCGACCTTGCTCCTTCATACTCCTCCTCCGCGTCATGCGGCTGGACTGTCAGTGACCGAGGGCGGCGTATTCCTCGAGTTCCTTCACGTAGCGCTCGGCCAGGGTCAGCTTCTCTTCGTCCTTGGTGGCCAGCATGTAGTTCCGCCAGGTGGCGATGGCCTCCTGGTGTTGGCCCAAACGCTCATAGATGATCGCCAGATTATAGAGGGCCTTGTCGAGATAGGGGTCCTCCCGCAGCGATGCCCGGTAGGCATCGATCGCCTCGTCATATCGGCGCTCGGCGTCGAGCAGGCAGGCAAGGTTGTAGAGCGCTTGCGTGTTGCGGGGGTAGATGTTGAGGATGTCCTGGTAGGCGCGGATGGCGCCGTCGACGTCCTGGCTCTGATAGAGCCGGTAGGCGGCATTCAGCTTTTGCGACAGGGCCGAGGGAACCACCGGAATCGCCTTGACCGTTTTCTTGTAGGTGGGTTTGACATCGGGCATGCCGGCCCGGTATTGCGCATAGTAGTGCTGCACCTTCTTGACGTAGTTGCGGGTCTCGCGGAACGGCGGCACCCCGCGATACTGGTCCACCCGGCCGGGGCCGGCGTTGTAAGCGGCCAGCGCATGTTCGAGGTTGCCCTCGAACCGGTCGAGCATCATCCGCAGGTAGCGGGCCCCGCCCATGATGTTCTCGAGCGGATCGAACGGGTCGGAGCAGCCGACCAGGCGGGCGGTCGAGGGGATTAGCTGCATCAGGCCCTGCGCCCCTTTCGACGACACCACGGCGGGATCGAAGTCGGATTCGACCTTGACCACGGACTTGATCAGGTAGGGATCGAGCCCATGCTGCCGGGCGGCCTGGTTGATATAGGTGCTGAAGGTCTCGTCGTTGGGCAGCAGGATTTTCTGGGGGGCCATCTCCGTGAGGATCTGCATGGTGCCGCCTCCCGTCGTGGGCAGATCGGGTCCCACCCGGTCCTTCTTGGTGGTGACGACGATCTTGTACTTTTTGTTGGGTGGGTTGTCAGTCAGGAAGAGTCGACCCTTCTCGTCGCGATAGGAATAGATGGCCCCCTGGGCCACCCCGTTTCCGATGAGCAGGAGACAGAGCATGGCAAGAGTGGTTCGGCGTCCCAACGTGGTTCCTCCCAAGAAGGATGCGGAGCGTAGAGTCCATCCCCCCTATCGACGGCTTGCACGGGTTTGCTTAGAGGCGAACCTCCGGAAAAACGCATCGGGCACCGTCGAGGTGCCCGATGGGGTGAGATGACGAGGTCGGGGCGGGGGGGGCCGGCCCTGGGCTCGGCGCCGCGTGGGCGATGTCGTTCCGTGAAGCCCTCAGCGAGTCTGGCCGGCGAGGTTCTCCCAGCTCAGCACGCACGTGGTGAAATGCCACTTCTCATCGTCGGATGCGTCCTTCCCTCCTTGGAGGGCACCGGCGATCTTCTCGCACAGCCAGCATTCGCGCTTCTGGGTTTGATAGACCTTCAACACCTGAAGGATGTCGGTGGCCGGGTCCATAGCTGGCACCAGCGTGAGCTTGGGCTTCTCGAAATGCGGCTCGGGGGCCTTGGTCGACTCGGGGAGGGTGTGCACATCCTGCAGGGGTTGGGCAATGGTCATGGGAACCTCGCTGGTGGGGGTAGGGTTGGGGGTAGTGGAAAAGCGGAGTCATCATAGCGAATGCACGGCACCTTGGCAAACGCCGAACCGACTTTTTTTCCTTGATTTGATGCAGGTTTGCCCCGAGTGCGCTGGCGCCTCGACAGGGCGAAGACACAAACCATGGATTTTTTCCGCGCCTTCAATGAAATCCTGGTCATTGGCAGGTCCGATTCGTCCCGTTCCTCGGCGGTCAGGAAATCTCCCGGTCATTCTGGGGGGGCAGACCATCCTCGAACCGGCGCAGGGCGTCCGACAACTGCATCTCGAGATGTTGTCGGATGGCACCCTTGGCCTTGGCGAGGAGACGGTGTCGCGCGGGCAGGATGGTGAGATCGTCCCGTTCTTTGGCATCGGTTTCCACCACCTGTTTGCGCTCTTCGAGGAAGGCTTTCAGGTCGATCACGTTCCACCTCCGGAGGGGTTTTCCCATACATCGGGCACGGTGGGCCATCCGTTGAGGGAAAAATGAGCGGCGGGCCATGACCGGCCGGAACGCCCCCAGGGCTGGGCACGAAGAAATTCAGGGAGTGCCCGCCATCAGATCGAGGAGACGGCGATGAAGATCGGGATCGGCCGAGGCCAGCAGACCCGCCTCATGATAGGGGCGCTCCGGGATATAGGAAAAGGGGCGCCCCCGCCGATCGCTGACCACGCCGCCGGCCTCGGTGAACAACAGTTCGGGGGCGGCGATGTCCCAGGCTTTGGTGGAATTCGAGTCGTTTAGGTAGAAATGGGCTTCCCCCGCGGCGATGGCCATCAGTTTCAAGCCGACGCCGCCCCTTTCCAGCCGGGCGGTCGAACCCAGATGGTCCGCCAGGCGAAGCGCCAGCGAACTGGGATGGGAACGGCTCAACGCCAGGACCGGCGGCCCCTTGCGAGGGGGAATGCAGACGCGGGCCCAGGCCTGTGTCCCGGCACGGGTGTAACAACCCTGCCCGCGGGCCGCCACCCAGAGCCGTTGGGCGGTCGGTTGCCAGATGACTCCCAGGGCGAGTGTGCCGCCGAGCGCTGCCCCGACCTGGATGGCGAACTCCCCGTTGCGCTTGATGAACTCCTTGGTGCCGTCGATCGGGTCGATGAACCAGACCCGCTGCCCCGGGTGGTCCTGGCGGTGCTGCAGGCCCTGTTCTTCACTGAGGATGGCATCCCCGGGAAACGCCTGGTGCAGGGCGTCGACGATCAACCGGTCCGCCAGCCGGTCGGCCTGGGTGACCGGCTCCTGGCCGGCCTTGAAGGCGACGTCGAACCCGCGTTCGTAGATCGCCATGATGGCCTGCCCTGCGGACAACACCACCCCGACCGCGAACTCGAGGTCGGGGTGGGGAAAGGGCAGGGGCATCAGGCCGCGGCGTGCTGGTCGAGGGCCACCTTGCGGATCCAGTTGTGGCGGTCCTCGATCTCACCGTACTGGATGCCGCGCAACAGGTCGTACATCTTCTTGCTGATGGGACCGACCTTGCGGTTGCCGACCACGTAGTCCTGGTCGCGATAGCGCAGGCTGCCGACCGGCGAGATGCTGGCGGCGGTGCCGGCCCCGAAGATCTCGGTCACCGACCCGGTGGTGATGCCGCCGATCACCTCGTCGATGGGCAGGGGGCGCTCCTCGACCTTCAGGCCCTGCTCGCGGGCCAGCATCAGCACGCTGTCGCGGGTGATGCCGGGCAGGATGCTGCCGTTGAGGGCAGGAGTGACCAGGCGGTCTTCGAACACGAAGAAGATGTTCATGGCGCCTACTTCCTCGACGAACCGGTGCTCGGCTCCGTCGAGCCACAGCACCTGGGCGCAACCCTTCTCGCGGGCCACCCGGCCTGCCAGCAGGCTGGCGGCGTAGTTCCCGCCCGTCTTCGCCTCACCTGTGCCGCCGCGCGCCGCCCGGGTGTATTCGTCGGAGACATACAGGCTGATCGGGTTGAACCCCTCGGCGTAGTAAGGCCCCACGGGGCTCAGGATGACGCAATAGGTGTAGGTCGAGGAGGCCCGCACCCCGAGCGTGGTGTCGGCGGCGAACATGAAGGGGCGGATGTAGAGGGAAGCTCCGGTGGTCGACGGGATCCAGCGCTCCTCGAGCCGCACCAACGTCTCGATGCTCTCGAGAAAATCGAACTCGGGAATGGCGGGCATGCACATGCGGGCCGCCGAGCGGTTGAAGCGCTTGGCGTTCATCTCGGGGCGGAAGAGGTTGATCTCGCCCTTCTTGGTGCGGAAGGCCTTCAGTCCTTCGAAGATCTCCTGCGCGTAGTGCAGGACGATGGTCGACGGCTCCAACTGGAAGGGGGCAAGTTTCTTGATCGCCGGGTTGTGCCAACCGTCGACCTCGGAATAATGCATGACGAACATGCGGTCGGTGAACAGCTTGCAGAAACCCAGTTCGTTGGGGTTGGTGTAGAGCGGCTTCAGTTCGTGCTTCTTCAGAGGATGGATCTCGATCTTCATCAGCCATTCCTTTCCTGGTGCGGCATTGGCTCCACGACTGGTGGCAGGGCAGGTGCCCATTATACCCCCCCGCTCTCCGATCATGCAACCGGAACGATCCTCGCAAGTTTCGATCCGGGGCCGCCGGGGTGGCTATCTGCCGGTGGGCTGCCAGCCCCAGACGGATTCCCGGGGTCTACCGGGGAATCGGCAAGGGGCGGCTCGTGGCAGTGGAAACCGGCAAGGAGGTTGAAGCGGCCGGCGATCCACACCGGCAGGGGCCAAGGGATCAGTGTGGCAGGGCGGTGCGGATCGCCACCAGCTCGCGCAGCAACCCTTCGAGCCGATCGAGGGGAAGGATGTTCTCGGCGTCGGAAGGCGAGCGCGCCGGTTCGGGGTGCACCTCGAGGAAGAGGCCGTCGACGCAGCCGGTGGCCATGGCCGCCCGGGCCAGGTGGGGGATGAACTCCCGCTGGCCGCCGGTTTTGTCGCCTGCCCCACCCGGCAGCTGCAGGGAATGGGTCGCATCGAAGACGACGGCATCGGCCCATCCCTTCATCACCGGGAAGCTGCGCATGTCGACGACGAGGTTGCCGTAGCCGAAGGTGGTGCCCCGCTCGGTCAGCAGCACCCGGGTGCCGGGGGCGGCCGCCTTGGCCTTGGCCACGATGTGGCGGGTGTCCCAGGGCGACAGGAACTGGCCCTTCTTGACATTGACCAGGGGCGTGGCGCGGGCGGCGGCTTCGACCAGGTCGGTCTGTCGGCACAGGAAGGCCGGGATCTGGAGAATGTCGCAGACCGCGGCGGCGGTTGCCGCCTGGTCCGGCAGATGGACGTCAGTCAGCAGAGGCAGGCCCAGCCCTTCTCGCACGTCGCGCAGGATGGCGAGGCCGTCCTCCATTCCCGGGCCGCGGAACCCCTTTCCCGAGGTCCGGTTGGCCTTGTCGAAACTGGCCTTGAAGACGACCGGCAGGCCGAGCCGCCCGGTGATCTCTTTGACCGCGGCGGCGATGGCGATGGTCTCGGCGCGGTCCTGGATGACGCAGGGGCCGGCGATGACGAAGAACGGGCCTCGCCCGGTCAGGTCGGTCAGGGCCAGGGTCATTGGGGCCTCCGGCCGGCGGGCATCCCGGTGGTGTCAACGTCTTCGGGTGCCGGCGGGGAGACCGGCGCGGGGCCGTCGGGCCGCAGAAGACGGCCGTCCGGCCGCAGAAGACGGCCGTCGGAGCCGGTGGCGAAAGAAGGGAGCATGGGCATCTCGGTGGCCGGAGAG
>CALLCO010000027.1 GCA_937998695.1 Candidatus Ozemibacteraceae bacterium
TCTTCACCGCCTCAGCCCGGATGCGCATTCCTTGGTCAACTCCTTCGGCTCCATGATACCATCCCCTCCTCCCCCCCGACGCCCCCTCACCCGGAAGGCCGATTCTGCCGATAGCAGAAAGTGGATATCCATCCAACAAGGAGGGGTTGCATGAAGAAAGGGTCCATCAGTCCCCTGCTCAAGGCCTACTCCTCTTCCCTGCTCGGGTTCATCCGCTTCCTCCGCGACCGTCTGCCCCTGGTGTCGGGCGACGGGGGCTTCTCCCCCCTCGACTCGATGGAGGAAAAGCCGCCATCCTGATCGCGGGCGCCCCCGAGACGTCATTGCCAGGCCGGACATCCGGGCTCTCCCGGATGTCTTCCTGCATTCGGGCGCGAAAAGAGTTGCATTTCCGTTGCCTCATCGCTAGGATAAATTTAGATTTATCTTGCCGCCAAGGCGACAGGTGACCATGCCGTTCGACTCGAAATTCGAATTCATCATCCAGTTCGAAAAAATCCTCGGGGACATGAAGAAGAAGAACCCCGAGACCTATCAGCGCAATCTGGCCTTCCTCAGCTCCGAACCCATGGAAACCATCCTGCCGGTGTTGCAGAAGTTTTTCCCCTCCGACAAACCGCTGATCGACACGCTCACCCGCAAGGACATCGACCTGATGCTGATGCGCATCCTGCGCTCCGAGGTGGTCACCCTGCAGGGCGAGGGCGAACGCCTGGTGGCCAAGGGGCGGGCCATCGTCAGCCAGTTCGGTTTCTTGCCGCCAGTTGCCTTCTTCTTCCTGTTCAACGGCAGCGAACTGTTCGAGGCCATGGTCGACCGCATCTACCAGGATCTGAAGCGACGCGGCAAGCCCCTGCCCCTCAGTGAGATCTGGAAGCGGTTTGCGGCCCCCCTGACGGCCAGTTTCGAACTGAAGAGGCTGTTCACCAAGGATCTGCTGTTCAAGATTCGGCAGCGCCTGAAGAACAACCTCGAAAAGGACCGCCGCTTCGTCATCGACGCCCGCAGTCCCAAGAAGCTGGATGTGGGGCTCGCGGAATGGGGTGACCTAGCCTCCCTCGCCCGCTGAGGCCGGCTTCCAGGCCCGATGCCGCACAGGACGCTCCGGCTCTGGATCAACCACCTCTCCGGACTGTTCCCTCGTTTCTGGGGAGCGGTCTTCATGATTCTCTGGGGGATCAGCCTCAGCACCGTCTTCCTGGCGCCCCAAGATTCCATCTGGCTGCAGCTGGCCGATGTCTACCTCCTGTTCGTCCTGTTCATCGTCCTCCGTACATATTTTCAGTTTCGCCGGGAAATCAGGTTTCTGCGCGAGTTCCAGCACCTGTCTCAGACGCTCGACGACCTGCGACAGCTCGACCCTAAGCGACCTTTTCAGCACATGCTGCAGGCCGTGGTGCGCATCGCCGGGTTCGACCGGGCTATCCTCTTTCTGCTCGATGATGAAGGCGAGGAAGCTACCGCCTCCGCTGCCCACGGGGTGCCCGAGGAGACCCGTCAGGCCCTCGTCCTGCGCCGGACCGACGGGCCCTGCGTTGCCTGGGACGTGATGGATCTCAACGAACCGGCGATCATCGACGATCCCGCCGCCGATCCGCAGGTCAACTCCCGGGTCCGCGACCTGCTCGGCCACCACCCCTTTGCCCTCGTCCCCATTGCCCGCGGCGGCATCACCTGGGGCTGCCTCCTCATCGACCGCCACCGCAGCGCGGTTCCCATCACCGACGACGATATGCTGCAACTGCAGGTCCTGGCCGACCAGATCTCGATCACCCTGCAGAACCACGGACTGCAGCAGGAGCTACTGCTGAAAGCCCAATTGTTGGAAGAACAGTATCGCAAGGTGCACCAGGAGCTGTCCCTGGCCCGCCTCGTCCAGGAGGGCGTCCTGCCCCGGGCCGCCCCGGCCTGGAAGGGCCTGTCGCTGGCCTCCTGCCTGCGGCCGGCCCGGTTCATCGGCGGAGACTTCCTTCGCTACGTCGACGGCTGTCGGCGCGGCAAGTATCTGTGTCATGAGCAGCGGTGCCCGGGATGCCCCAACCACCTGCCCGGGATCCTGATCGGCGACGTCTGCGGCAAGGGCATCCCCGCCGCGCTGGTGATGGCGGTCGTCAACAGCCTGTTCGGGGAGAAGGTGTCGCGCCACTCCGATCCCGCCCGCATCCTCAACGAGGTCAACCTTTCGCTCAAGGAGTATCTCGGCGCCGAATCCCGCTTCAACTCGAGCGCCTTCCTCGGGTTCTACCATCCCGATGACCGGAAGTTCGTCTTCGGCAACGCCGGACACGACTTTCCCCTCTTCCACGCCGCCGGGGCCGGCGGGCAACTCACCCCTCTGCAGGCGACGGGCACCCTGCTCGGGATCTTCCGCGAAAGCGCGTATGGAGCCGGCGAAATCACCCTCCTGCCCGGGGACCGCATTCTGTTCTACACCGACGGCCTGGTGGAACGGTTCGAACAGGGCCAGGCCGACCCCGCCGCCGACGGGTTCGACCTCCTGCAGACGTTCTTCCGCGAACGGCTTGACCGGCCCGCGTCGGCCTTCATCGATGAACTCCAGGCCAGGATCGATGGCGTCGCCGGTGAGCCGACCGACGATATCACCGCGGCCATCCTGGTGGTCGAATAGGGCCATTCGGGCTCTCCCGTTTGTCATCAGGGCATGGGGTTGGTATAGTAAGTCAATCCCACCCCCGATCCCTTCCCGCGAAAGGACCACGGGCATGCCCAGCGACCGCCACCACTGCACCCTGCCCCGCCGGGGCCGCGTCAGCACCCTCGCGCTGGTACTGGCTTTCGTGCTGGCGGGCATCACGGCGGCGGGAGCAGGAGGGGAACGCCCTCCGGTGGTCGACGGCACCTTCTGGCTGCGGTCCCGCAAGGCGGATCTCGACCGCGAGATCCGGGCCCGACTGGCCACCGACCCCCGGTTCGCCGCCCTCTACCGCGATGCGGGCCGGGTGCCGGTGCGCCTGCAGGTGGGGTCTTCCCAGACCTTCCTGGTCTACAATTTCGCCACCTCCAGCTACGAATCGCGGACGGCGACCTTGCGCCTGTCGGGCAGGTTCTGCCACATCTTCGTGGCCGACGATTCCCGCACCCTGCTCGGCACCGATAGCGCCACCACGCTTGAACAAATCCGGAAGCACTTCGACGAGAAGATCTATCCGACCATCACCGACTGGTTCGGTACGGTCGACATCCCGACCGGCTACAGTCTGCCCGATGCCCGCATCTATATCCTGCTGTGCGACATCCGTGACGGCCTGAGCACCGGCTACGTGGCCGGGTATTTCGATTCCCGGGACCTCGACGGTAGCGGCAACCGCAAGCCGGTCTTCTTCATGGATCTCCATCCGGGTCGCCCCGGTGACCCCAACGACAAGAACAACGATTTCTACAAAACGCTGGCCCACGAGTTCCAGCACATGATCAACTACTCGAAGCACCTGACCCGACGCGTCCCCCAGGAGGACCGCTGGGTCGAGGAAGGTCTGTCGGGCTTCGCCGAATACGTCTACACCGCCCGGGTCGGCGATGACGGGATCGGCCTCCCCCCCACTCCGCATCTGGCACGGTTTCTCGAAAACCCGAACGTCGAACTGACCACCAACGACGATCAGGCGTGGTTTCAGGCCAGCACGCTGTTCCGCCAGTACGGGGCGTCGTTCCTCTTTATGTATTACCTGCAGGAAAAGTTCGGGGGGGCCAATGAGGCCAGCCGCAAGGCCTTCGTGCGGCAGATCGTCGACAACAGCTCGGTGGGCATCAACGGCCTCAATGCCGTGCTGGCCCAGCAATCCGCCCCCACCAACTTCCAAACCACCCTGCGCCACTGGTTCGTGGCCAACCACCTGAACGACCCCTCCCTGATGAATGGTCTGTGGGGCTACGTCGACAAGGAACGCCGCCTGGGCCGCGAGGCCGACGGACTCCCGGTCAAGGGCACCCCGCTGGCGTTCGCGGCAGGAAGATTTTCCTTCCTGGGGGGGGAAGGCGAGGTCCTGCCCAATGCGGCCCGCTACGTCGATCTCTCCGGTTCCGGTCGGATCGCCCTGTCCTTCCGTGGGGACCCGCGGGTGTTCACCCCGTTCGTCGCCACCGTCGATCAGAGTTCGCCACCCCAGGCGGCCCTCCGCGATATTTCGCTCGCCGCCGACACCGGCAGCGGCACCCTCGAGCTCGACCTTGGCGCTTTGCGGCGGGCGATCCTGATCCCGGCGGTGGCCACCACCTCGACCAGCGTGGGGAGCCCTTTCCTTTACCAGTTCTCGGGCCAGACCGCCAACCTGATCCTGTATCCCATCCCCAACCCCGCCTTCACCAAGGATTTCCTCATCGTCGTCAAATCGCTGGCCGGCCCACTGCCCGCGACCCCCACCGTGACCGTGCGCTTCAACAACCTGACCGCCACCCCGCCCCCCGAGATGCAGCCGACCGATGCGAGCCGCAGCCTGTTCGTCGGCAGCTACCACATCCCGCCCGGATCGGGAGAAGGACTGGTCACCGCCCGCATCGGCCAGGACGAGAGTTCGTTCGCCTTCTTTCACAACGAGCTGACGGCCAACGTTGTCGCCCGCCTGACGGTCGGCGAAGCCGAACTGGCCATCTCGAGCCGGGTCGATGGCGACCACGCCTCCCTCTTCGAGACGACCCTGACCGACGTGCCCCCCGAACTGCGCCTGCTGTCAAAGCCCTACTACGCCGTCTTCAACGGCCAGAACGCCCTCGAGGCCCGGTTGCAGTTCGCCGCGGTTCCTGCGCTCCCCGCCGGGGGAATCAGCGTAGGCGCATCCACCCGCGGCGAACCTGGCGAGGCGCGCCGCCACCGGCGCGCCATTGCCCTGCCGCTCGAACGGGACGGCCAGCTCGGCTTGTGGTCGGGTTCCCGCACCCAGGGCGAATGGTCACCCGTCAGCCGCAACGAACGCGGCGTCTTCGGGGCGATCAGGCGGGAAGGCGCCTACCTGCTGGTCGCCGACACCACCCGCCCCCGGATCCACGATCTGCATCTCGACCGGGGCAACCTTCGCCCCACCCTGATGGCCCGCCTTTCCGACCTCGGGTCCGGGATTGACCCCGACACCCTGCGGGTCGAGGCCGACGGCACGGCGGTGCCCTTCACCTTCGACCCCGCCTCGGGCCAACTCGAGGGCGATCTGACCAGGCTGCCCGCGGGAACCCACCGCTTCAGCGTGGAAGTGGCCGACCGGGCGGGCAACCTCGGACGCGCCCTGCTCACCCAGGTCCTGGCCGGGCCCCTGCGAGTGCGGCAGGCCACCGCCTTCCCCAATCCGGCCCGCGGATTCACGACGCTCGCCGTCATCCTGGACGGCACCGGCGCCGACGACCCCACCCTCGAGGTCGAGGCCCGGCTCTACGACACCGCCGGCGGACGCCTTCTCACCATCCCCCTCGAGTACAAGTCGAATCACACCTTCGCCGCCCGCTGGGACTGCCGCACCGACGAGGGGCGCGCCGTGGCCAACGGGGTCTACCCGTTCAAGATCGTGATCCGGCGTGGCGACGAGGAACTGAAGGCCACCGGCTCGGTGGCCGTCCTGCGGTAAAGCCCCCTCGCGGTCCTGAGGTCACGGGGGTCCGCGCTTCCCCGCTCGGGGACACACCGGCTCGCCACGCGAGCCTGTTGCACGAACGCCCCAAACAGAGGCTATTTCCATGTGCCGTTCATTCGGAGATACCGGCCGGATCCGGGGCGTTATCTCTAGGACGAGAAACAACCGATGCATGCAACGGGCTCACGCCAGACGAGAATGCGGCCCATCGGGCGGTGCCGATGGGCCGCGTTGAAGAGCGGACGGACGGAGAAGAAGGAGGTTACCGCTTGATATACGCGCTGAGAGCGCGGCGGTAGCGATCGCGCAGGGGGATGTATTCCTGCAGGATTTTCTGGGCCTTGGCCTGGTCGCCGGCATTCATCGCCGCCACATAGGAGGCATACAGGCTCTCGTATTTCTCTTTGAGGGCGCGGACGGTGGGAATCATCTTGTCGACCGGCACGCAATCATCGGCGGCGGGAATGCGCAACGAGGCATAGTCGTGGGCCCCCCGTACCGTCGGGAGTGGGACATAGCTATCGGCCGTCTGGACCATGGCAACCGGAGCCTTTGTCGGCATGGCCACCGTGGGGGGAACAGCTGGCTGCTGCTTGTGTCTGTCGCGACCAAACAGTTTGGCGATGCCGGTGAACAGCTTCTCGCCGAGGATCCCCCCCACGATCCCTCCCAACATGGGCCCCAGCACTGGGATCGGGATCATAGCCCCGAGCATGGCGCCGACCGTCGAGCCGACCGCCTGGCCGGCGATGGCCACCGGATCGAGGGCTTTGAGGGCAGCCTTGAAGGCCATGCCGGCTCCGAGGTTGCCGCCGAACTGGCCACCGGCGATGGCGGTCAAGGTGGGCAGGAGCGACCCGGCGATGGCGCCGACGATCGGGATCGGCACGAAGGTCTGGATCAGCGGCGCGATGACATGGCCGGCAGCCGCGCCCATCGTCGAGCCGACGACGTTGCCGACAAACTGCAGCGAAGCAACCGACTGGAACGCCTTCTTCAGGCTGACCTTCTCGCCCGAGAAGATCTGGCTGGCCACATTCATCGCGATGGCCGTGCCGGCGGTCATGGCGACATTCTTCACGCTGAACGACTGCTTGATCGAGTCGGTCGCGCGCTCGAGGCCCACGCCGAGGGCTTTCTTCCCCCGCAGCAGGGTCTCGCTGAGCTTCATCTGCCGGAACTGCCTGCCCGTCTCGTCGGAATAGGCAGAGGCGCTGGCCGCCACCTCACTCCCCGGGCCGACCGCCCGGTCGATCTGGCCGTCAACCACGGTCTGCTTGTAGAGCTGGTCCTTCCATTGGTTGTACTCGGCGAGTTTGGCCTGGTAGTCGGCCTCGAGCCGGGCCCGGGTCGCCCCATCGGCGGCGCTTTCGACGGCCGCCTTGGCGTCGTGCAGCGCTTTGTAGCGGGCGGTCGCGGTGGGATCGACGGTGGTGTATTTGGTGTTTTCGAGGAACTGCTTGATGACGTAACTGCGGTCTTCGGGGAACATCTCGACGTAGTTCTTCAGGAAGTCGCGATAGGTCTGGGGCTTGGTTTGCTCGAAAACCTGCAGCACCTTTGCATACGGGGCCTGGATGCGATTGTCGGTGAGCATCTTGTAGAACAGGGTGGCGTTGACCCCTTCGGTCGATAACTGCTGCGCTCCCGTTTTGAGGATGCCGTCGTTCGGACCGTCGATGACCCCCATGTTCTTGAAAATGTACTTGTTGTCGACGATGTTCTTCTGGCTCTTCAGGCGCCAGGAGGACCCGCTGTCGAGCCGGTCTTTGTTGGCGATCGTCTCGATGGCTTCGGCCCAGCCCTCGGAGATGGCGAATCCCTCGTCGGTGACAGAGTTCTTGGAATGGGGGCCGGCATATCTGGTCTTGGGGTAGTTGGGTGTTTCGTAGGTCTGGTCCATGATCATGTGGCCGATTTCATGGGCCATGACCGAAGCGGCCGAAGAGTCGTTCATGCCCCCATTGAACGCTTCGCTGTTGGGCGGGATGACCAAACGGTTGGCATGGCTGTTGTCGCGGTAGCTGACCTGCCCGTTGGCGCCCCTTTCGGCGAGGACGAACCCGCGCGGGTCGTGATAGATGGGCCCGGAATCACCGACTTCGAGGTAGATGGGTTTGCGCAGATCGTTGGTCAACCAGGCGGCCAGCTGGGGGTCTTTCGTTCCTTCGGCCACCTGCCGCTGCAAGGCGTCGATCTTGGCCTGCCGGGCTTCGACCTGCATGGCGACGACCCGCTTGAGGCCGGCATCGTTGTTGATGTACTCGCGCAACTGGGCATACCTGGGATCGGAAGCCGACAACTCGCGCAGCACCGGCACGCTGTTGCCCAGGGCATCGCGGGTTTTGACGGAATGCGAGAAACCATCGACCGGGGCGACCAGCTTGATCTGGGTCATGGCCGCCTCGGGCGGCAACTGCTGCTGCGCGACCACCCGCTGCTTCTCGTCGCGCACGTAGTAGGTGCCGGTCACGGGGTCGTAGGCCGGACGCACCGCCTGGACCACCTGACCGGCCTCGTTGCGCACGACGTAGAAGATTCCGTTGGTGGTGGCCTCGAAACGGCCCCCCGCGAACAGACCGGCGGCGCCACTCATGGCCAGGACGGCCACAAGGAGGAGGATGCGGATCGAACGTCGGCGATTCATGGGCTGCCTCCGCCTGGGAACTGATTTCATTCATTATACCAACCGCTTCCCGGCCCCCACAAGGTATTCTCCCTGGCCTCCGTGGCTTTGGCGATCCCCGAGGAGCTGCCTCGAACGCTTGGCACTTCGATCGACTCACTCGGCTGACAAACGTGGCGACTCACCTTTTCCCTGGGGAAGCATACCCCTCGCAAGGGGGTTTGCCTCTCCTCACCACTTCCGCACGGAATGTTCTCCTTCCCGCGAGGGTCGTCTGGGCATCCGGCCATGGGTGAGCTCTCGCTCTGGCTTCCCTCTCCGGCCCCGACCTACGGAATCCGGGGGCGGATGCCGATACTATTCCGGGAAAGTTGTGATTTCCGTGTTGCCACCTTGCGAAGGGGTTCACATGAAACAGGCATCGACACGACGGTACGGATGGGCGGTCCTGGCCCTCCTCCTGGTGTTCCATCTCCTGGCGCCGGACGCCCAGGGCTCGGAGGTCACCCTGAGCCCCAGCCTCCGGTCCGCCGCTCTCGCACAGGCCCAGGCCGCCCGCAAGACCGGCGGCGAGGTCTGTCTCAGCACGCTGCTGAACCGGAACCTGCCCCCCTTCCAGGTCAACGGTCTGCAGAACAAGAGCTTTTCCGGCCTCCGTGGCAACATCCAGATGCTGGTGGGCGGGCGCAATTTCACGGCGGCCGACGTCGACCAGGCCGAGGTCCCCTTCTTCACCTACAACGGCCCCGGCCTCGGGGAACTCTATCACGACGGCGGGGAATGGCCCGGGGGCGGGGGAAACACCGCCACCGACGACGGGCGCCCCAACTTCGGCAACGACTGGGCCGGCGAATTCTACGACCTCGACCGCAACGGGCACTATCCCAAGGCGGTCCTGCGCTACATCGGCAGCCACTGTTACATCTTCGTCCCCATGATGTTCTGGCCGACCCTGCCGCGCGGCATCTCTCCCACGGAGGAGACGACCCCCGCTCCCCAGAGTTCCTGGGGCCTGGTCTGGCCGGATACGGTTGGATGGGGCGGTGACGTCTACTATTACGCTCCGGCCACCGGGGCCAAAACCCTTGACCCGCGGTTTGTCTTCGGCACCGACAAGAACCTGGCCCGCCTCAAGCTCAAGGAAATCGCCGACGAATTCGACGGGGTGATCTATCCCAAAATGCGCGAATACTTCGGCACCGAACCTGACGTCGATGGTGATGCGAAGATTTTCATTCTGCTCGACGACATTCGGGACGGGGTCGGCAGTTTTCGGGGATACTTCTGGGCGGGAAACCAGTACTCCCGTTCGCAGGTACCCAAGAGCAACGAGAAGGAGTTGCTGTATATCGACCTGTTCCCCACCATGCTGCTGAACCCCAAGCAGGGGTTCGGCACCACCGCGCACGAGTTCGTCCACATGATCCATTTCAACGAGGGCACCGCCGTGGTCGACGGGGAATTGATCGAAGAAGAACGCTGGTTGGAAGAGGGGTTCACCCAGTATGGCCAGTATCTCTACAACAAAACCCACACCAGCAACGTCGACGAGTTCATCAAGAAACCCGACACCATCCTGGTCGAGCCGCGCACCAGCGTCTGGTTGGGCAACAGCCCGTTCGCCAATTACGGCGCCTCCTATTTGTTCATGTTCTATCTCATGGAAAAGTATGGCGGCGCCAACGGCGCCACCTTCATGCGCAACCTGGTCCGCGACAAAGCGGTCGGGGTCACGTCGATCAACAACGCCCTGCGCGGGTTCAACACCACCATGTCCGACGTCTTCGGGGACTGGGCGATCGCCAATTTCCTCAACAAGGTGCGCAAGATCGACGGCAGCCCGCTCAACGACGGCAAATGGGGATACGCTATCGACAACGACGCCGACCCCACCAACAACATCGGGGTCAACGAGAAGCTGCCGGTCAAGCTGTCTGAAAGCGTCATCCTGCAGCCCCAGGGTGCGGCACGCAGCGCCAGCGTGAACAACTGGGCAGCAGATTACATCCAGATTTCCGGCAATTCCGGCAACCTCAACCTCGGGTTCGACGGCGATGACCGCGGCCAGTTCAAGGCCGCCATCATCAAGCGCGGACCCCAGGTCGATCCGACCGTCGAGTACATCTACCTGAACGAGAAACAGGCCGGCAACCTGATCATCAAAAACTACGGCGCCGGCAACACCTACGAGAACCTCGTGCTGGTGCCCATGGTCACCGGGTTGGCCAACTACGAGATGCTCAACTACGTCTACTCCGCCACCTTCGCCGATTTGAAGGTGGCGGTCTTCCCCAACCCGATCTACGAGAACAACCTGCACATCGTGGTGCGCACCAACGACAAGTTCAGTTCCACCCCGCGCCTGCAGATGACCTACAACGGCCAGCAAGGGTATCTGGTGATGACCGCCGTCAACGACAGTACCTACATCACCAACTATCCCCTGACCTCGTCGGGGGAAGGGGTCATCGAGGCGGCCGGCACCAACAGCAACGGCACCATCCTGACCAACATCCTGAAGTTCACCGCCGTCTACTACCCGCCCAAGAGCGAAGGGCTGCTGATGGCGAACTTCGGCGCCCTCGACCTGCCCAAGGGGTCGCTGCGAGGCCGCGGCGGCTTGGTCATTCTGGCCGAATCGTCCGGCCAGACCTCGCTTCATGGGCTACAGCGCCTGACGCCGACCCTCGACGTCCGCTTGCCGGTCACCCGGCTGGCCGCTCCCGCCACCCTCCGACTGCCGATGCGCGGCCCCCTGGCCATCGATCCCGACCGCATCGGCATCTTCGAGGAGACCGGCAATGGGGTGCGGTTCCTCGGCAAGGGAACCCTGGTCGATGGCCAGGTGCATGGCGCGGTCGAGGTTTCGGGCAGCGTTTTTGCCGCCCTCGACACCCAGGCCCCGGTCATCCGTCCCGACGTGGTCTCCGTGCGCCCCGGGATCGTGGCGGTCGCCATCGACGAACAGGGGTCCGGCCTCGACCTCGACTCCATCAAGGTGACCTACGCCGGCCGCCCCCTCACCACCGTCTGGCGGGAAGCCGACGGCAAGCTCGACATCGAGACGGGGGGCCTGCTCGACGGCCGCTATACCTTCACCGTGAGTGCCGCCGACCGGGTCGGCAATAGCGTCCAGGCGCGCCTCAGCGCCCAGGTCGCCAGTTCGTTCGGTTTGGCCCAGGTGATGGCGTATCCCAACCCCGCCCACGCCTTCACTACGATCCGGGCCGCTTTCACCGGGGCCGACGCCACCACCCTCCACGTGGAGGCGACCGTCCGCGACACCGCGGGCGACGACGTCTGGTGGACGACCCTGACCCATCAGGGCGGCGGCATCTACGAGGCCCGCTGGCCCCTGACCCGGAAGGGCGGCGGCGGCATGGTCGCCAACGGCGTCTACTACGTGACCGTCGAGGCCAGTTCCCCGGCCGGCGAAATCAAGGAACGGCGCAAGATCGCCGTGCTGCGCTGAGCGGGCATGACCCAGGAGGACACCCGATGAACAAAGGCAAACTGGCCATTCTGATCTTGGTTCTGGTCTCCTTCCCGATGATCCAGAATTGCGGGGGCGGCGGGGGGGGCGGCGGCACCAGCGACGTCATCATCGCCGAACAGCTGATCAACGACGGCTGGGCGAACATGAAAACCGGCAATTTCGTCACCGCCCAGACCAACTTCCAGCAGGCCCTCGGCCAGAGCCTGACCGACGCCCAGCGCATCGCCGCCCACAACGGCATGGGCTGGGCCCTGGCCAAACAAGGCAAGATCCACGAGTCGATCCCCTACTTCGAGATCGCCGCCACCTCGGTGCCCGCCGACAAGGAGGCCAAGGTCGGCCTGGCCGGCGCCCTGATCTGGCGCCATCAAACCACCGAAGACTACAAGCGGGCGGCCGAACTGTTGGGAAACATGCCCCCCGAACAATTCTCTTCGCCCCACAGCGCCCTGGCCCTCAACTCGGCCAAGGTCCATGCCCTGGCTGCCCTCGCCTACGCCCTGTCGGGCGACATGGTCATGGCCAAGACCTACATCAACAAGGCCGCCGCCCTCGACTCGATGATGGTCGGCACCACCGTCGACCGCATCGACGAGGCCTTCCAGCTCCTGGGTTGGAAGGAATAGCCCCGCCCCCTGATTCCCCAGGGTCGACCGCTGTCGACCATTGCTCCGTGCGGCGACATACGCCGATCCCAGCTATTTCCCCTAGGAGAGGGGTGTGGTAAGATGCACCGGACGGCCCGGTCCGACCGAACGGCAGGAGTGCACCGCGTCCAGCGTTGGGATGACCTTGCCAACACTGGCCTCTCTCCGCACCGGTTCCCGCCATCGGAAAGCCGGGCGGAGCGTTGTCCATCTCGACCATGACAGATCAAACCTTGCTTCGCCGACTGCTGCCGGCCCTGTTCCTCCTGCTGGCCCTGCCCGGGCTGGCGGGGGCCCGACCGCGGGCGAAGGTGGCAACCGCGCCTGCCTTCCTGCCCGAGGAACAGGACCAGCTCCTGCGCCAGGAGGTGCTGCGATTCGTCCGGGAACGGGCCGACCGCCAGCCCGGCGAGGGGTGGCTTTACCTGGCCCGCCACTACGACGACCTCGGCCAACCTGAACCCGCCCTGGAATTCCTCCGCAAAGTGGTCCGGGCGGAAACGGTCGGGCCCCGGATCAAGGCCGAGGCCCAGCTTCTGCTGGCCGACATCCTGGCCAAGCAGAAACCCGCCTCGCCCCTTGAGACCCCCAAACCGGAAGACCGGGCGGTACGTGAACTGGACCGCCTCCTGTCGTGGAATCCCGACCGCGACCTGTTCGTGCGCGCCAAGATCGAGCGGGCCCGCCTGCTGGGCCGGGGCCTGACGCGGTTCGACGACCTGGTCAAGGCCTTCCGGCGCTACTACTGGCCCTTCCCCGACCTCAACGAGGCGGAAGAAATCCCCTACCTGATGGGCTTCCAGCGAGGCTACGACCTGGAAATCGGCATGAAGGGTCTCGAAGCCTGGGAGGAGATCGCCCGCTTCCCCGAGCCCGAGGCCGCCCATCTGGCGAACCTCCATATCGGGCTGTTCTACGCCTACGATCTGTCGCGCCCTCAGCTCGGGCTGGAGGCCCTCTCGCGCATCCCCGCCGCCGCCACCACCACCGCCGCCATCCAGAGCCTGCTCGTGCGGGGAACCATCCTGCATCTAACCCCCACCATCGACCGGCCGCGCGAGGCCCTCGACGCCTATCGCCGCTTCCTGACCCAAACCAAAGACTTGGCCGCCTATCGGGCGGCCACGCTGTTGTCCGCCGACCTGCTCTCGAGCCGCCTGAACGATCATGAAGCCGCCCTTCCCCTGCTCGAAAACCTGGCCAGCGTGCCTCCCCACCTCGTGGGCACCCCTTCCATCTCCCTCGAAAAACGGGAACAGGAGGAGGACGAGACCAAGGCCTGGGGCGTGCTCGCCCTGAAAATGGCCGGGTTCTTCGCCGAATACCGACTCAAGAATCCCGATCGGGCGCGGGCCGACTACCAGAAAGCCCTCGAAATCCACCACCAGCGCCGGGGCGCCGAGCCCGAGACCTGGTTGACCCGGGCCCTGGCCCGCACCGAACCGGTGGTCTCGGCCGCCCAGCTGGCCTTCGAGCAGGCGTACGAGAAATACCGCGGCCGCGATCTGCGCACCGCCCTGCAGCTCTATGATGGATTCGTGGCCAGCTTTCCCGACCACCACCTGGCCCGGGAAGCGATGTTTCGCGCCGCCCTCATTCTCGATGACGACCTGAAGGAATACGATCAAGCGCTCGAGCGCTACCACGCCTACCTGGTCCACGGCACCCCCCGCCGCTCCACCTGGAAGCTCGACACCCTCTACGACTGGGGGCGGGTCGACGAGGTGCGGTACCGCATCGGCAACCTCCTCCTGCGGCACCGCAAAGATCCGGTCGCCGCCCTGAAGATCTTCGAAGACCTGTCCGCCGCCTATCCCGACAGCTACTGGGCCATGCAGGGCATGAAAGATGCCGTGCGCGTCTACCGCGAGGACCTGGGCGACGAAAAGACCGCCCTCACCCGCATGGAGGCCTTCGTCACCAAGTATGCCGAGAGCAAGGAAGCCCAGGAGTTCCGGAAAGACCTGTTCGAACGCTCCCTCGGCCAGGGGGAATCGACCAAAGCGCTGGGCTGGCTGAAGGATTTCCTCGACCACAGCCTGCCCTCCGACGAAGGCTACTTCGAGGAAAAACGGCGGTGGCGCGATCTGACCTTCCGGCTGCGGGAAGAGGCGATCCGCAAGCGGCTGCCCACGGCGGGGCGACGCGACCGGGTCGACCTCATGCACGACCTGATCCCCGTGCTGGCCCTGGCCAGCAGCTCAGCCCCGCTCGAAGCCTTCGTCAAGGAGGTGAACGACACGGCAGACCTTCCGGAAGACGTGCGCTGGGCACTGACCTACGAGATCGGCCGCGAGCTCTATCGCGACTTTCCCACCAAAGCCAAGGGGGTCTTCCAGACCCTCGCCGAGACCGCCTCGGGCGCGGCCCGCCTGACCTGCCTGCTGACGCTGGGGAACATCGCCTATCGCGTCGAAAAGAACCCGGGCGCCGCCCTCACGGCCTACGAGGCCGCCGCCTCGCTGACCTCGCCGATCGATCCGCTCCTGGAGACCCCGACCTACCGCCTCGGCCGCCTCTACGCCGCCACCGGCGAGGGCGAGAAGGCCATGGTGACGTTGACCGCCTTCCTGCGCCGCTTCCCGCGCAGCCGCCACCAGGCCCGCGCCCATCGCGCCCTCGGCGACCTCTATGCCGCCTTCCATCAACCGGCCCATGCCGTCCGCTCGTATCGTCGCGCCCTGCGGCTGGCCCCCGAGATGGCCGAGAAACTGCGGCCCCTGATCGAAAAGGCCGAACAGGCCGCCGGCCCTGACGCATGGCTGGCCGCCCAGGCCGAGGAGCGTCAGCGGGCCCGCGAGCGCCAGGCTGCCGGCGCAGCCTCCGCCGCCGCGGGCACCGCCGCCAGACTGCCGCCCCCCGCCCTGCCTCCGAGCGCCCCCACCCTGCCGACCGGCCGGCTCCTCACCGAAGAGGAGATGGATGCCCTGGCCCCCGAAGCCCTCTACGAGGCCTACCTGCGCGAGAATGCCAAGACCCAGCCCGACTCGGTGCAGGCGGTGGCCCTGGTCCGACGGATCCTCGAGCAGCCGGCCCCGGCCCCCCTCACCGAGAAGGCCCTACGGCACTACATCGCCTGGCGGCTCTTCCGCAAACCGGATGGCAAGGCGTTCGCCACCGAGGCGCAGAAGATCCTGACCATGCGCAATTATCCGCCCGACCTGGCCGAACTGCTGTTCCGGATGGCCCAGGCCCTCGACCATTTCGTCCGCGACCCAGAAGCCGCCAACAAGGCCTATTTCGAGTATCTGTCCTTCTTCCCGACCGGGCGCCGGGCCCTGGCCTGCCGCGAGCGGATTCCCCAGGTCTACGAGGCGGCCAAGGACACCAAGAACGCCCTGCGGTTCTACGACAAATTGATCGACGACGCGACTCTGCCCGGGCCGACCCGGGTCGAGGCTTCCTTGCGCAAGGCCCGCCTCCAGGAACTCGACCAGAAGAAAGAGGAGGCGGTGCGCACCCTCGAAGCGGCCCTCGCCTTCGATTCGCCCCGCAAGGCCGAGATCTACCTACGCCTGGAGAAGCTGACCGACCGGTTCGACTACGTGGCCAAGGCCCTCAAGGCGGGCGGGGACGAAAAACCCCGCTTCACCGCCCTCCAGCGCCTGATCCGCAAGGCGGAAAAAGACCAGGATCTCGACCGGGCCGAGGAACTGCTGACCGCCTGGGGTGATGCCTTCGAGGCGCCCGAGGCGGTCACCTGGGTCGAGAAGAAGCGCGCCGACCTGGCCAAACGAGGCACCATCGCCGAAATCGAACGGCAGATCGAGCAGTTCCCGGAGGAACCCGAGACGCCGGCCCGCCTGTTCCGCCTGGCCAGTATGGTTGAGGGGGCCGAGCACACCAAATACCGCTCGCAAGACCTGTTCTACGAGATCACCCTGGTCTACCCGCACTCCGAGTTCTTCCGCGAGAGCAAGATCCGCGCCGAGAACACGCGCGCCATTCGCGCTCTCGACGAGCTCGACACCATATTGAAAGGCGGGGTCAAGCCCGACGAGGCCGAGGAGATCCTGCTCGAGCGCGGCCGGTTGTTCCAGGAGTCGCTGCAGGACACCGCCAACGCCACCGAACATTACGAGGCCGCCGCCGCCCTTGGTCCGGAGGCCCGTCACCGGGGGGAAGCCCTGCTCAAGCTGGGCGACCTCGCCCTCGGCCGCGATCGGGCCGCCGAGAAGGCCCTGACTTTCTGGGAGCAGGGCCTCGCCGCCACCCACGATCCCGACCTGCGGGAGCAGCTCACCCGCCGCATCACCTCGCTGAAGCGGTTCCGCGAGAAGATCCTGTATTCCGAGACGCGGCCCGATCACGACGCCGGCATCGACGAACTGTTCCGGGTCTGGCGTCTCGACGGCGACCGCCCCTTCGCCCTGGCCATGATCGAGGAAGCGCTCGGCAAGCTCGAGAACCGGCCCCAGACCGCACGCCTGCTCTACTGGCGGGGGCGCCTCCTCGAGGAGGAGGGCAAGCCGGACCAGGCCCTTGCCGCCTACGAGCAGGCCCTGCGCACGCTCCATCACCCCGGCTGCCGCAAGGACATGCTGCTCTACCGCATGGCCCGCCTGCACCGGCAGGCCGGCCGCCCCTTCGACGCCGAGCGGCTGTTCACTTCCCTGGTCAACCGTTACCCCCGCAGCCGTCTGAGCCGGTCGGCCCTCTATTCCCTGTATCTGGCCGACAAGGCGGCCGGGCGGCTGACCCGCGCCCACCTGCGTCTCAACCAGTTGCTCCAGTTCCGCTCCTTGGTGCCGGTCCACCGGGTGAAGCTCCAGGAGCTCGAGCGTGATCTGACCGCCCAGATGAACATCGAGGAGATGAACCGGCTGCGCCGGTATTCCCGCACCGGGGCCACCGATTTTCCCTACTACATCGGGAAGGTCCTCGAGAACGACGTTCGCGACCTCGATCGGGCCATCGCTCAGTATGAGACCTACCTGAAGACCCACCCACCGCAGGCCCGCGCCCGCGACCTGATGCGGAAGATCGCCGACCTCTCCGAGCGCAAGAGAGACTACGTCAAGGCGGTCGGACACCTCGATGCGCTGCTGCGCTCCTACACCCCGGCCCCGCAGCACCTCGACCTGATCCTGCGGATCGGCAACCTCGTCGAGGACAAACTGGCCAACCCCGACCTGGCCGACCTGTTCTGGCAGTCGATCCGCGACGACTACGCGAAGGTTCCGACGGTGCGACAGTTCGCCCGGCAGAAACTGCGGGCCCTTGCCGCCAAACGCCTGGTCAAGACCGAGCGGCCCCGGACCCGCAAGGCGGTCAAGCGCGAATACACCGACGAGGATCGCGACATCCTCGAAACGCTCGACGAGATCAAGAAGCGGCAGATCGACGATCTGCAAGACTTCCCGCGTGCCGAGCGGGAGATGGTCCAGCTCTGGGAGGAGAATCCCGAGTCCCCCGCCGCCTACGAGATCATGCGGGAACTGGTCGCCCTGTGCGAAGACCGCCTGCTCGACCCGCAGAAGGGGGCCGAGTACATGCAGCGGTGGCTCGACCAGAACCCCGACGATCCCGACCTGCCGAACGTGACCATGCAGTTGTACGAGATGTATATGACCAAGCTGCGCGATGGTCAGAAAGCCCTGCGTTTGCTCGAGGAGTTCGTCCGGGCCCACCCGACCTCGCCGCTGGTCGACGAGGCCAACCTGAAGATCGGCCGGGCCAACGAGCAGCTGATTCTCAACTTCGACGAGGCGCGCCGCGTCTACCAGCGCCTGATCGACACCAAGCGCAACGACCCGCTGGTCCACGAAGCCTACTTCCGGCTCGGGTTCGTGCTGCGGGAAGGGTTCGCCGATTATGCCGGCGCCATCCAGACCTGGGAGGAGATGAACAACCTCTTCTACCAGAACCAGTTCGCCGCCGACGCCCAGTATGCGATCGCCTTCACCTACGAGGCCTACCAGCGCGACTACACGCGGGCACGGCAGGCCTATGAAAAGATCCTCAACCAGTATCCGAACTCGCCGCTGCAGAACCAGGTCCGCGAGGCCCTGCTGCGGATCAGCGGCAAATGATCGTGACGCCCACCGCGCTCGCGCGCGCGCCACACGCATTCTGCAGGCACCTGCCGGGAGGCCCGCCATGCTGACACCCATCGAACTCGTCGACCTGCTCGAACGCTACGAGAAATTCCTGATCCATTATGCGGTCGGGGTCTTCCGGTTGTTGGGCGATGCCTACCCCTCGATCGAAGCCCGGCTGATAAGTGTCATCAAGGGAACCGCCTTCCCCGTACCCATTGACGTCTTCGCCCGCCATCTGGAGCGGCTGTCTGACCCGGAGCTGCTCCGGCGCAAGGCGACCGAGGGCCTGCTGGAACGCTCCCGCTTGCACCGCACCCTGCTTTCCTTCATCGGCGATGGTGTCTCACCCGAGATGGCCGAACGGCCCCTCGTCGACATGGCCGAGAAAGGGGAACCCTCCGAACAGGCGTTCGCGGTCATTACCCTGGCCGGTCAGGGGCAAGCCAAGGCCCGCGAGACCCTGCTCGCCGAGTTCGGGAGTTGGTCCCGGATACTGCGGTGGGGAACGATGATCATCCTCGACGCCCTGGGCGGCGTCGAGTGGCAACCCCTCTTCCAGGCCAATCTCGAGGATGCCGAACCCGACGTGGCCCGTGTGGCGATCGCGGCCGTCGGCCGCACCGGCACCGCTTCCGCCACGGCCAAATTGCAGGCATTGCTCGGCCATGCCTCCGAGGCGATCGTCATCGCCGCTATCCAGAGCCTGGCCCAACTGCGCGACCCGCACGCCGTGCCCGCCCTTAAGGAACTGGCCCGCACCACCACCAACCCCCGCATTCGCGCCACCGTCATGTCGGCCTTCGGCGAGTTCCCGGATGCTTCTACGATGGGGCCCCTGGTGGAAGCCCTCGACAACGGCGACCCCCGCACCCGGGCCAACGCCGTGCTGGCCATCAAACGCCTTCACCAAAGCCAGGGCCACCAGGACGAAGCGATCGTCAAGCGGCTCAAGGCGCGGCTGGAAGACCATGATCACCGGGTCCGGGCCGACACCGCCCAAGCCCTCTGGGAGCTAGGCCACCGCGACGGCCTGCCCGTCATCGGTGCCATGTTGAAGAGCCCCACCGAACACGACCGCATCTCCGGAGCCTACCTGTGCGGGAAACTGAAGCTGACCCAGTTTTCGGACCACCTGACCGCCCTCACCGACGACCGGAGCTGGAACGTCCGCAAGACCGCCGCCCTCGCCCTGCTCAATCTGGGGCCCAACGGGCTGCTGGTGCTCCAGACCCTGATGTACCACGGCACTCCCGATCAGCAGGTCTGCGCCGCCTACGCCACCGGCCTGGCCGACGACCCCGACGGCGTCAACGCCCTGATGACGCAAAGCCGCAGCGGCACCGAGATGGCCGAGATGGCCACCGACCTCCTGCTGCGCATGTCCCGTCCCGGGGGGGAAGAGGCCTGGGTCGGGAAGGACGCGGATGGCGGTTCCTCAGCGCCCCGCCTGGGGCCAACTGACCAATTCGGCCCCAGCGTTGACCGCGACCAGGATCTGATCCGGGATGACGCCTTCGACCGGACACCGGATTCCGAGCGGTCCCCGGCCGATGACGTCCTTTCCGGCGAGCCACGCGCCGTCGATGACCCCCTTTCCCAGGGTATTCCGCCGGGGTCACGCCCCTCCGGTCCCGGTCCGGGGCCATTGCCATCTGATGTCTTCGGAAGCCGTGCGGGGGCCTCGACCGGAGACCCACCCCTGCCGGCGGCGCCAGAGAGAGAGGCCTGGCCGTCGGAAGTTGTGCGGCGAGCCTCTCCCCGCCGGTTCTCCGAGGATGGCAGCCCTCCATCTGCCGACGTGGAATCCGGCCCCAACCTCCCCATCGACCCCGACCTGCCGGTGTCCGAACGGTAGAACGGACCCGCGTCGTGCCCCCCCGACAGGTGCCGCACTTCCTTGACGCAAGGGCCTGTTGCATGAACGCCCCACTGATCCGGTTGGTCGAAGGGTATCGGAAGGCTACCGCCCACGTCGAGACGCGGATCGAGACGATCGATCCCTTGGACGGTCAGTGCCTGACCGCCACCCCCGGCGGGTCCGACGCCACCGGACGCTGGGAGTGAGTGCACCTACAAGCCCCGGCCCAAGTGGGGCCAGCCGCCACCTCGCTGACCAAACGACCGGGGATGCGTGTCGTCCATCTGATGCCCGGCATCCTCACCACGTTCAGCCTGTTTTCCGACAGGTTTAGGCCACCGCAGGTTTTGAATTTCCGCGGGGCGTGTGCTATGGTGGCCCTGCAATGATCCCGGGTGGCAACGGCCGGCCTCGAGCCGCCCCGCCTGGAGACCGCAGTCGCAGAGGAGCACCATGAGCGAGAAGCAGGGCCTTTCCCCGAAAGCCTACGAGGTCGTCGACGGCAGCCAGTATCCAAGTTTCGTCCCGCCCGAACAGACCCTTCCCGAGTTTACCGGCAAGGCCATCCTGGCGGGTATCATCATCGGCACCGTGTTCGGGGCGGCCAACGCCTACCTGGGCCTGAAGGTCGGTCTGACCGTGTCGGCCTCGATCCCGGCGGCGGTCATGGCCGTGGCCATCTTTCGGTTGTTCTTTCGCGACGGGACGATCCTCGAGACCAACCTCGTGCAGACCATCGGGTCGGCCGGCGAATCGCTGGCGGCGGGCGTCATCTTCACCATTCCCGCCCTCTTCATCTGGGAAATGGAGCCGAGCAAGCTCGACATCACGGTGATCGCCATCCTGGGCGGCACCATCGGCGTGCTGTTCATGATTCCGCTGCGCAAATACTTGATCGTCAAGGAGCACGGCCGCCTGCCCTACCCGGAAGGCACCGCCTGCGCCGAGGTGCTGGTGGCCGGCCAAGGCGACCTGTCGAAGGCCAAGACGCTGTTCCAGGGCATGGGCATCGGGGCACTCTATCAACTCCTCATGCACGAGCGGGTGTTCGGCCTCTGGAACAAGGAACCCTCGACCCACATCCCGGGCTTCAAGGGCGCCGAGGTGGGCGGCGAGATCACGCCCGAACTGCTGGGCGTCGGCTACATCATCGGCCCGGAGATCTCGGCCATCATGCTGTCGGGCGGCATTTTCGGCTGGCTGGTGCTGATTCCGCTGATCCTGATGTTCGGCGAGCAAGCCACCCAGCCGATCGTCCCCGAAGCCACCGCGCTAATCGGCCAGATGGGGGCCGGCACCATCTGGTCGCGCTACATCAGGTACATCGGCGCGGGCGGGGTCGCCTTCGCCGGCATCTTCTCGCTGATCAAGTCGCTGCCGGTGATCTTCGCCAGTTTCAAGGCCGGCTTCTCGCACCTGGGCCAAGGGGAAGCCACCACCGTGCGCACCCAGGACGACCTGCCGATGTCGCTGATTCTCGGCGGGGCGGTCGTGCTGGCCCTGGGTGTCGGCCTCTTCCTGGCCACCGACGTGCTGTCGAACAACCTGACCGCCGCCATCCTGGGCGCCGTGTTGATCGTCATCTTCGGCTTCTTCTTCGTCACCGTCTCGTCACGCATCGTCGGCTTGCTGGGCTCGTCCTCCAACCCCATCTCCGGCATGACGATCGCAACGCTGCTCTTGACCTGCGTGTTGTTCATCCTGTTCGGGCTGCACACCCTGCCCAACGCCAAAGCGGCCATCCTGGTGGTCGGGGCCTTCGTCTGCATCGCCGCCGCCATCGCCGGCGACACCTCGCAGGACCTCAAGACCGGCTTCCTGATCGGCGCCACGCCGCACCTGCAACAGATGGGCGAGTTCATCGGGGTGGCCAGCGCCGGGCTGACCATGGGATTCGTCATGTATCTGCTGAAGGACGCCATCGTCACCGGCGCCCTCCCCGCCCCCCAGGCCAACCTGATGCGGTTGGTCATCGACGGCGTCATCAGCCAGAACCTGCCCTGGAACCTCGTTTTCTGCGGCATGTTCATCGCCCTGGGGGTCGAACTGCTCGGCATCAACTCCCTGGCCTTCGCGGTCGGCCTCTACCTGCCCCTGTCGCTGTCGGTGCCGATCATGGTCGGCGGCATCGTCCGCTGGCTGCTGGAGCTGCGCACGGGCGACAAGCACCTCGAAGAGAAGCGCGAGACCGGCGTCCTCTACTCGTCCGGCCTGATCGCCGGGGCGGCGCTGGTGGGTGTCCTCATCATGTTCATGGTCGGACTGGCCGAGCGCTTCCCCGTGCTGCTGGAGCCCGTCAGCCAGCCCGGCCTCTACGTGAAGGCCGAGCCCGGCCAGACCTGGACGGTCGATGGGCAGCCGGTCACCGGCGGCTTCGTGGCCGTGCCGACAGCGGGCTTCCCCGACACGGGCGAGTTCGTCACCAATCTCTCGGCGGCCAACCAGGAGTTGCGCCAGGCCCGCCAGGCGGCCGCGCCTGACCCGGCGATTATCACCGCGATCGAGGCCCGCATCAAGGATTTGTCGAAGCAGATGGCCGCCCTCAAGGTCAAGTCGTTCAAGCTGGCCTGCACCGCCAGCGGGCAGACCGTCGAGGCCACGGCCGAGGTGGAAAAATGGCAGCGCCTCTACCTGGCGATGAAAGACGGCAAGATCGAGATGGAAGGCCTGCCGGAAGGGGCCGACCGCCGGGGCGTCATCGCCTTCCTGCTCCTGACCCTCAGCCTGGCCTGGTTCGCCATGCGCACCCCGCCGGCCCGCCCGGGCACCGAAGCCGGCGCCACCACCGGTTCCTAATTCCCCGCAAGCAAATGATCCGCCTCACAGGCTTGAGGAGATGGCTGCGCCCCTGAGCACTTCTGAAGGCGGCGAGTATTCCTGGGGCTAGAAGGTCATGGACCCGACTTTTGAACCAGCGTGTTCGCTCAGCCGGGATCGACCGGTGATCGCCGCATCACCTCGTCCAGAGAAACGATGAAAGTGAAATAGGGATGATGCGCGGATCGGGAACGCGGACGTCGTCATCCAGCGTCACCAGCAATCCGAATGGCGCGTTGTACACGGATTTCTCCAGGAATGCTCGGAGCCCCCGCGTATCTTCCATCGTATCAATGCGGTGGCGATATTTCACCTCGATGGGGATTCTCTTGGTACCGATGGTCAACACGAAATCGACTTCTGGTTCGGCGCCTCGCGCCGGGAAATGTGCCACGTCCAGACTGGGGATCGAGGCCAGAAAGTAGCCGAGCGTGCTTTCGGCCAGCCGCCCGGCGATATCCATCAGATGGGGATTGGCGGCGAGACTCTCCACATCGAGCGGGACGGTTTCCTGTAACCAGGAGGCTCGGAGCGTATGGTCGGCAAGACAGAGTTTGGCCGGCGCCTTTCTCCGTTTCAACCGGAGTTCGATGGGTTGCACCAGACGGACCAAGAGTGTGCCGTCGAGAAACCTCAGGTAGGTGAGGATACGATTCCATCCGATGTTGCCCGCCAATGCCTGTTGGATTTCGGGAACAAAGGCTGCTTGTCCTGCCGCTTGACCGGCATAGCGGCAGGAGAGGCGGAATACTTCCTCCAACAGTTTCTCATCGCGCTTTTGTCCCTTGGGGCCCATGCGCAGATCGTGCTGAATGGCTCTTCGTATCACGGTTTCGTTGAGGTAATCCGCCAGTTCATGCCAAGGCGTTTCGAACTTCTCCTGAGCGATAGGATACCCGCCACGCTCGGAAAAGGCTTTGAAACTGCGGAGTCGAATGGTCGCTTGTTGCTGGCCCACGCGCACCGCTTCCTGCCAGAAGTCCCTCGACAGAAACCGATCCAACCCATTGTCACCACATGGCGAACCGCACGGAATCCCGAACCGAAGAGCGGCGATCTCCCGGAGGAGCAGAGGCCCCATCTCCAAGGTCGAGACCCTGCCAGCCAGACTATCCTTCCCCGCTTCGATACGCAGCGAAGAACTGCCGGTAATTAGACAGCGAACCCCGTGGTTATCCACCAGGTTTTTGATCTGCGGCGCCCAAAAATCAAGATTCTGAACCTCGTCAAAAAGCAGATAGGCCGGCGCGCCTCGGTTGGCGACCGCATTGAACGAGTCGCGCAACATCTCCTTTTCGAACCACCGAGAGACGGCCAACACGGGTTCTTGGATGCCTTTGAAGGTGGGTAATTCATCGAAAGGAACATATAAAATTCGGTTTCCCGCGACGCCATCCGTCAAGAGCGATTGCACCGCCTGTTTGAGCAAGATGGTCTTCCCGACCCGCCTGGGACCACGCAATACGGTCGCGGGTGTCATGCCTTCCTTCAGCAAGCGTAGGAGTCGGTCGAAGGGCCAGCGTTTGAACCGTGGCGGCTGCAAGAGTTCGCCACCTGTCCACCAAGGATTTATGGAACGGATGTTTTCTGCTAATTCGTGCGGCAATGAGCCTGTGGCGGCAATGGCACCCTTCGCATCCATAGCTCTCTTGATCCAGTCAATATTTCTCGACGAGCGGTACTCGATGATAGGCCGTTTGGGAGGTTGGTGCAACAAGCTCGATCGCCATCCGTCTGCGTCAACCATCCGGAATGCTTGTGGGAGGCGATCGGCTCTTTGAGGCATACCGGTTCGGCGAGCGGACGAGCACGACGGTGGCCCATCTCCCAGGGCACCCGCGACCGACGTCGAACTCCCGGAAGGGCGTGCGGACTCAGCCCGGGAAGCGGTCGATCATGCGGCCGACCCGGTGATAATGGGCCCCGCAGCAAGGGCCCACCAAGGTGACGCCGAGGCGGGCCGGCCGAAACAGCCGGCGGGCCAGGCGCTGCAGGTCGGCTTGGCGCACCTGCTGGCTGGCGTGGTATTCCTCGTCGAACGGGGGTGGCCCGGGATAGAGCGCCCGGAAGCCCACCCGGCCGCTGAAATCCCACAGGTCGTTGGCCGCGAACCGCTTGCCTTTCACATACTGCTGCACCATGTGCTCGACGAGATCGGCGGTGGGAGGCCGCTCGGCGAGACGGGCCAGCACGCGCAGGCATTCGTAGAGGGCATCGACGAGCCGGTCGGGTTTGACCGAGAAATCGACGTGCACCGCCCCGGCTGCCGCGTAGGCATCGACCCCGACCGCCAGCGAATAGCAGAAGCCTTTCTCGTCCTGCATCGCCTGGCGCAACGGTGAGCCCGAGGGGTTGTCGAGCAACCGCACCAGCGCTTTTTGCAGAATGAAATCGGCATCGCCGATGGGCCATCCCAAGAAGGAGACCCGGCACAAGATCTGGCTACGCGGCGAGTCGACCCAGTTCAGGCGCGGCCCCCGGAACGCTGGAATCGGCGGCACGGTGGCGGTCGCCGTCAGGTCGCCGGCGGGCATCCGCCCGTAGGTGCGCTCGAGCATGGCGCGCACGGCCGGCGTGGGCGGCAGATCGCCCGACAGGCAGACCACGCTCGCGCCCGGCTGACAGAAGCGCACCAGATGGGTGCGCAGGTCCTCTTCGGACAAGCGTTCCAGGAAGTCTTTGTTGCCGAGGATGGGGAGCGCATAGGGGTGGGTGCGGTACAGGAGTTGGTTCGAGAGCTGGTCGATGGCCGTCAGGGTGCCATCTTCGTCGAAATCCTCGAGGAACTCCTCGAGAATGATCTCGCGTTCGGCGTCGAGCCCGGCGAAGACCGGCACCGTCACCATGTCGCGGAAGAGGGTCAGGGCCTCTTCGACGGCTTCTGGCAGCACCTTGCAGGACAGCACGATGAGATCGGTGAAGGTGGCGGCATTGGCTTCGGCTCCGACCCGGTCGAGCGCGCGGGTCAACGCTTCGGACGACGGAAAGGCCGGCACCCCGCGAAACAACATGTGCTCGAGCACGTGCGAGATGCCGTTGGTCTCGGGGGTCTCGTAGGCCGGCCCGGCGCGCATGTAGAAGGCAAGACCGACCGCCGGGCTGGGGAACCGGTGCAAAACCGCAGTCAGGCCATTGGGGAGAACGAGAGTTTCAAGGGGGGCGGTCAGAAGATGGAAGGGGTGGAGCGACATGGTGGGTGCTGGACGATGTGGCATCAGAGCCGGTAGAAGACACGACGCCGGCGATCGCGGCCAAGCGATCACCGCCGGGTGGGTTCAGCGGGATTCGGGGACGGGAGAAGTGTCGCCATCACGGCTGGGAGCCGGTTGGTCGGAGGCGGCAGGCGTGAGGGGGGGAGCGGGGGGAGCGGCCGAGGCGGCCGCGGCCGGCACAGACCCAGAGGCCCCGGATTCGGCACCGTCGGCATCGTCGATCGTGCGGTGCGGCAACGCGAAGATGCTGGGTTTGGCGGAATTGTAGGGCGGAAAATACTTGGGCTTGCCATCGACCTTGGCATTGGCGCGGCCACCGGCCCGCAGCCAAATGGAATACCAGATATCGACGACGTTGTTGACCGCCCGGGAATAGCATTTGGCCAGGATGGGCTTGGCGGCCTGCCAGCGCTTGCCACTAGTGTACATTTCCTCGAGCTGGGCATAGTATTGGTTGGCCCAGAGCGCTTCGTAGACCATGCGGGCACTGATGCGCTCGACCGCAAAGGCGCCGTCGAAGTACACCCCGAACTCGTAGACGTGATCGTCGGCGTCTTTCTCACAGGCCGCGTGGTAGGCCTTTTCCTCGATGCCCTCCCAGGTGGCGACCCCGGTGTGAAGCGGTTGGGCGAGGTCGGCGATGTAATGGGCCAGCCAGCCCAGCTTCTGGGCAATCTGGGCCCGGGGAGCCTTCTTCTGGATGTCGGTCACGATCTCCTTGGCCAGCTCCTCGACCTTGAAGGGGCCGTTGCCCATCTTGAACCCGTGGATGTGAAAGACGTGGTTCTGGAAGTCTTTCAGCGTGGTATCTGGTTCGATCGAGGCATCGAGCAGGGGGCGAAGGGCGGGTTTGGTCTTGGCCGTTTCGCCCAGAAGTTCGCGGAACCCCTTGGGCATGATGTGGTAGGCATCGGAAGTGATCTTCTTGTGCGTTTTGCTACCCCACGCCTGGGCGGGACGGACATCCGAAAGGGTCAGCCCGATCCCGAGGGTTAGGAGGGCAACTATGGTGCAGCGGTTCAGCATGGGAACATCCCTTCGGCTGGTATTTCAATAACTATACTGACAGACAGGGGGGGGTGTCAAGGAAAGCATCCAGAGAGGGTTGGCGGTATTCCCTGGGGCGAGGGGATGTACACCGGAGAGTGAGCGACCAGGAACGACGACCGATGCCCTTCCTCAACGATCGGCCAGTCCATCGACACCGGGGAGGTCGGCCGGCCATACGATGTCTCGCCCCCTGGAACCGGACCGGTCGAAGGTGACTGGCCTGGCTGTCAGGATGAATGAGAAGGTGTGGCACGCAGGATGGTCGATTTCCGGCTCACCCCTCAGATCAGCCGCGGATGACATCAACCGTGGGGAGTGCCCTGTGGTGGGCGGTGGACGGCTGCCTTGCCGGAAGGCGCGGCTTTGGTCCTTTGGGTGGGGGCTGCGGCGGTGGCAAGATCGGGGGTAACCGCCCCGACCTCGGTGGCGGGCTTCTTCTTTTTTTTCTTCTTGAGCGGGCGGGCCACGGTCGCCGGTGCGGAAGTGCGGGCGAACTCGGCGAAGTCGACCACCAGTTTTTTCTCGAGGCTGTCGGCCAGGTCTTTCAATTTGTCGGAAACCGCAGCAAAGCGGTCCATGATGTATTTGCGTTGGTGTTTGCCTTCCTCTTTGAGTGAACCGACCTCTTCCTGGAGTTCGAGGAGGGCGATCAGAATGGGCAGGATGATCAGGGCCACCACCATATAGGTGTCGATCTTCTGCTTCAACAGCATCGACAGGATCATGGCTCCCCATAGGAGCCAGAGCCAGTGGTTGATTTTCATCCCTTCTCCTTGCTGGCCGCCGGCAGGAACCGCGCCAGAATCCCTTCCGCGGTGACCGGATCGACCCCGACGAGCAGGAAGACTTTCTGCTTGCCATGCGCGCCCTGATCGAGAAGAACCTGCTTCTTCGGCAGCCCGAACAGCTTGGCGAGGAAGGCGACGAGGGCCAGATTGGCCTCGCCCTCGACGGGAGGCGCCTTAACCCTTATTCTACAACGATCCTCGGGGAAGTCAACCACCTCGGTGCGCGACGCCCGGGGGACAGCCTGGACGGCCAGTCTCACCCCCCGGGCGTGCGGCTGGAGGCAGCGAAGCGCCATCGCCCCGCGTCAGTTGGCTCCGGGAACAGCCGGCGGGGTGGCAGGGGTGGTCGCGTCCAGGGCCCGAGCGGGCGCCGCCGCCGGCGTGGCCAGGGCGGCGGTGCGGGCCGCCAGGGCGGGCGGTTCCTCGTTGAGCATCGACAGGTACGATTCCAGAACGGTCCGCAGTTCGACCTTCAGCATGCGCTTCTGGCGCTTCAGCTCGCGGATCTCCCTGCCGATGATCTCGGACTCGGACCGGGCCTCATCCAAGATCCGTTCGGCCTGGATCTCCGCTTCCTTGACGATCAGCTCGGCTTCCTTTTCGGCGTTGTTCTTGGTGTCGGCCGACGATTTCTGGGCCGCGATCAAGGTCTGCTTCAGCGTCTTTTCCAGTTCCAGGTAGTCCTTCATCTGGTTGGTCAGGCGCTGGTTCTGGTCCTTCAGGTTCTTGCACTCGGCGTACACCGCCTCGTATTCGCGTCCGACCTTCTTGAGGAAGTCGTAGACCTCGTTCTCGTCGAGGCCGCCGAGCTTCTTCCGCGAGAACTCCCGCTGGTAGATGTCGAGGGGGGTGATGCGCATGGGTCGCCTCCTAGATTTTTTCCATCAGGACGATGCGGTTGGTGTTCGTCCCGAGGACGTTGTTTTTCACCCGGAAGCAGTTGGCCAGCTTGGTGAATTCCTGGGTCTGCACGTAGACCTCGCGGACCCGGAACTGCCCGAGGTTGAACCGTTTCGAAGTGGTGAGCGAGACAACCGTCTCGTCGAGGTTGAGCAGTTCGCCCTGGTAGCGGATCTCTCCGACCTCCATGGCGACCAGCCCGCCCGGCACCAGCACCCGGTGCAGTTCAGCCAGGGTATCGGAAATGAACTGCTTCCATTCCTCGAGGTCGGGGGTCTGCACCACCTTGTCCTCGATCTTCTTGGCGTCGATGTCGCAGAACCACGTCTCGATCCAGGTGTCGAGCACATAGTCGACCTGATTGAGGAAGGGGGGCGAGGTGACGACCAGGTGGACGCTCTCGGAGGGCCACCCGCGCAGGTCGCGGGAATCACCCACGGTGAGGCGCACCTTGCGGCCCGCCGCCACGATTTCCTCGAGACGGCCATCTTTGAGGGCAGTGCGGGCCTTCTTCAGGATCCGCGATTTGACCTCGCGGTAGTCGGGTTCGACCCCCCGCGTCTGGTTGATCTTGATCTGGTTGGCTTTGGGAATCGAGATCTGGGGAAAGGAGTAGGTCGAGAAGAACCCCGGTGAATGGCCGTGCAGGCGCGAGATGGCGATCATCTCGATGAAACGGTCGATGTCGTCGCGATGGGTCTTGAGATAATCGCGGAGGTTGAGGATCTCACGATAGGTGTCGGGGTGGTAGAACATGCTCATGTCCTCTTCCCGGGTGAGATCGCGTGGCATGTCCAGGGGAATGACATCGAGACGGGCTTCGAGATCCTCGATGGCAACGGGATGCACCTTGGGGTAGGTGATCCTCTCCGAAAGCGGATTGACGTCGTTGCTGCAGCCCTGCCGGCCGAGCAGGGCCGCCTGCAGCACGGTCGTGCCACGCCCCCCGAACGGGTCGCCGATCACCTCGCCGGGCCGCGAGAACTGCCGGATGAAGAAGTCGGGCAATTCGGGCTTGAACGACGCCCGATAGGACAGGGCGTAGTGGAGCGAGTGCATCTGGCGCTGCTTGGCGGTCCAGAACTCGTCGAAGATCTTGGGAATCGGGCCGTGGACGGTCTCGATCTGCCCGACCCGGAGGGCGGTCGATCCTCCGGACACAGACCGGGCAAGGGGAAGAGGATTCATAGTGCCTCCGCGGGATGTGTTGTCTTTGCCATCCATCGGCACGCCAAGGGAGAACCTTGACGGGAAACGATGGAGAAGGCGGCGGCTTGCCTCCGACCCGACGAAAGCGGTATCCTGGTCGCGACCGGACCTCTGGAGGAGGGAACCACCGATGGCTCAGGATTTCAGGCCCATGGCCCGGACGGGGAATGCCCCCGATCCGTTGCCCGGCCCTGCCGGTCCCGGGGGAGTCGTCGATTTCCCGCCCCCCCTGCCCGTGGCCCCGGGTTTGCGTTTCTGGGCGGTCAGCACGCAGCTCCTGGGGGCGTTTTTGCTGGCCCGGGCGGCGGATGGGCTCATCCAAAGCCTTCTCCCTCCCCCCGCAGGCTATTCTCCCTGGGCGGTCGGGACCTCCTGGCCCTTCTGGCTCACCTTCCTGACGGCCATCCTCCTCAAGGATGCCCTGCCGGGGTTGTGGCACCTGCGCCGTCTGTTCGGCCATCGTCTCTTCCTCTCGGGGACGCCCTTCGCGGAAGAGACGGACGGGGGAGCTCTTCCCCCCTTCGTTTCCCTGCGCCGTCACCTACCGTGGCTGGTTCCCTTCGGCTGGCTCTACGGCTGGCACCCCTACCGGCTTTGGTTCGACCCCACGTTCGGCCCCCCGTCCACGGGAGCCCTGCAGGCCAATCCGGGCTGGATGGCCACCGGGCAGGCCATGGTGCTGCTGGCGGCCGTCGGCGTCCTCAACCAGTTTTCCCTGGGATCGAGCGGAAAATCGTTGGGCGACCATCTCGCCGGAACGGAAGCGGCTGCGACCGGCGGCGGGCGACCGGCGGAGGCGCCCACCGTCGGGGCGCGTACCCTGGTCGTGCTCGCCCTGGTCGGGTTCTGCCTGCAGGTCGATCTGCCCCCATTGCTGGACCGGGCCTGGTCAGAACCGGCCCGTCTGGCCATTGAAGGCACCCCCCGGATCGACGGCGAGATCTGGTGGCAGGCCGGCTTGGCCAACTGGGCCGCCTGGCAGCGGTACCGGGCCCTTCCCCCCACCCCCGCGCGCCTGGCCTGGATCTTGAAGCGGGAAGGCGGCGGAACCCCCCTGGGCAGCGTGGTCGAGTGGACGACCATCCCCGACGGTCTCCCCGCCTCGGAAGCGTGGGCCCTGGCCCAGGACAAGGCCCCCGGCCTCCGCCTCGGCACCGGTCCGACGGGATGGTTCGGACGGCTGGCCTGCCGGATCCCCGGGATCCTGTTCGGAATCGTTGACGAGGTCCACTTCGACGACCGGGGGGCCGTCCTGTCCCGGAAGGTGTTCGAATGAGGAGGCCGATCCCGTGAGCCCCCCCCGTCAATGGGCCCTGGTCCTGCTCGTTTGGGTGGCCCTCCTGGGCCTCGACCGGCTGGGCCGCCAACCTCCCGACCTCTTCCTCGAGCGCTGCCTGGCCGGTCATGCCCAGGACGCCATGCGCCGGGCCCTGGCCCTGTGCCGGACCCACGACGTGCGTTTGTCCACCGGCCAGGCCAGACTGGTCCTCGACCGTCTGCTCGAGCTTCCCGGACTGGCTCTGCCCGAAGAGGACCGGGTCTGGTTCAACGACCGCCTGGGGGCCCTGCTGGCCCGCAGCGGCACCGCCACCGTCGAGGTGCTGCTGGCCGACCCCGGTCGGCTGGCTTCCTGGGCGGTCCCGGTGGCAGTCACCGATGAACCCCGCCCCTGGGATCCGCTCGATCTGATCACCATGGCCACCGCCGACCCGGTGCCACGCCTCGTCGAGGTGCTGGGCAGCGCCACGGGCCCGGCCCGCCTGGCCGCCCTGGCCATGGCCGGGCGCCTCGGCACTCGCGCCGCCCCGGCCATTCCCCTGCTGGAGGCCGCCCTGGCCGACCCGTCCCCCGACATCGTCGCCCTGGCCTCCGACAGCCTGGCCCTGGTTCGCGCCCCGCTGACCGAGCCTCCGGCACCATGGCATCGTCCTCGAGAACCGGCAACAGTTCGATGAAGCAGCCGCCACCCTGTGCGAGGCCCTGCAGACCCGGCTGGAAGCAACATTTCCCTCCGGCGGCATGCTTCTCTGGCGGGAAGAGGCCTCGCCACTTCACCCGGGAGACGACATGATGAACAGCGAATGTTTCACCGCACTGAAGGAGGCCTTCGCCGAGGGCGACCCGTTCGTGCTGGCCCTGGTGGTGGAGACCGAGGGCAGCAGCCCCGGCAAGGTCGGGCAGAAGATGCTGATCTACCACGACGGCAGCATCGACGGCACCGTGGGTGGCGGCGTCAACGAAGAGCGGGTCCGGCAGGCGGCGGTCGAGTTGTTCCATACCGGGGGCAGCAAGGTGATGGCGTTCACCATGGCCAACCCGATCGACGGCACCGAACCGGTTTGCGGCGGGGCGATGAAGGTCTACCTCGAGCTGCTGGTCGACCGACCGCGCCTGGTCATCTTCGGCGGCGGGCACATCGGTCGCGTGCTGGCCAAACTGGCCTCGATCGCCCATTTCCGGGTCACCCTGGTCGACCAGCGCCCCGAGTTCGCCGATCCCAAGGTGCTGCCGGAAGTCGACCAGGTGCTGTGCGCCCCGTATGAGGCCAGCGTCGATACGGTGGGCCTCGACGCCCGCACCTCGGTCGTCATTGTCACCCCCGGCCATTCGCACGACCTGCAGGTGCTGCGGCGGGTGGTGTCTTCCCCCGCCGCCTACGTCGGGATGATCGGCTCGGCGCGGAAGGTCGAGGAGATGAAGAAGACCCTGCTGGCGGAAGGCGCCGCCCCGGAACGAATCGCCGCGTTGTTTTCGCCGGTGGGCATCAACCTCGGCGGGCAGACTCCCGAAGAGATCGCGGTGGCCATTTTGGCCCAGATCGTCGCTTTCCGCAACGGCAAGGTCATCCGCTACCAGCGCTGACCGTTCCCGGAAGGCGGAAGGCCCAACGCCGGAGGGCGGGAAGGAAAGGTCATGAGCGAGCCGGTTGCCGCAGTTCATGTGGCGCTGGTGGCGCCCGAGCTGCGCCTGGCCCCGGCCCAGGTGCGGGCGGTGGCCGAACTGCTGGCCGAGGGGGCCACGGTGCCCTTCATCGCCCGTTATCGCAAGGAGCGCACCGGGTCACTCGACGAGGTGGCCGTCACCACCATCCGTCACCGGCTTGCCCAGCTGGCCGACCGCTTCGTCGCCGACCCCGCCACCGTGGTCAAGGTTCAGCAAACGGTACAAGTGACCGTCCTCGAGGTCGACCGCGAGCGGCGCCGGATCTCGCTCAGCATGAAGACCCGCCCGAACGACGGGAAGGGCGGGTAATCACGCTGGCACCCACGCGGCTCACCCCGCCTTCACCTCGATGAGGCGGGCGGACGATTCGGGCAACCGCACCCGGGGAATGGTGACGGTCAACACGCCGTTGCGGCACCGGGCTTCGATCTTTTCGGCGTTGGCGTCCTCGGGCAGGGTCAGGACCCGGCGGAACTGCCCGTAGGATCGTTCGATCCGGTAGTGGTCGCGCTCCCGCACCTCCTGTTCCTGCTTTTTCTCCCCGGTGATGAAGACGTTGCCCTGCCGCACTTCCACCTTGATATCGTGCGGATCGACGCCCGGCACCTCGAGGGTGGCCTGGTAGGCGTCATCGGTCACCGACAGGTCGAGCGTCGGTCGCAAGAGCCCAGCCATCGAGGTCGAACCTATGGGGAAGGCGGGGAACCGCATCCCGGGAAACATCGTGCTGAGCATCCCGTTCCAGAGGCGCTCGAATTCCCGGTGGAATTCATTGAACGGGGGGTGGGCCAGGGCATGCTCGGTGGACACAGGGCCCTGGATCACGGGTACCCTGGCCTCCTCTTCCTCTTTCTTGAACCAGTTCCAAGGGAGCCACTTCTGCCAATTCATCGTTGCAACCTCCTGTGCTCATGATGTGACGAACGTTCGCGGCCCCACTCCGACACCGGGTGAGGTCGCATCGCTTCTCCGCCGGCGTGGGCCGGGGAAGGCGGTCAATGGATGGGGAAAGCGGTCAAGCCACCTTCAGGGCCGTCGATCCGGACGACCAGGACCGGCGCCGGGAAGCCAAGATTGGTCAGAATCGGCGTCGGATTCTGCCGCGGATCCGTGGACGGACCAGAGCAGGAAGTGGTCGCGTCGGGCTGCCTCCCGACCATCTTCTTCGTCGGGTTCCGAAGTTCTCGCTTCGACATCTCGGCTCACCTCGCTTTCTGTTGGCTCACCTCAATGGCTAGCAAAAGGAATGCCAACCTTCGCAGGTTCGCCCAGGATCGGGTCGACATGGCTGGACCAGCCGGCAATGAGGGCCTGCTTTCTGATTTCACCACCCTTGATCCCAAGGAGGATTCGTTGCGTCGCGCAATCTCTGTTTCCTGGAACCAAACCTCATGATTTCCAGTCAAACGGGTCGACCAGAATTCATTGAAGGAGGGAATCATGAAACGATGTTTAGTGCTCTCACTGGTCGTCGCCTGTCTTTCCATCGGCGGCCTGGCTCTGGTCGGCAGCCGCGCTGGCCCGTCTTCGTGTGCGTTGGCGGCCGACCAGGAGGGGGGCAAACCCACTTCCCCCACCCTGGATGAAACGTTGCGCGACATGCAACGTCGGATGGACGAATGGCGCAGCAACCGCGGCTGGGGCATCCCGGACGACGACTTCTTCCGGTCGCCGTTCGAGAAGCAGTTCGAGGACCTGCTCAAACAGTTCCGCCTCGGCACTCCCTTCGGTTCGCGCCCGCCTACCCTGATGGAGGGCAACCTGAAGACCGACATCGTCGAGCGGGAAGGCCAGTTGATCGTCATCATCGACCTGCCGGGCCAGGCCAGTGAGTCCATCGACCTGCGCATCAAGGACAATGCGCTGGTGCTGACCTCGGAGCGCAAGCAGCAGGTCCGGGAGAGTGACGACAAACAGAAGGTCTATCGCAGCGAGATCTCCTACGGATCGCAGCGGCGGGTCATCCAGCTGCCGCGCAAGGTCCTGGAGGACCGCGTGACGGCCCGTTACGAGAATGGCTCGCTGATCGTCACCGCTCCCCTCGATCCGGCCACTCCCGCCCCCGACGCGGAGGGACGCCGCATCACCATCCACTAAGGGCTCCGTTGCGCCCCCCCTCGAGGGAACTCGCTCTTTCCCACGCCGCCCCGGGCCTGACCGCCCGGGGCGGTGGCTTTCCCACCGGATATGGCTTTCTGGCAACGGGCGTCCGCCCCCTCTGGGGCCCTTCCCCGCTTCATCGCCGCCGAACGGGAGGACTTCCGTGGCTTCCACCAAGCCACCACCGGGGAAACCTGGAGACCATGCCCGTTTGCTGGCACCGTCTCGGCGACGTCGCACCGCGCCACCTCGGCCCCGGCCAGCCGAGCCATGCCCCCCTGTTCCGGAGGGGTCGCCTGCCATCCGCCTTCCCACGGTCGCTGTCCGGCAGTTCAGGCAGACACCACCATCCCAGGGTCGGCCGGCTCGCTTGCCCATCAGAAACGAATTCCCCCCGGCCGTTGGCCGAGGGGAGTCAGACAGGAGCAGGGGGAACCCCGCCCGGGGGGCAGGGAACGGTCGGTCAGGCGGCTTTGCGGAATTCCGCGTCCACCACCTTTTCGTCGCCGCCCTCACCCGTTGGGCGGGAAGAGGAACCCGTGGGACCCGCCGAGCCGGCGGCCGAACCGCTGCCCCCTTGGCCAGTCCGGTACACGGCTTCGGCCATCTGGTGCATGGCCTGTTCGAGGTCGGCCCGCGCCCGCTTCAGGGCTTCGAGATCGTCCCCTTCGAGGCGGCGACGCAGGGCTTCTTTTTTCTCCTCGACGGTGGCCCGCAGATTGGCCGGCACCTTGTCCCCGAGATCCTTGAGGGTCTTTTCGGTGTGATAGACGAGGCTTTCGGCCTGGTTCCGCTGCTCGATCCGGTCTTTGACCTTGGCATCGTCAGCGGCGAACTGCTGCGCCTCTTTGACCATGCGGTCGATCTCGGCTTGGGTCAAGGCATGGGAGCTGGTGATGGTGATCTTCTGCTCCTTGCCGGTGGCCAGGTCTTTGGCGGACACGTTGACAATTCCGTTGGCGTCGATATCGAACGCGACCTCGATCTGCGGCACTCCACGCGGAGCCGGGGCAATGCCGACCAGGTCGAACCGCCCGAGGGTCTTGTTGTCACGGGCCATGGGTCGTTCGCCCTGCAGCACATGGACGGACACGGCCGGCTGGTTGTCGCTGGCCGTCGAGAAGATCTCGGCTTTCCGGGTGGGACTGGTGGTGTTGCGGGGGATGAGGGGAGTCATGACGCCGCCCAGGGTCTCGATGCCGAGCGACAACGGGGTGACATCGAGCAACAGCACATTCTTGACCTCGCCGCGCAGGATGCCGGCCTGGATGGCGGCCCCCATCGCCACGCACTCCATGGGATCGACCCCACGTTCGGGGTCTTTCCCAAAGAAGTCGCGCAGCAGCTTCTGGACGACCGGCATGCGGGTCGGGCCACCGACCATGACGATATGGCCGATCTGCGAGGCCGCGAGCTTGGCATCGCGCAGGGCATTCTCGATGGGGCCGCGACACCGGCGGACGAGCGGGTCGACGATCTCCTCGAGCTTCGCCCGGGAGAGGGTCATGACCAGGTGTTTGGGCCCCTCGTGGGTGGCCGAGATGAAGGGCAGGTTGATCTCGGTCGAAGTCGTGGTCGACAGCTCGATCTTGGCCTTTTCGACCGCTTCGCGGAGCCGCATCATGGCCATCGAGTCACGCGACAGGTCGATGCCTTCCCGGGCCTTGAAGTCGGCCACCACGTGCTCGAGCAGGGCCTTATCCATGTCGGTGCCGCCGAGCTGGGTGTCACCGTTGGTCGACAGCACCTCGAAGACGCCGTTGCCCATCTCGAGGATGGTGACATCGAGGGTGCCACCGCCCAGGTCGAAGACGAGGATACGGCTTTCGCCCTTCTTGTCGAGCCCATAGGCGAGCGCCGCGGCGGTGGGTTCGTTGATGATGCGCTTGACCTCGAGCCCGGCAATGGCGCCCGCGTCTTTGGTCGCCTGGCGCTGGGCATCGTCGAAGTAGGCCGGCACGGTGATGACCGCTCCATCGACCTTGTCGTTGAGGAAGGCCTCGGCGTCGCGTTTGATCTTCTGCAGGATCATCGCCGAGATCTCCTGCGGGGTGTAATCCTTGCCGTCGATGCGGATCTTCTGGGAGGTTCCCATTTTGCGTTTGACGGCGAGGATGGTGCGATCGGGATTGGTGGCGGCCTGCCGGCGGGCCGGCTCACCGATCAGGCGCTGTCCGTCTTTGGTGAAGGCCACCACGCTGGGGAAGGCCTTCCCTCCGATCGACACCCCTTCGGCACTGGGGATGACGGTCGGCTTGCCGCCCTCGATGACGGCCGCGGCCGAGTTGGACGTTCCCAGGTCGATTCCGATGATGCGTCCCATACGGTTCCTCCTGATGATGCCGGGGTGGATTCACCCGGGAGTTCCGGGTGGGCGGGACGGATCGCCCCTGGCCGGCATCGAATGATTCAGGGAGGAAGGCGCATACGGCATGCCAGGAGGTTGAAGGCTGATCAACAAAGGCTTTTCCGGAGGCGTCACCCCTCGGCGGCGTCGCACTTGACGTCGCACGGAGCGCTCCCGGGCAGCCCGTGCGACACCCCTCGAATCCGCTCCGATTCGCAGGGTATTGTCCGAGACCATGCGCCCTCTCCCCTTACAGCCAAGGGGAAGTTCCGCCATCACGGCCGTCCGCAGAAGGCCGGCCCTGGACCGAAGTCGGGACGGTCACCCGGCCGCCAGCCTCGGGGGCCGGTGGACGGCCTGGCCGGATTTCCCACCGGGGGACGGATCTTTCCCACAACTTCGGTCGGGGAAGGTAAGGAACAGCGCGCTGGGGAGGTCATCGCCAGCACTCCTCTCACTGATCCCAACGTGGGGAGCCAAGTCGAGGAATGGGTGCCTCTCAAGAAATCACCGGGCAGGGAGGCGCAACTTCCTCTTCTTGTCCCTGCCGAGGGAATCGCGTAGCAGGTCGTTTCAGGAACGGTCGGACGGGGGGGGCGGGCGGGAGTACCCGCCTTCCAGAGGCCCGGTTCGTTCAGAAAGGGCGGCGCGAGGACACCCGGTGGCAGGGCATGGACGGCCCGGCACTCAGGTGGGCCACCGCCCCAAGGGAGCGGTGGTTACCGGCTCCAGAGAGGCTTTCGGGAGCGGTCTGTTTTGCCGAACAAAAGGAGTTGGCCGGACCGGCATTTCACATTCTAGAATCACCAACATTGCACTTGTCACGAATTCGGTTTTCGGGTATTGTGCATTGCACTATCCCATTTCCCGGATGAGGGGGGAAGATGCGTTTCCTGGGGGACCAGCCATGACAGCCGTTCTGATCGTTCTTTTCGCCCTGGGGTTCTTGATGACCATCGCCTATCGGGGCTACAGCGTCATCCTGTTCGCGCCGGTCGCGGCTCTCGGGGCGGTCCTTCTGACCGACCCCCTGTTGGTTCCGCCCGCCTTCAGCAGCCTGTTCATGGATCGGATGGTGGGTTTCGTCAAGCTCTATTTTCCCGTGTTCCTGCTGGGCGCGGTGTTCGGGAAGGTCATCGAGCTGTCGGGCTTTTCCAAGGCCATCGTCGGGGCGGTGCTCCGAGCGTTCGGACCGGGTCGGGCCATGCCGGCCATCGTGCTGGTGGGCGCCTTGCTCACCTACGGCGGCGTATCGCTGTTCGTCGTGGTGTTCGCCATCTACCCCTTCGCGGCCGAGATGTTCCGGCAGAGCAACATCCCCAAGCGGTTGATTCCCGGCACCATCGCCCTGGGCGCCTTCACCTTCACCATGGATGCCCTGCCGGGCAGTCCGCAGATCCAGAACATCATTCCCACCACCTTTTTCCGCACCACCACCTGGGCCGCGCCCTGGCTGGGCATCGTCGGTGCGCTGTTCATCCTGACGTTGGGTCTGCTGTATCTCGAGCACCGCCGCCGCCAGGCGGCCCGCGCCGGCGAGGGCTACGGGGAAGGCCACACGCAGGAACCGGTGACAACCGCCGAGGCGGGCCACCTGCCCTCGCCCTGGCTGGCCATCACCCCCCTGGTGCTGGTCGGGGTGCTCAACCTCTGGCTCACCGGCGCCATTCCTCGATGGTATGGGGCCACCCACTCGTTCGTGCCGGCCGGCGCCACGGCACCCATCGTGACCGACATCAACAAGGTGGCGGCGATCTGGGCGGTGGAAGGAGCGCTGGTGGTGGGCATCCTGACCGTCCTGGTCTTCGCCTTCGGCCCGGTGATGAAAGGTTTCGCCGAGGGATCGCGGGCGGCAGTGGCCGGAGCCCTGCTGGCCGCCATGAACACCGCCTCGGAATACGGGTTCGGCGCGGTCATCGCCAGCCTGCCCGGGTTCCTGCTGGTGGCCGACGCCTTGCGGACCATTGCCAATCCCCTGTTGAACGAGGCGGTCACCGTCACCGCCCTGGCGGGCATCACCGGCTCGGCCTCGGGCGGAATGAGCATCGCCCTCGCCGCCATGGCCGACCAGTTCATGCAACAGGCGGCGGCGGCCGGCATCCCCAACGAAGTGCTGCACCGGGTGGCATCGATGGCCAGCGGGGGCATGGATACCCTTCCCCACAACGGCGCGGTGATCACGCTGCTCACGGTGACCGGCCTGACCCACCGGCAGTCGTATGGGGACGTGTTTGCCATCACCCTCATCAAGACAGCCAGCGTGTTCCTGGTGATCGGCTTCTACTACCTCACCGGCATCTACTGAACGCTTTCTCCAGGTTCCCGAAGTCGGATCGGCCGTGGTAGGTGGCAGGAAGCACGACCCTCCGCGCAGACGAGAAGTGGCCCCGGCCACGCGGAGCGCCCTCGTCCGCCTGGACGGCAGGGCGTCTGGACGGGGTACCTCTCCTGCTGCCGGTCTTCCTGTTCCTGCCTGCCGTGGCACTCCGGGTGGTGTTCTGGGCCAAGGACCTCCACGCCCTGCCAGCCGGCCGCCTGCTCCTGGACCCGTTGGCCCGGCACCTGCCGCGATTCGGCCATCTGGCGTATCAGCAGGCCCTGGCCCGCTTCGCCTGGGTGCTGGGCCCCTTGGTGGCGGGGTTCATGATCCTGGTCCTAGTCCTAGTCCTAGTCCTAGTCATAGTCATAGTCCTAGTCCTAGTCCTGGTCCTGGTCCTAGTCCTGACCGCCATCACGTGGTCGCTGCTCATGACCTCCCTGTGGGCGTTCTCCGCCTTGGGGTGAGACCCCGAGATCAAGGTACCCGCGGTACGCGAAAGCCCGAGCCCATGTCAAGACGTTCTTAAAACAGGATGGAGCCTGGGAAAGCGCCGGATCAGGATCCCGAGGAATAGGTGCGCAAGCGCTTCTTCCAGCCGGGCAGGAAGCCAGCTTCGATCGATCGCCGTTCGGCCGGGGCGTTGGCCACCCGACGCTCGAGGACCCGGGCAGCGGAGGCAGCGAACTCCCGCACGGCGTCCTGGCCGCGCGGGGCACCGGACATGCCCTGGAGCACCTGGAGAAGCCCCCAACCCTGGCCAGCATAGCGTTCCTTCGGGTTGACCCCTTCGCCCTTGAAGTTGACATAGTCCATCAGGGCGTAGAGGCCGGCAGGAGTGACGAAGAGGTTCTGGAAGCGCGTGGTGATGAGTTCCGCTTCGGCAGCGGGCAGTTCGGCGACCAACCGCGGCAGGGCGGCGGCCAGTCGGCGGGCGATGAACTCGGCCTGCAGGGCAACCGTGCCGGCCAACAGTTGCCGCAATTCCCGCATCCGGGGGGATCGGCGGTCGGCCAGGAAGGCGGCCCGGGTCGGCCAGGGGCACCCCTTGGCCGCAGCGAGCCAGTCGGGCAGCTTCACCCCCCGTTCGCGCAGAAAGGCGAGCAGGGCCGGGAAGCTCTCCTGAAAGTGCTCCTCGCGCCCCGTCGGATACCAGATGAAATGGCCGATCCCGAGCGAGGGGAAGTGTTCGCCGACATTCCAGGAGGTGAGTCCTTCGATGGTGCCTTCGCACTCGTTGCGCCAGATACGGCGTCCCACCGCCATCGCCTGCGCCGGGGAGATGGTCGGTTCGGCTCCCGCCTCCAGGGCGGCGGTCAGCCACGCAATCTCCAACAGAACCAGAACCAGGACCAGGGCCGGGCGGCCCCGGAAAAAACGATGCATGAGTCCTCCAAACATGGGGCTGGCCGGCCGATCCTGCCGACCGGTCCACTGTACTATGCTCCTTCCCCGATCGCAACCTGGCAGAGCGACCGCCCCCCTGGGGCAAGCTCTCCCGTATCTCCCGGGGAGAGGCATGGCGCCCCCTCCGGACGGCGGCATCCCTAGGGACCACCCAATGGGGGCCCGGCCCAGACCAGCTTAATATGACTACCGCAGTTTCTCAACCCCTGGGGCCGGGTTCGCCTCCAGACACCATTCCGCAGGCTCGGATCGGTGGCCTCGG
>CALLCO010000028.1 GCA_937998695.1 Candidatus Ozemibacteraceae bacterium
CAAGCAGTCTTCGAGCGACCAGGTGCCCGTGGCAGCCTGGGCGTCGGCGGCAGCGGATGCGGAAACGGATGCGAGAGCGGGAGCGACGGGAGCGACGGGCGCGACGGGGGCGACGGGGGCGACGGGCTGGGCCACGACCGAGGCCGGCCCGGTCAGCAACAGGACAAGCAGACAGGCAACGGTTCGGTGATTGCGCATGGGGGCACTGTACCAGAATCGCCCCACCCCTGTAAACCGACTTCACCGGACTCCCATCCACTCCTCCATTGCCCACTCCCCGTCAAATACCCTCTGCCGCCCCCCTCCCTCTCTTCCACCTCAATCTTCTGTCTGCGCAATCTGCGTCTCAATCCCCCTTCATTCCTCTTCCTTATTCTTGCTTTTCTCCATCCTAAATCTGCGAAATCTGTGAAATCTGCGGATCGGTCCTCCTCCGTTCCTCTTCCTCATCTTCTCGTCTTCTCGTCTTCTTCTCCGCTCTCGATCCGCGATATCGGCGGATCATTCTCCGGGCGCTTGTGAAGCGGCCTTGGCAGGGGGTTCCCCCGCACCGAAAAAACGCCCCGGGAGCCGACCCGCCAGGGATCGGAACCCGGGGCGAAGGGAATGTGACGAGAGACTTCCTGGTGGGAATCAGACCTTCATGTTGACCATGGACACCGAGGCCGAGGCGGCATAACTGACCGCCGTGGTCTGGCCGTAGGCCCGCAGCGCCTGCCCTTGCGATTCGGCCACCGAGGCCCGCACCGAGAAATGCACGCTCCCCTGGAAGCCCGTGGCTCCGGCGGTTCCAGCGGCTCCGGTGGCTTCGGTCCCTTCGGCCGCCGGCGCGACCCGGAAGCCATCGGCGGCGGAACCCGCGCCCGCTTCCATCGCACCCGCCAGGGCCTGGCCGACCCGCGACAGCAGATTTTTGATCTGGCTGGCCAATGAACCACCCGAGCGAGTGGCCCCGCTGCCACCAGCGGCGGCTTCCACCGGCGGAACCGCCGGGGCCGGTTTGTCCTTCATCGACTCACGAACCTCCGAAAGGCTCAGGGTACCGCTCTGATCGGCGTCGAGCTTGTCGAACGAATCGATCAGGTTCTGCAGCTCTTCCGGCACCTTCAGACCAGCCTTTTCCAACAAGTTTTTGAGGTTCATCAGGTCTTCCTTGGAGACCGCCTTGGGATCGCCGTTGCCCTGGGCGCCACCGGCCGACGCGGCCGAGGGAGCACCGCCCTGGGGCATCATGACCACCATGACGGGCAGGCCACCCATACCGCCGTTCACGCCACCGCCGCCCACCCCGCGGGGGGGAGGCCCGCCGGCCCTGCCGGGCCGGGAGGGCGGGGCATTGGCCCCGGCGAACTCGGCCAGCTCCTGGGCGCTGATGCCATCCTTGTTCTGGTCGATCCGGTCGAAGGCGTCGAGGATGGCCTGGATCGGTGTGCCGGCCTTGGGGGCCACGGCTTCGACCCCGTTCTTGAGGTCGGCCAGGTCGGCCTTCTGCAGGGTGCCCTCACCCTGTTTGAACGCCTGGATGCGTTCCTGGAGTGTGGTTTGCGGGGAACCACCGATGGCACTGATACTCATGTTGTGCTCCTTTCCGCGTGATCCGCGGGGGGACGCCGCCAGGCGGCCCGCCCCGTCGGTCGTTCCGTCCTCCGTGACGGACGCAGGGAAGAATCAACACCCTCCTTTCACCGTGGTGGGCACCCCCGAAGGAACCGAGACTCGGACCGGCCCTGCCAGAGAGAGAACCACCCGGCCCCGGAAACGGGAAAGGAAACGGGAAGGGGAAGCGTGGAAGGAAAGGCCGGGAAGGCAAACCGCGAGGTCAGTCCCGGGGTGCGTCTACCTCCTTGGACATCCCGTCCGCCCCAAAAAGTTCCGCGCCCGAAGAAATTTTTCCGGCGGCGGGAGGCTCGGCGGGAACCAGCTCAGGATCAGGATGGGATAGCGGCACGCCACTCGGGGTGGCGACGGTGGGCAGGGTGACGGTGGGTGGCGGCACCACCGGGGCGGGGGGCAGACCCCAAGCCAGGAACCAGAAAGCCACGACCGCGGCCAGGACGAGCCCACCGGCCACCATCACCGCGAGCATCCACGTCCCGCATCCAGAATGTCCCGAACCGTCGGGGGCAGGGGGGGGGCAGGGGCCGTGACAGGTCGGCCTTCCCCACCTCGGGGTCGATCCCCATCTCGGCGGCGATCTGCTCCCAGACCGCGGGGGGTGGGGAAACCCGCTCCAGACGTTGGAAGGGCTCGACCAACGTGGTGGCGGCCCGTTCCAGAAGGTGGCGGCAGGCGGGGCAGTCGGCGACATGGGCCGTCAGGGCGTCCCGGTCGGCAGGGGTGATCTCGCCGTCGAGATAGTCGGTCAGAATGAGGTCGCGCCAGCGTTCGCAGCTCATTTCCCTTCCCCCTGTTTCCAGGCAAGGAGGGTCTCCCTGCCGCGCTTCAATCGTGACCGGACGGTGTTGAGATTGACCTGCAGCACCTCGGCGATTTCTTGATAGGAGAGGCCCTCGATGGTTCTCAGGACGATGCAGACCCGTTGCTCGGGCGGCAGCAGGTCGAGCAGGGCGTTGGCCTCCGCGTCGGCCTGCACCTGGGCGGCCGGGTCGGGAGCCCCCTGGCGCAGGATGGCGGTCTTCTGGTAGACGAGCCGGCGGGCCTCTTCGCGGAGGTGGTCGCGGCGCGCGTTGAGGGCCGTGTTGACCGCGATGCGGTAGAGCCAGGTCTTCAGCGACGACAGGAAGTTGAACTGGGCGAACTTCCGGAACAGGGTGATGAAGACTTCCTGGGTGATCTCCTCGGCATCCTGCCAGACGCGGGAGATGCGCAGGGCGACGCTGAAGACCAGCGCCGCATAGGCATGGTAGATCGCCGCGAAGGCCCTGGCGTCGCCGGCCTTCGCGCGTTCGATCACGGGTTGGTCGATCTCGCCGTGCGTGCGCATCTCACCTCATTGGACACCGCCCCCGCCCAAAAAGTTGCACGACCTGTGCTATCCTGGGAACCGGCTTTTCGACCCGCTCCAACTCCGACCACCGCTTCCCGGGGGGCGGCCCGGGGCGCCGATACCGTCTCCGGACCCGGGGCAGATCCCGGCGTCAGGGTACCACATTCAGGGAGGAAAGCGATGCGCGAAACGATCCGGCAAGCGTTACGGGAAGACCTCGGCCCCGCTTGGCGCGACCTGTCCACCGAGGCCCTCGGCCCGGCCCGCGAGCGGGCGGCGGTCGGCGAGGTCCTGGTCAAGGCGGACGGCGTACTCTGCGGCATCGGCGTGATCGCCCCGATCATCGAACTGGTCGAGGCGGCCTACGTCTCGACCTTCCGGCAGACCCACCCGACCACGGTCGAACCGGTGGCCGCCGACGGGGACCTGGTCATCGCCGGCACGGTGGTGGCGCGGCTGCGCGGCCCGGTCTGCACCCTGCTGACCGCCGAGCGCACCCTGCTCAACCTGATGCAACGCCTGTCGGGGATCGCCACCCTGACCCGCCGGTTCGTCGACGCGGTGGCCGGCACCCGGGCCCGCCTCCTCGATACCCGCAAGACCACCCCCGGCCTGCGCGCCCTCGAGAAGACGGCCGTGCGCACCGGCGGCGGCGTCAACCACCGGTTCGGTCTCTACGACATGGTCATGCTCAAGGACAACCACCTGACCGCCCTGGGGGGAAACATCGCCCAGGCGGTGGCCGAGGCCCGGCGCCGGAGCGGCCCCGCCGTACGCATCGAGGTCGAAACCGCCACGCTCGCGCAGGTCCGCGAGGCGGTGGCCGCCGGCGCCGACCTGATCATGCTCGACAACATGCCCCCCGCTCTGATGCGCCAGTGTGTCACCGAAGTGGCCGGACGGGTCCCGCTCGAAGCCTCGGGCGGCATCACACTCGAAACGGTGCGGGCGGTCGCCGAAACCGGCGTCGATTACATCTCGGTCGGAGCCCTCACCCACTCCGCTCCCGCCCTCGACATCTCGATGAAGATCCGCCTCATCTAGGGGGGAGCACCCCCCGTTTCCTGCCACCGGCAGATGGCATCAGAACCGGCCGAGGAAGCCGAAGAGGGGGCCCCGGTAGCCGAGGTTGGCGTCGTCGCCGCCCGAGGCGCCGTCGACCCGGAAGGAGCGGTAGCCCAGCACGGCGAACCACTGGGCGTCCTTGCCATCGGGATTCAGCCGCATGGCGGCGTTGAGGTCGAAATCGCTGGAGCGGACGCTGCCGCCGCCCAGAGTGGTGGCGATGAACTTGCAGTGGCCATCGACCCAGAGGTTGGGCGAAAGCTGGCTCCCGCCGCCCACCCCGATGTAGGGAATGGGGAAGGAGCCGCTCCAGGTGCCCTTGGCCCGGGCGTTGGTCAAAGGCTCGAGGCCGGCCACGTCGAGGTCGGCCTTGCAGACCTTGATCCCCAGCAACCCGTCGATGAAGCCCCCCCGTCGCTCGCGCGGGGCGGTCCCGGCGTGTTCCCAGAACCGGAAGTTGTGGGACCAGGCCAAGTCGAACCAGTTGTTCTGGATCTTGATGTTGGCCCCGGCCTGGTAGCTCCGGTTGTCGAAGGTGACCGCCTTGTGGATCCGGCCGGTGTGGTCGAAGCTGTTGTAGGTCAGCACCAGGTTGTTGACCTCGGACAAACCGTGGGTGAGGGTCAGACCGAGGCGCGTCTTGGCGGCGAAGGAAGCCTCCCCGTCGAGGCCGAGGGTCAGACCCTTCACGTCGACGTCCCCGAACAGGTCGGTCCGCCAGCCGAAAACCTCGGCGGTCGTGGTCGGCGTCAGCGACACCTTGCCGCGCCGCCCCCAGGCGAAATCCCGCTCCCAGGCGGTTCCGGGAACCGCCGCGACCATCACCAAGACCACCGCGAGCAGACAGATCTTCCGCATGACGCCCTCCATCCCATGAACGTGACCAACCACCCCGAACAACAACTCCCCCCTTCATCGGCAGGACTTCCCCCTCCCTCCACGTCTCCCCTTTCCCCCGCCTCAACGCCGAGCGCCTGCTGCTGATCCTGCTGGTCTGCCCGGCGGTGATCCTGTTCGGACTGTCAGCGATGGTCATCATCTCGGCGCATGCCTCGACGTTCCAGGCGGCGCTGCAACCGGCCGGGTTCATCGTCCCGCCGTTCATGGGCCTGATCGTGGCCCAAACCGCGGGTGCCTTCGCGCTGCAGACCTGGCACCTGGTGGCGGCGGCCCCGGTTCTCGTCCTGCTGGACTGGCTGATGATCAGCTTCACCGCCCGCCGCCCGACCTACGAACGACTGCCCGACCTACGAACGACTGCCCGACCTACGAACACCTGCTCGAGGAGGACGCCACCCGCCCGCCGTCAAACGGCGCGGAGACCTTGTCAGGGCTGCTTCGGCCCGGAAGACCCTGTGAGCACCCGCCCCCATCGTCGGAAGGGGAACGAGGACTTCGCTACTTGGCCACCTGCTGGGTGGCGGCGGGCGCGTCCTCGAGGGCTTCCTGCTTGAGCCAGTCGGGGCAGAAGGGACTGTCGCGCAACTGCATGAAGCCCTTGACCACGGCCGGGTCGAACTGAGTGCCCGAGCACCGCATGATCTCGTTGCTGGCCTCGGCGAAGGTGAGCGGCTTGCGGTAGGGGCGGGTCGAGGTGATGGCATCGAAGGCGTCTGCGACCCCGATAATGCGGGCACCGAGCGGGATCTCTTCCCCTTTCAGGCCGGAAGGGTAGCCGCGCCCGTCGTAGCGCTCGTGATGATGCTCGATCATCAGGCAGACCGTCTTCAGGAACTCGATCGAATCGAGGATGCCGGCCCCGATGTGGGGGTGGGCCTTGATCGTTTCGAACTCCTCGTCGGTCAGACGGCCGGGCTTGAGCAGGATCTGCTCGCTGATGCCGATCTTGCCGACATCGTGCAGCAGGGCGGCATGCCGGATCGAATGCACGTCGTCACGACTGAGGCCCATGACCTGGGCGATGCCGATGCTGAGGTCGGTGACCCGCCGCGAATGGCCGTGGGTATAGCTGTCCTTGGCGTCGATGGCGGCGGCCAGGGCCTGGATGGTCTCGAAATAGTAGTTCAGCAGGTTGTTGTACAACCGGGCGTTCTGGATGGCGACCGAGGCCTGCGAGGCCAGGGTGTCGAGCAGGTCGAGGTTCTCGGTGGTGAAGGGCCCTTTCTTGTCGAGCTCGCGCTCGCAGTTGATCACCCCGACCAGGTTGTCGCGGTTCATCAGGGGGGCCGAGATCAGCGTGCAGGCCTTTTCGGTCTCGCTGAAGGGCAGCCGCTTGTAGGTCTGGTCGTGGTGGGTGTGCCCGACCCGGATCGGCTTACGCAGCTCGGCGGCGCGGCCGGCGATGCCCTCGCCGATCTTGAACCGGATCTCGCGTACCCGCGCGTCTTCGAAGCCGCGCGACACCTGGACGTAGAGGTCTTTCTCCTGCTCGTCGTAGAGCATCAGCGTCGAGCGGTCAGCCTCGAGGATGCGGGAGGTCATATCGATGAAGTAGTTGAGGACGGAGTCGAGGTCGAGCGAGCTGTTGATCGCCTTGCCCAGTTCCTGGATCAGGCTGAGCTCGGCCACCTGCTGCTCGGTGCGATCGTGCAGGTTGGCGTTGGCCAAAGCCTGCGAGATCTGCCCGGAGATGCCCAGCAGGAGGTTGAGGTCGTCCTCGGTGAAGGCGTGCCCGGACCGCTTGTTGTTGACGTTGAGCACGCCGAGCAGGACCTTGTTGTGCATGATGGGCACCGACAGCACCGAGCGGGTCTTGTAGTCGAGCCGGCCGTGGCGGTGGACGAACCGCTCGTCCTTCGAGATGTCCTTGAGGAAGACGGGTTGCTTGTGCTGGGCGACCCAGCCGGCGATCCCTTCCCCGACCTCGACCCGGATCTTGCCGACCATGTCCTTGGGCAGGCCGAGGGCGGCATCGAGGGTGAGCTGGTTCTTGAGGGCATCGTACATCATCAACGAGCAGTTCTCGACATCCATCACGTCCTGGACCTGTTGCAGGATCATGCCGAACAGCTTGCTGATGTTCAGGGTGCGACTGACCGATGAGCTGACTTTGTACAAGGTCGAGAAATACTCGAGTTTGCGGCGGGAATCCTCGATCAGACGCCGGTTCTCGAAGAATGAGGTGAGCAACTGGCCAATGGTGGTCAGCAACCGCTGGTCGGCTTGCTGGAACACGGCGTTCTCGCGTTTCTGGTAGGCGCCCAGCACCCCGACCAGCCGCTCGGGCGTCTGCAGCGGGATACACAGGAACGACCGCGAAAACTGGTCGAGGAAGGAATGCTTGGCGATCGTCAGATCCTGTGTGGCATCGGTGATCAGCAGGGGTTTGCGCTGCTGGGCGACCCAGCCGTGGATGCCCTTGCCGAGCGGAACCCGCAGATGCTCGAGTTCGACGGGCAAGCCCCGGCAGGCGACCATGCCGAGGTCTTCCCGGTCGCTGTTGTAGAACATCAAGGACATCCCGTTGCAGCCGATGGCTTCCATGGCATCGTTCAGGATCTCGTCGAGAACGCCCTCGGCGTCCCCGTAGGCCATCGACAGACGCTCGGAGATGGCGAACAGACGGGTCATCTCCCGGACCTTCTGGTTCGATTCGGCCAGCAGCCGGGCATTTTCGAGCACCTTGGTGACCATGCTGGCCAGGGTGCTGAGGATGGTGCAGTCTTCCTTTGAGAAGGCATTCATCTCCGAGGAATCGACCGCCACCACGCCGATCAGTTTTTCCCCGACCAGCAGCGGCACCGCCATCTCGGAGTAAATCGTCTCGGGGGTCTCGATGTACCGAGGCTCGAGCAGGACGTTGGGCACGATGAGGGGCTCGCGGTTGCGGGCCACCCACCCGGTGACGCCCTTGCCGATCGGCACGCGGATCTTCTTCACTTCCTGCGGGAACTTGCCGCGAGCCACCGCCACCTCGAGATAGCGCTTCTTGTCCTTCTTCAGCAGCAGGGCTCCGCAGGTGCCTCCGGTGATGTCGATGGCGATGTCCATCAGGAACTCCAGCAGATTCTGGAAGTCGAGACTGGAGTTCATGATGTTCGAGGCTTCCTCGAGCACCGACAGGATCTTCTCTTTGCGGCGCAGGTCTTCGCGCTCGGCCGCGATCTCGACCTGCTGGCCGAAGAACTGCTCGATCATCTCGGCAGCGGCATCGACCTGATCGTCGGTCAGGTGGGGCAGCGCGACCTCGCCGGTATAGGTATCGCCGGGACCGATGAACGGCCCGATCAGAACAGCTCCGTACAGATGCCCGCGCAGTTCGAGCTTGAGCAGGCGCAGACTGGCCCCGTCATGGCGGGCCAGCCGTTGCCGGTCGGGAAAGTGGACGAGGTCCTCGGCTTCGTTCAGACCGCCGAGGATGGGGGCCGGGTCGCCGACCACCGCCTCGCCGCGTTCGTTGAACGGCAGCAGGCTCAGCCCGGTCAGCTTCTGGAAGCGTTGCAGGAAGCGCTTGAGGAGTTCCCGGTCGACGATTTCTTCGAAAAAGACGCGTTTGACCACGATGCGGTGTCAGTTCGTCCCCAGGAGGAAAAACACCGGGCCACCCGCGCAGGGGCCCGGCCAGACCGTGGGCTCAGCGAGCAACGACGATGGAGGAGCGTCCGCCGTATTTGTCGGCTACCGTTTCCGCGCTCTTCGGATCGGTGATCCAGTCGGTGTTGTTGACCACGAACTTGTATTCGTGGCGGCCGGCTTTCAGGGGGACGGTGGCCTTCCAGACCCCGTCGGTGAGCTGCATGGGGTTCTTGTCTTTGTTCCAGTCGTTGAAATCGCCGACCACGGACACGGCGGTGGCTTTGGGGTCGGTATAGGTGAACTCGACCTGGCATTCGGCGGCCGGGGCGGCTTCGGGCTTCTTCTCGCCGGCGGCGGCGGTGCCGGTGCCGGTGCCGGACTCTTCGTCACTGTCCCATTCTTCCTCTTCCTCGAAACTGTGCTCGCGGCCGATGATGTAGCCGATCCCAAAGACGCTGGCCAGGATGAACAGCTTCCAGATAAACCGCAACAAACGGAACATGGGTCAACCTCCCGAAGAATTGGTATGTATTACTCTAAGATTGGCATACTGCAAAAGCAAGGTCTTTTTTCCGACATTTTTGAAATTGATGGTCAACCGGAAGTCACCCAGACTGGCCCCTTCCGTGGCCAGCACCCGGCCCCGCCCGAAGATCTGGTGTACCACCTCCGCGCCCGGCACCGCATTCAGCATGGTGGCGGCGCTGCTCTCCCCCGGCCCGGGGGCGGCCGGCCGGCGGTCGACCCAGACGGCCTGCGGATCGACAGGCACCGCCGGGCCAACCGGTCGAGAGGAAGCTGCGACTCCTGCCCCCCCTGCCTCTTCATCGGTGGCAGGAGTCCGCGAACGCCAAGGATGGCGATTCCCCGGGGCCCCGCCCGGCACTCCGGGCGACTGCCGCCACCCCGGGGTCGGCCCGGGCCCCGCCGAGGCAGGGGTGCGCGGCGCCCCCTCCCCGAACCCTTCCCGCGGCAGTTCGGTGATGAAGCGGGAGACCAGGTTGTCCTTCCAGGTGCCGAAGACCATCCGGCGGCGGGCCGCCGACAGAAACAGACGCTGCATCGCACGGGTCATCCCGACGTAGGCCAGCCGCCGCTCCTCCTCGAGCTCTGATGGCTCGGACTGCGAAGAATAGTGGGGAAAAACGCCTTCCTCCATGGCGACCATGAACACCACGGGAAACTCGAGCCCCTTCGCGTTGTGCAAGGTCATCAAGTGGACCCGATCGGCCTGCTCGTCGAGCCCATCCACATCGGCCTGCAGGGCAACCTGTTCGAGGTACCCCCGCAACCCCAGATCGGGGTTGTCCTCTTCCTGGGCCCGGATGTCGGAGACCAGGCTGTCGACGTTCTCCTGCCGTTCCTCGGCAGTGTCGGGGTCATCGCTGCCCAACCAGTCGAGGTACCCCGTGCGGTCGAGCACCGATCGTACGAGGGAAAACACGCTCGCCCGGCCGGCCAGTTCCCGCCAGCTCTGCACCAGCTCGAAGAAATCGGCGACCTTCCCCTTGGGGCTGGCGGCGGCGTGCTTCTGCACGCCTTCCCACAGAGGGCCTTCCCGCTCGAGCTTTTCCAGGAGGGTCTTGCCGATGCCGCGGCGCGGGGTGTTAATGATGCGCGCGAGCGAGACCGCATCGTAGGGGTTGGCGATGACCCGCAGGTAGGCCAGCACATCCTTGACCTCGCGCCGGTGGAAGAACTTGGTGCCGCCCGTCACCTCGTAGGGGATGCCGAACCGGTTCAGCGCCTGTTCGAGCGACCGGCTCAGGCTGTTCATGCGGAAGAGGACGGCGAACGAGCGCAAGGGCATTCCCTGATCGCGCAGCCGCGCGATGCGGCCGGCCACCCACTCGGCCTCCTCACGGTCATCGGCAGCCAACTGGAAGGTCAGCGGCTCGCCCCCCGTCCGTTCCGTCCAGAGGTGCTTGGTGTGGGCACGCCGGTTGCGGGCGATCAGGGCGCCGGCGGCATCGAGAATGCGTTGGGTGGAACGGTAGTTCTGGTCGAGCAGGACGACGCGGGTGCCGGGGAAGTCCTTCTCGAACTCCTGGATGTTGCGGATGGTGGCGCCGCGCCAACTGTAGATCGACTGGTCCTCGTCGCCGACCACGCACAGGTTCCCCGACTCGCGGGCGAACAACTGCAGCAGGCGGTACTGGGCATGGTTGGTATCCTGGTACTCGTCGACCAGGAAATACCGGTAGCGGCGATGGAATTTCGCCAGCAGCTCCGGCTGCGTGGACAACACCCGGAAGGCGACCAGCAACAGGTCGTCGAAGTCGAGGGCCTTGCTCTCGAACAGTCGGGCCTGGTAGCGCCGGTAGACCGCCAGCACCTTCTCGTCGTCGGGCAGGGTCGGCTGGTAGCCGTCGGGCTCAACCAGTTCGTTCTTGAGCTGCGAGATCAGGTTCAACATCTTGCGGGGGGAATACTTCTTCGGGTCAAGGCCAAGGTCTTCCAGGACCCCCTTCATCAGCTTCTCGGTGTCGTCTTCGTCGTAGATGGTGAATCCCTCGGGGTATCCGGCCACTGCCGACCAGCGCCGCAGCAGACCGCAACAGAAGGCGTGGAAGGTCGACAGGGTGACCTCGTGGCCCGCCCCCGGAATCAGTCGTTGCACCCGCTCGCGCATCTCGCGGGCGGCCTTGTTGGTAAAGGTCAAGGCCAGGATCGAGGAGGGCGGCACCCGCTCACGCTCGATGAGGTAGGCGATGCGCACCGTCAGCATGCGGGTCTTTCCCGAGCCGGCCCCGGCGATGACGAGCACGGGCCCCTGGGTCAAAGCGACCGCCTCTCGCTGGCGCGGGTTCAGGCCCGCCAGGGCCTGCTCAAAGGCGTGGTTCATCGGGGTTTCCCGTCATCCGGGCAGGGTTACCCTGCCAGGCGCCCACCACCCACTGGCCGGCCACGTAGTTGCTCAGCCCGGTGACCCGGAAGTCGTAGAGCGGCCCCTGGAAATCCTCGACCGTGATCGAGACGATCGAGTCTTCCTCGATGCCGTGGGGGCCCATGACCGGCACGTTCATGCCGATCTTCAGATGCGAGGCCGGCAGCAGGTAGAACGGCGCCTTCTTGGTGAGCTGGATCTTGCGCACCACCTCGAGGTTGTCGAGACAGGACAGGGTCTTGACGAACAACTGGGCTTCCTCGAGGTCGTCGCGGGCCACCTCGAGGTTCCACATGCCGCGCGTGCCCAGGCGCCGCTTGAACTGTTGGTGCTCGGCCCGCTTCAGCTCGACGTTGCTGTCGATCCGGATCAGATG
>CALLCO010000029.1 GCA_937998695.1 Candidatus Ozemibacteraceae bacterium
GAAAACCACCGGAGGGGGATGCCCGAATCGTCCTGCAAGAGGACCAAACTGCGCTCGAGCAGGAAAGTTCGGGCAGCCGAAAAATTGGCCCGATGCAGGAGGTAAGAAGCGGATTTGAGGAAACTGTTCCCATGGCCCAGATTCCGGCAGAATTCCAGGAATCCGGGATTCCTCTGGATCTGATAGTCGGTGAGGTCGGTGGCGACGTAGAGCAGGCACTGCCGCCGACCCTGGCTCTGGGCGAACGTGATCAAAACCCCGCGATGGAGAACGGTTCCGTCGTCGGGAGGGGACCCTGACCAAAGTTTGCCCGACTCGTCGATCACGACGGGGGTGACATTCAAGATGGTTTTCCCCGTGCGGGCCAGCATGACATACAAAATCGGAAGGGGCCCGGACAGATCCTTCGTCCGGAAAAAACTGATGACCAGATACTCACTCAAGCCTCCTCGCAACTGGTTCAGTCGCTGTTCGAGGTTGCTTCTCCTCTCCTCCACGATGTCAGGAAGTGGACCAACCGCTTCGAGTCCACATAAGACATACGTCGAGGCGGAGGGAAAGAAAGCGTCGGCATAGAGGAAATCCGGGCCACTGAATAGGTAGAAGACAGGGAAGGCTTCGGCGGTCGCGGTTCCGAGGTTTTCCCGGACCCAGGTGCGGACCGGCGCGAGCTGCTTGGCCTCGAGGGCCTGCCAAGCCTGATCCATGGCGGCCGCATGCCGCTGCCACGCAGGGTCCTGTACAAGGTCGTCAAGAACCGACCCCGAGGCGGGGGGCAGGCCGGCCAGGAAGCGGGCGATCTGGTCGGGCGTCGGGACCGCTGCGGCCCAGGAGGCCATGGCAAGGCCAAGGAAGCCGACGAACAGGGCGAGGCGTTTCCGGCAGAGGATCTCGATCGGTTTCATGCCAAAGGGGTCCTGCCCACCGTTATAAGCCCAGGGCCGACCTGGGCCCGACCGATAGGCCAGGGAGGAACCTGGATGGCGAGGCCCTCCATCCAGGAGGTGAGGCCTAGAGGTTTAGCCCGGCCGTCCTTCCGGCCGCAGACCATGAGCCTTCCCCACCCGGGATCGGGGGGGCGCCCGAGAGGTGCCGGGACGGTCTCAGAAGGGCCCGCGGCCGCACCTGCAAAGCCGCGCATCAGCTCCCCGAAGTCGAGGTGAGGGAGAACAGGGGGAGCTCGGCCCCCAGAATCTTCGACAACATGGCGTTGCTGCGCTCGTCGACGTCCTGGCCGCCGGCGGCGTTGTCCTTGCAGAGCGTGACGAAGGCCTCGATCCAGTGCAGGTACAGGGGCAGCCCGGGATACGCCTCGGCGGTCAGACCTGCCTTCAGCACCCCTTGCGGCAGGGGGTTCTCTGGCCGCGGCTGGCCAAGCGTGGTCACGAAGCGGTTGAGGTGGGCGGCGCTGGCGGCGGCGCGCTGCGCCATGAATTTGCCCGCTCCCGGAGAGGTGAGCGCCGACTGGCTGGCGGTGGCGATGGCCGAGAAGACCTGCAACCGCGCGGCACCTTTGAGCAGTTCTTGGGTGACCTCGGCGAACCATTCAGGGGGCAGGCCGGTCAAGCGATGGGTTTCGGGGTCGGCGGCGAGAGCGGTCAACTGCTGCTGCCAGCGGGCGAAAATGCTGCGGGCGAACAGCTCGCCCCGGGTGGCTGGCGGGGCGGGTGGCGCCTTGGCCGGCCCGGCGGCGGGCGCCCCGGCCGGGGCCGGGCCCGAGGCGGCGGCGGGCGCGGCGGCGCCGGGGCGTTTGAAGATATCGGGCCGGAAGGCGGGCTGCGGAGGCGGGGCGGCCGCCGGGGCGTCCTTCCCCGCCCCTTCGTCGCCCTCTTCCGACATGGGGTTGACGATGGCGTCGTAGAGCATGGCCACGGTCTTTTCCGACAGGCAAAAGCGGTCGCGGTCGAGCAGCAGCGGCAACGAGAAATGCGTCGGCATGACGGTGCCGAGGACGTCGAGCAGCTTGTTGGCGCGTTCCTCGGCCACGGCGCGGTTCTTCACCATGTCGTCGCCCACGAAGTAGGGGCCGAGCTGCTTCTTCAGCTCGGCCAGCATCTGGCGCAGGTTGTCGGCGAGCTGACGGGCCTTGGCGTCGGGCGGCACGGCGGCGCGGATGCGGTCGATCAACCAGGGGATACCGGCCTGGCCGGGGGTGGCGGCGCGATCCCAGGCCTGGACGGGGTCGGCGAAGTGTTTGCGCACCAACGGGTGGGTCAGGTACTGGGCCTTGATCTCGGCCAGTTGCTGCTCGTCCCGCACAAACTCCTTGCCGTCGCGGTCGCGCCCGAAGACGGTCTGCTGCACGTTGGGGTTGCGCACCCAGAAGCAGTTGCGGAAAGGCTGGGTGTCGTCCCATTGGGTGGGCCATTCGCCGGCCCGCCCGAAGAACTCGGCGAAGTTCGTGCTGAGGCGCGACTCCCAGCGCACGTTGGGGTCTTCCCCTTTCTTGCGGACCAGGTCCATGTCGAACTTGGTGAAGACGTGGAAGAGCAGCACCGGCTTGCCGCGCCGGTCGGCCGGCTCGGGTCCGGTGCTCCAGTCGACCCACTTGTTGATCATGTAGGGAAGCGATTTCGCCTCCTGCGGCCCGCCCTCCTGGCAGAGCACCAGGGCCGTGATGTCGCGGTCGTCCGAGAAGCGGTCGAACAGGCAGGCCACCTTGCCGCGCAGGAAGACCTCGGGCAAGGCGGCCGCGTCGGCGATCAGCCGCTGGTTGTCGAAGACCTGGGCGCGGGCGCGGGCGCCGGGGAAGTCGAGCACGTCCATCTCGTCGAGCAGGCCGGGGGTCGGTCCGGGCGGCACGCGCAGGATCAGCTCGCAGGTCAGCGCGCACAGCAGGCTCGAATCGAGATCGACCCGGCGCCCGTCGGGCAGCATGAGGAAGACTTTGCGGTTGCCGGGCTGGGTGAGGGCGGCCAGGCGCTGCACGTCGATGATGCTCTGCTGGCGCGGCACCAGCGCCTCCTCGGAGAGGCCGACGATCTCGCCGCCGATACCGGCCAGGGCCTGGGCCAGCTGCCGGTACAGGTCAGTGAGGCGGGTGAACTTCCCCCACAGCCATTCGAGGTAGGAGACCTGGTACTCGCCGGGCAGGTGGCGCACCTCGTCGTTGAGGATGCCCCAGTAGTTGATGTCTTCGAGCATCTTCAGGAAGGGGCTGCGGAAGTGGCGTTTGACGTAGTCCTGCAGGTCCCAGACTTCCTCTTCGGTGAGAGCGAAGGCGTCGCCGCCGCGCCCGCGCTGGACGCCGCGGAACGAGTAGCGCAGCTTCTGCAGGTCTTCGGCGGATGGCGCGAACTCGGACTGGCACTCGAACAGGAAGCCGTTGATGAGAATCTTGATGACGTCGACCCGCTTCAGCAGCCGGATAGCGGCGGCGCAGCCCGGCACCGCCGCGTAGGGCCGGCGGGTGAACCGGGTGACGACGGCGGTGCTCTCGCGGCCGCCGGCCGGGTTGATCTCCTCGAGGAAGTCCCGCTTCTGCTCGGGGGCGCCGACGGCGTTGACGAAGACCTCGAGCGTCGGGGCGCTTCCCTTCACCATTTCGGAGACGAGGTACGACTTGCCGCACTGGCTGGCCCCGAAGACGCCCAACGCCACCGGGCGCCGGGCCGACTCCTGGATCTTGCCCACCGTCAGGCGCTTGCTGTGGATGGTCTTCAACAGCCCGTTCTGGATCTGGGGTTGCTTGACACAGGTCTCGGCCCACTCGCTGCTGAGACGCAGCACATCGGCCAACTGGCCGGCCTGGGCGAGGACCTGTTGTTCGGCGGGGCGGGGCGTGGTGGGTTCCATGGTCGGTCTCCTTGGGTCGGTGAGGTCAGACAATCAGGCCGTCATTTCGGCTGGACAAGGAACTGGTAGGTCTGGGGGGCCTTGCCGGGGGGTTCGACGATGACTCGGACCTCCTTGGCGGCGGCGCCCGGGGTGAAACGCAGGGTGGCGCCCTGGCCGGTCATCGTGGTCTGGCCTGGTGCTTCGAGGAAGGTTGCCTCACCGGTGGTCAGGGGCTTGCCCTCGGCGTCGAGGATCTTCCAGGTGGTTTTGGGGTCGGGCGGGCGCGACATGATGTGCTGGTCTTGGGCGCCCTTGATCTCGAGGGAAATGGCCGCCTCGCCGGGTTGGCCCGGCTGGGGAGGCTGTCCCGGCTGGCCGCCGGGTTGGCCAGTCTGCGGCCCGGGCGACTCGGGAGTGCCGCCGCCCGGCTGGCCGCCTGGTTGCGCGCCGGGTTGGCCGCCTGGCTGCCCACCACCGCCAGCGGCGGGGCTGCCACCGCCGCCGGCCGGCAGACCGCCGCCGCCCGGCATCCCTCCACCACCGCCGGGCAGGCCACCACCGCCGCCGCCACCGCCGCCGATGGGCGCCCCAATGCCCGGGGGCATGCCCATACCGTGCGGGTAGGGGGCAACCATGCGCCGCAGCAGCAACAACAGGATGATGAGAGCCAGGATGATGGCCAGCGGCTTGACCCACCAGTACCGGTTCGGATCCTTCTCCTCTTCCGGCGGGGTTGGTTTCGGCTCGGGCTTGGCGGCCGGCTTGGCCTCGGCCTTCGCTTCAGGCTTGGGTTCCGGTTTCGGTTCGGGTTTCGGCTCCGGCTTAAATTCGGCTTTGGGTTCAGCTTTGGCTTCAGCCTTGGGTTCGGCTTTGGGTTCGGCTTTGGGTTCGGGTTTCGGCTCCGGTCCGGCCTCGGGGGGCGGCGCCGGGGCCGGTTCGGGTTTCGCCTCGGGCGCCGGTTCCGGCGCGGGGGTCGGCGCAGGCGCGGGTGGAGCCGCCGTGGCCGTCGTGGCTACCGCCGCCGGGCCGGCTGTGCGTTTGACATTGAGCAGGAACTCGTCCCAGCCGGCGAAGACGACCTTGTTGGGATCGACGCCGCCCTCGGGCACGAAGCCCCAATGCAGGATGATCACCCTCCCGTCGACCACCACCACCCGGTCGAGATCGGGCGGGACGGCCACCGCCCGCAGGAAGTCGGAATAGTCCTTCTGTTTGCCGCCCGCCGCAGCCCGCTGTTCGCTATAGGCCCTGATCTTCTCGAGTGCGTCGGCCAGGTGGCGGGCGTGCCGCTCCCGCTGGTCGGGCGGCAGTTCCCGAAAGGGCACCGGCAGCCCCGTCAGGTCGGTCATCCAACGAATCTCGCCTGACCGCCCGAAATCGCCGCCGTCCGAGAAGGGCCGGGCGAACAGGTGCTCGAGGGCGCCTCCCGGTTCGATCTCGCGCAGGACGGCCTGTAGGTGCCCGTAGAACTGGTGCACCGGCTGGTTGCGGAAGATGGCAGGTTTGACCCCGCGCAACGTGGTGGAACCGATGATGCCCATGGCTGCCTCCTCAGGTCAGAGCCCGGCCGAGCCGGACCACCTGGCGGGTGTCGGAACGGATGACCAGGAACCCGTGGACTTCGCGAATCGTCTTGCCGGACGGGGAAGCGGCGGGAAGGCGTTCCCAATACTGGTTATTGAATGGGTCCCCCTCCGCTGTCAAGAAGGTGAAGCTGCCCGCCACGGTGCTCGCCCAGGCGGCCAGCGCCTTGAGCAGCCGTCCGCGTTCGGGAAAGGCGTGACCGGCCAGGTGGGCCAGGGCCCGGTCGGTGGCCGCCGACAGGGCGAACTGCTTCTGGTCGGGCGTACCGAAGCGCAGGGCCTGCGCCGCCGGGAAGGCCGCCGTCACCGCCTGGCAGGCGGCCAGGAAGACCGGACCCGGGGCGATGCTTCCCAGCACTTCGCGCAGACGGGCCCCGGCCTCACGTTCGGGGCCCTCGACCGGTACGCGCTCGAGCCAGGCCAGCAGGGCGTTTCGCACCAAGGTCTCGGGGGGCACGACGGGGGCGGCAGGAGGACCCACCGACGTCACCGACGCCCCGGGTTGTCCGGAAGGGGCCATGGACAGCGGAGCCGCAGGGACGGGGAAGGTAAAGGGACCGGGCGCTCCGACCGCCCCGGCCAAGCCACCCGTCGGACCACCGAGGGCTCCAGCGGGCTCAGCTCCAAAGGCCGGCAACGGCGAAGGCCCCGCGTCCCCGTGCTCGGCTTTTGCGCCGGGCGCCCGCAGGGGGAGGCCGCCTTCGGCGACCCGCTGCAGCCAGCGCGGCCCAAACAGGCCCAGCAGCCGCCGCAGGTCGGCCACCTCATCGTCGGTTAAAGGCTCGGCCCCGCCCTGACCCGGCCGGCTTGCCGGCAAGGCCACCGCTTCGCCGGCCCCCCCGGCCGGAAGGGCCGACGCCAGGCCCCCATCACCGCGGCCGCGGGTCGGCGAAGCCTCCGGGAAAGCCTGCCCGGGAGCGCCGGTGGGGAAGGCCGGCCAGCCCGGGCCTCCCCCCCCTGGCACCGGGGTGGTCGGCAGCGGGGGGGCCACCGGCGGAACCGTGGCCGGCACCGGGATGTCGATGGCGGGAAACGCGGGCAACCCTTCGTCGGGGTGCGTCGCCGCCGGAGCGGTGGCCGGCTTTTCCTCGTCCTGTTGCGGGAAAGGGAAGGGGAACTGGTCATTGGGCCCGGTCATACCTGCCGCCTCCTTCCCCCGCTCGCCCCAGGGGCAGGGAACCCCTGCCTCCCATCATAGACATCACCCATCGTCATCGGCCCGGGCAATTTCCCCATACCTGCCTGCTCCTCAACCAGTCCTGCCGATCTCTCCATGCCTGGCGGCACCGCCGTCTGACCCGGCACATGCTCAATTGCTGTCGGCTCTCGCGTCTGCCCAGCCGACGGCCCCATTCCGGGCGGCATCGCCGCCCGACCCGTCGATCGCGCCATTCCTGTCGGTCCTCGCATCTGCCCTGCCGATCCCCACTTGCGTGGCATTTCCACCTGTTCCGCTTCGTCCGTCCGCTCCTGGCGATCCGGTCAGGTCAGATCGAACGTGCCGGTATCGAGCCAGTAGCGCTCGGTGGCCAGAGTGCGCAGCCGCAGTTCGGCCAGTTTGGTCTCGACCCGCGCTCCCTTCTGGTCTTCCACCTTGGCCACGGTCAGCACCTCGCGGGCTTTCGCGTCCTGCTGCAGGGTCACCCGCAGGGGCCCCCGCTTCTCGACGTCGGCGGGATTGACGCGCAGCTCGTAGAGCGGGTTCAGCAGGTCGACCGCCACATCGACGCGCCGCGCGCCCAGCAGCACCGGCCCGGTCAGCTCGATGACCGCCTGCGGCTGGCCCCCCGCGGTGGGGAAGAGCTGCCGGTCGATCTGCATAACCTCGGGGCGATAGGTGCCCAGGAAGCAGTCGCGGTGCCGCACCGCCGTGTCGTCGGTCTGCAACACCAGCCCTTCGAGCTGGCGCAACTGTTCGGCGAACACCCAGACCGCGCCGCCGACCACGCAGGTCGTCTTGGGGTCGGCGATGCCGCCTCCGCGTTGCGAGAACGGGTACCAGGCTCCGACCGGATAGCCCTTGAGGCCCACGATGCGGTCGGGCGGCACCGGCATCAGCCGCACCAGCATATCGCGGATGATGGGCAACGAACTGGGCTTCCCTCCCAGAATCAATGCGTCGCAGTCGAACTGGACGATGATTTCGGAGAACAGCCGCAGCACCGTCTCGAGGACGTTGCGCACCACTTCGTTGACCCGCCGCCGCGAGATCTGCCAGGGGATCTCAGGCAGCGTCAGGGACACCCCGAGCTCTTTCTGCATGGTCTCGGCGAAGAAGTCGAGGACGTTGCCGCCCGGCAGCCGGGTCGGGAAGAAGCGGTCGAAGCCCAGCTCGAGCGTGGGTTCCTCGGTCTCGAGCTCGGCGAACTCGAGGTGGCGGTGGGCCATGGGAATCCAGACCTGGCGCGCCAGTTCGGCCTTGAGGTCGAGGAACCGTTTGTCGCGGCCGCCCCGCCCCGGCCCGAACAGGGCGTTGAACTCCTCGCGCGCCAACCCCGGGTTCTGGCGGGCGGCGGCGGCGAACACCTGCGGCAGGATCAGCTTCTCGATGACCCGTTTGGCGATCTCGTCGCCGGCCACCGAGAATCCTTCCGAGAAGAGCATCGTCTGGGCCACTCCCGCCACGTCGAAGCCGGACGGGGCATACTCGGCCACCATCAGGTCGGTGGTGCCGCCCCCGATGTCGATGCTGGCCAGGCGCAGAGTCGGCTGTCGCTGCCCCTGGGCCGTGGTGCGCTCGCGTCCGAGCACGGTCAGCATCTCGCGGGCGTTGCCGAGGTAGCGGTGACGCACCTCGCCGTAGATGTAGGTGAGCTGCACCGCGGTCGCCTCGTCCAGGTCCATGAACAGGCGGGGCTTGGCCTCGCCGGCCGCCGCCCGCCCGGTCACGTGGAAATACAGGTCGATGGCGTCCTGCACCCGCTTGCGGTAGCGCTCTTTCTCGATCGGCGACATGCCGTTGGGCGTTGTCAACACGAGGCTCTGCAGCACGCGCCGAGCCAGGCGATGGCCGCGGTGCTTGCGGTAGGCGAACGAGTTGATCTGGGCGAAGGCGTGACTGAGCAGTTCGGTGATGACGAAGGTCATCATCGCGGCGGGCGGGTAGAGTGGTTCGAAAGACGGCTGCGCCTGGGCGCCGCCGAACCCGCCATCGGCATCGAGGAAACTCAGGAACGGCGCGGTGACCTTCTTCCCCAGGCCGCTGCCCGGCAGATGGAAATACCACGGGAACGGCCGTTCGCGGTCGTCCCACAGGTAGCGCTTGGGGCTCGACATGCCGGTGTCGCCCAGGTCGCAGGGGTCGAGCCGGGCCGCCTCGTGGCCCAGCCGCACCACGCTCGGCCACCGGAAGCCGGCCCCGGCGTGCGGCACCGGGTTGTCGGGGTCGAAGAACAGCGGCGGCTGGAACTTGAAACTGGTATCGAACGGCTCGGTGTAGACCTCGGCCGGCTCGCGCAGGTTGCGGATCTCGAGCTTGCGGCACTCGTCGAGGTTGATCGGCTTGCCCGGCTCGGTTTCGGCGATGATGCCGCAGGCGCGGCTGTTGCCCAGGTCGAGCACAAGATGGGTGGGAATCTCGGCCCCTTCGGGGTTGAGAAAGGTCACTTCGGGCAGCAACTCGGCCTGCCGCAAGCCGTCGATCAGGCTCATGAAGGCAGCCAGCGGCAGGGCGCCGCGCGGCACCTGCTCGCCGCCGCTGGCCAGCACGTCGCGGAAGATCGACTGCAGCCAGGCCAGCAGGGTCGGCGACTGCCAGAACCCGGTCGAGGCCACGTCGGCCACGAACGGCAGGCCGACGTCGTCGGCGAAGAAGCCGAAGCAGTCCTGGATCGGGGCGTCGGGCGGCAGGGCGGGCTGCACGGTGGTGTCGACGATGAACGTGAACCGGTGGACCTGGTCGTCGGTGGCCAACGGAGGCCGACTGATGAACAGGCGGATCCAGTCCTTGCTGCGCGACGAGGCCGCCCCGATGCCCGACTTACGGGAGTAGGGCAACGGGATCCAGCGGCGCAGGCAGGCCCGCAGGGCATCGTGGAAGCGGATGGACACCGCGCCGGTGTCGGTCAGGGGCTGCCCGGTCGCGCTCAGCGCGTTGTGGATGGGCGCCTCGCCGAGCTGCAGGCTGATGTTCCCGCCCGGCGCGGTCAGGACGCGATAGGTCCACATCCGTGACAACAGGGCTTCGGTGAGGCGGACGTCGTGCTCGGGGGCGTAGAACGAGACGCCGGTGCCGGCCAGGAATTCGATCTGTTCCATGTGTCAGGTCTCCCAGGTGCTGGATGGGCCAAAGGCAGGAGCAGGGGCAGAGCAGAGCCAGGGCAGGGGCAGGGCAAGGCAAGGCAAGGGCAAGGCAGGCCCGCGGGGCACCTCGTTCGGACGACGCCGGCGGACCGTGGCGGAGGGGATCAGTGCATGGTAGGGGCGGGCGGCTCGGCCGGACCGGCCGCTGCCACCGGTTTCGGCGTGGGCACAGGCCAGTTCAGGGCGTCGCGCACCGGCCACCAGGCGATCGGCACGATCGCCACCAGGGCCAGGATTCCCACGAACCCGGTGGTCAGCCCAAAGAGGACCATCAGTTCGACGACGACGAGCACCGCCCAGAACAGCAGTTCCTGGTTGATCGTGGTGGCACGGACTTCGCTCATGGCATCCGCTCCTTGTCTACGGCAGTTTTTTCAGCAGGGCGGCCGCTTGGGGGTGCCCCTTCTGGGCGGCGGCGGCGAACCAGCGACGAGCCTCGAGAAAGTCGATCGGCACCCCGTGGCCGCACTGATATAAAGTGCCGAGTTGTACCATCGCATCGACGTTGCCCTTCTCGGCCGACTTGCGGAACCACTTCTCGGCCTCGGCGGGGTCCTCCTTCTGGCCGTAGCCGCGCAGACAGACCATGCCGAGCGTGTACCAGGCCGGCACGTGGTCGTGCAGGGCAGCCAGGCGCAGCAGGCGGACCCCTTCGCTCAGGTTGACCGGCCGGCCGTTCCCCTCGAGGAGGTCGCGGGCCAACTGGTACTGGGCCTCCGGCGAGGACGGGGTGGGAATGGGCGCGGCGGGACCGAGGAACTTCTCGACGGGCGGAGGAGGAGAAATGGGCGCCGCTCCTGGGGCCCTGGCGCCCGTGGCAGGCGCTACCCGCCCCCCGGGGCGGACGGTGTCAGTGGCGCGCCCCGGGGTGGCGGCCGGGACGGGGCAGGAAGCGGAGCCGGCCGGCGCCACCGTCGCGCTGGCATCGCCGGTCGGACTGGCCGCCGTGGTCGAAGCGGGGGCGGCCGACCCGGCCGGGCTGGCGGGTTTCCCCGCCCCCGGCGAAGGACGGGGCGGCACCGCCGATACCGGCAACGGCCGGGGGGCGGCTTCTTCCGCCTTGACGGGCTGGGCGAGCGCGGGACCGCGTGGCCCGGGCATGGCCTCGGGATCGCTCCAGACACGCGCCAC
>CALLCO010000030.1 GCA_937998695.1 Candidatus Ozemibacteraceae bacterium
CAGCCACCACCCGGCCGCCGCCCACAGAACGAAGAACCCCACCGCGGGCGGCAGACCGCGCAGCCAGGCGATCAGGCGGGCCAGCCGGCTCATCGGGAAAGCCTTCCCCCGAGAGACGGGGGGGCCAGGCGGAACAACCCGTGGCCTGCCCCGCAGGGCGGAAAGATGGCCGGCTGGTTCTGCCGCGGATCAGGCATTGGTGCGCAGCCCAGGTTCGCTCGGTGGCACGAGATGAGGGGGCGCCAGAGCCCCCATTCTCGCCAAGGCTTCCAAGGCAGATTGGCGGAAAAGTTTGGTTGATCTTGGGGAGGGCCTGGCGGGGGAGTGAACATTCCCGAGGCCCGGCCGGTGTGGTTGAAACGTTCATTGCCCATCTGCGGTGCCACCCTCAACTGAACCGGATGCGCGGGTCGATCAGGCAGTAGAGCATGTCGGCGATGATGTTGCCGAGCAGTTTCAGGCTCGAGCCGATGACCAGGATGCCCAGCGTGACAGGGTAATCGCGGGCGACCAGGGCGGTGTAGCCCAAATAGCCGAACCCATGGATGTTGAACACCTTCTCGATCAGGTACGATCCCGCCAGGATCAGCGACAGCATGTGCCCCAACCCCGTGGCGATCGGGATCAGCGAGTTGCGCAGGGCGTGCTTGAAGATGACGGTGCGCTCCGACAGGCCCTTGGCGAAGGCGGTGCGCACGTAGTCCTGGCCGAGATTCTCCATCAGCGAGTTCTTCATCAGCACCGTTTTCGAGGCGAACATCCCCAGCACGTAGCAGAAGACGGGCAGGATCATGTGCCAGACTCGGTCGAGCATCTGCCCCAGCCACGAGAGGTCGTCGGCCGTGCCCTTGGTCAGCCGCTGCCGCTTCCCGGCCGGCACGGCGGCGAAGGCTGGATGGCGGCTGTTGATGAACTGCCCGGGACGGAGCTGGGGAAACTTCGCCCGCTCGTCGTCGGGGATGTCCTCGACCCGCGCCCCCTCGAGCAGGAACCCCGCCAGGGGCGAGTCGGGCCCGATCTGGGCGCTGGTCACCCCGCCCAGCGGGAAGACCGCCCAGAAACTGCCGCCGCCGAACAGCAGCAGCAACAAAATACCCGCCGACCACCCGGGGATCGAGTAGGCGATGAAGACCAGCACCGAGGTGCCGGTGTCGAAGGCCGAACCGTGCTTGACCGCCTTCCAGACCCCGAGCGGAATGCAGATGGTGTATGACAGGATGAACCCCGTCAGACCGAACCACAGCGAAACCGGCAGGCTGTCGCGGATGACGTCCCAGACGGGGCGGGCAAAGGTGTCGGATGTGCCCAGGTCGAGCTGCACGACCCGCCCCAGCCAGACCAGGTAGGCGAGGTAGAACGGCTTGTCGAAGCCGTAGATGGCCCGCAGCTTCTGCATCGTCTCCTCGCTGATCTGCGGGCCCCCGTCGGCCGCGCTGCTGCCGCCCGCGTCGCCCGCCCCGCCCTCGCCGGTCAGGGCCTGCAGTTGCTGGAAGCGCAGCACAGCCTGCTCGACTGGCCCGCCCGGCACGAACCGGGTGACGGTGAAGCACAGGAAGGTGATCCCGATGAAGGTCGGGATCATCAGCAGGAAACGCCGGAGAAAGTATGTGGTCATGCCCGAGCGCGTTCGCTGAGGAAGGTGATCTTCATCGGATCAAGTGGGGAGCTCGTCGGGGCGACTCTGGTCATCGTCGGGGCGACAGGGGGAATCGGGGATTCGTGTGGGGAAATCGTCGCGGCACCTGAAGTCATCGTCGGGTCGAGGAAGGGCATCGCATGATCGCGGAGAGCACAAGATGCGGCCCTGGCCGGCCCTTGCGGGGGCAGGAGGCGGTCATGGCGCAGGCACCTTGGCGTCATCGCGGAGCCAGGTCCTGGCGGGGATAGTGCTCGTCCCACCACTTGACGATCTCGGGTTCGATGGGAAGGGCGGTGCCGGCGGCGCGGGCGGCTTCGAGAGCCCGTTCCTTCTCGGGATCGGCCCACCAGAGGGCGACGATGCCCCGTTCGTCCCCGTTCTTGGCCAGCACTCCCGGCGGCATGCCGAACCGGTTCCAGTAGAGGAGGCGGGTGTGGGCCGCATACCACCCGAAGGCGTACAGGTGTTCCCGGCTGACGATGCCGTCGATCTCGCGCACCGCCTTGATGCGGTCCTGCGGATCGAACATGCCGGGATACGAGGCGCAGATCGCATCGACCCTGGCGTTTTTGAATCCCCAGATGTTGTTGTTGTTCGGCTTGTCGGCGAACTTCGAATGGAACGAGCTCTCCGGGTTGGGGAACAGGATGCCGCCGTAGGCTCGGTTGCTGAGCAGGAAGTTGCGTTCCCCCACTTCCTTGATGTCGGTGGCCCAGGTCACCTGCTTGAGGTTGAGCTTGATGCCGACGTCTTTCAGGTCTTCCTGGAAGATGGTCAGGTAGCGCTCGGTCGAGGGCGAGACAAAGTTGAGGGTGATCTCGAACCGCTGGCCGTTCTTGGTCAGCCAGCCGTCGCGGTCGCGGTCGGCTTGCTTCCAGCCGGCTTCTTCGAGCAGTTCGACCGCCCGGTCGGGGTCGAACCGGATCTTCGGATTGTCGGGGTTCTCGTAGGGCGAGTTCGGGTAGAACGTGTCGAGATACTCGTACTCGTTGAAGAACAGCTTGTCCATCATTTTCTCGCGGTTGAAGAGGTGCGCGAAGGCAAGGCGGACGCGCTTGTCGTCGAAGGGGGGGCGGCGCAGGTTGAAGGCGATGCCCGATACCCCGACCGGCCGGTGGGTGTAGATCTTGCGGCGTTGCACCCACCCTTTGGCGATCTGCGGCATCAGGGCGGGGATGAAGACCTGGTGCCACTCCCGGGCGACGTTGACCATCAGCCAGTCGAGCTCGCCCTTCTTGAATTTCTCCTTGATCAGGTTCTCGTCCTCGATGAACAGGAACTGCAACCGGTCGAAGTTGTAGTAGCCGGTGTTCTTCTCGACGTTGGCCTGCCACCAGTCGGGGCGCCGCAGCAGGATGATCTCTTGGTTGGTCTTGCTGCTCTCGTACTTGTACGGACCAGACCCTGGTACCATTTTGAACTGGTACTCCTCGAGGAATTGCTTGGCGGTCAGGCGGCCGAGCACGTGGGCGGGGTAGACGGTGAACCCCACCGCGGCCGACATGAAGGCCCGCCAGTTCAGCTCCTTGGAGCGGAAGACGACGATCCGGTCGCCCAGGGCCGCCGGCGGCTCGTATTTCTTCCAGTAGTCGTTGGTGAAGGGGTCGTCGAGGTCGGGATCGGTGAAAAACCGGTAGGTGGTCAGCACGTCGCTGGCGGTGACCGGCGTGCCGTCCGACCAGCGGGCCCGTTCGTCGATCTCGAAGAAGAAGGTCTTCTTGTCCGGGCCGATCGCCCAGCGGCGGGCCAGGTTGGGGGCATACTCGAACGTGACCGGGTCGAGGTCGAGCAGGGTCTCGTAGACCAGACCTTCGAGCATGCGGGTGGTGGCGGAGTTGGCGTTGCGGCCGAACGGCCGCAGGGTGGGCGGAAAGGAGGTCGAGACGTAGCGGATGGTGCCGCCTTTCTTGGCCTCGCGGCTGCCCAGGCCCTTGTAGTCGTCGTTGGACTGCCACTCGGCCTTCTCGAGCAGGGAAGCCAGATAGAGGGGGGCGGCCACCTCCAGGGCCAAATCCGTCGCGCCACCCCATCCCGGCGAGGCCGACGCGGAGGTCTCCCCGGTCGCCTCCTGCCCGGCCGGGGGGCGGGCTTCCCCAGCCTCGGAGGTGACGGCACCGGGCTCGGTTGGCGCGGTCGGGGTCTTTGAATCCGGCGAAGCTGCGAGACCGGCCGTCCCCGGGGCGGTGGTGGCACGGGAAACTGGTTGGTGGCCTGCGGGCGCAGCCGCATCCGGCGCGGCGACCGCCGGGGTGGTGTTTCCCGGCGGGAGGGACGTGGTCGTGGGTGTTGCTGGGGCAGGGGAGGGAACAGGAGCCGCCCCGGAGGGACCGGCCAGCCGGTCGAGGCGTCCGATCAGGGTGTGGATGGCCTGGGTCAGTTCCTGCAGGGCCCGGGTGTTGGCTTCCAGAGCCGTCGAATCACTGGCCTGGGCCTCTCCCAGCACGGGAAAGAGGAGAACCAGCCCGAACGTCAGCACCACAGAACGGAACACCCGGCAACGGTCGGCGATCATGGCCACCTCAGACAAAGGGATGTTGGGTACCATACCGTGCCCGCCGCCGATTGGCAACCCGCTGGTTCAAGAAACCCTCATTTTGCTGGGAACCGCATGCAGCAATAGTGTTTGCTGCCATCCCGGGAAGTGTGCTATGCCAAGAGCACCTCGTCAGGGCACCGTCGGGGATCGCTGTTCCGAAGAAGGTGCCATGTCACGTCTGGCCGCCATGTTCGTGCTCACAGGAGTGATGCTGCTCATGACCAACCACCTTCCCGCCACCGAACCTGACCGGGGGTTGATGAACCGGTACGATGTCGCGCGCGACGCCGAACTTCGCGACCGGGCCGCCGACTGGCGGAACGGGGCGATCGTCTACCAGATCCTGGTCGACCGGTTCGCTCCGCCCGCTGACCGCAAGGCCAAAGCGCGCTTTTACCAAGCGCCGCGGGTGCTGAAGAGCTGGGACGACCTGCCCCGCGGCGGCCCGTTTCTCGAGTCGGCCCAGGTCTGGGCCCACGAGATCGAGTTCTGGGGCGGTGACCTGGCCGGCCTGCAGGGCCGCCTCGACTACCTGCAGCAGCTCGGGGTCGACGTCGTCTACCTCAACCCCATCTTCGAATCGTTCACCAACCACAAATACGATGCCTGGGACTACCACAACGTCGATCCGGGATACGGCACCCGCGAGGACCTGGCGCGTCTGGCCGACGACCTGCACCGACGCGGGATGCGCCTCGTGCTCGATGGCGTCTTCAACCACATGGGCCGGCAGAGCCCCATGTTCCAGGAGGCGATGAACAACCCGCGCAGCCGCTGGCGCGACTTTTTCCAGATGGCCCCCGCCAACGGCCGCGGCTACGTGGGCTGGCTCGACGTGCCCAATTTGCCCGAACTCAAGCTCGAGAACCCGGCCGTGCGCGACTGGCTGTTCGGCCGCGAGGACTCGGTCGTCCAGTCCTACCTGCGCCGCGAGGGCATCGACGGCTGGCGGCTCGACGTTGCCTTCGACCTCGGCTTCCGCTATCTGCACGACCTGACCCAGGCCGCCCATACCGCCAAGCCCGGCTCACTCGTCGTCGGGGAGATCTGGAACTACCCCGAGGAATGGCATCCCTCGGTCGATGGCGTGATGAACATGCACGGCCGGCAGATCCTGATGCGCCTGCTCGAGGGGAAGCTCGAACCGCGCCTCGCCGCCGAAATGTGGGACACCCTGATCGCCGACGCGGGTATGCACCACATCCTCAAGACCTGGCTGGTGCTCGACAACCACGACACGCCGCGGCTGGCCACCCTGCTGCCCGAGGATTGGCAGCAACGGATGGGGCGGGTGTTGCAGTTCGCCCTGCCCGGTTCGGTGTGCTTGTACTATGGCAGTGAAGTTGGTATGACCGGCGACCGCGATCCCGAGATGCGCGCCCCCATGCGCTGGGACCTCGTGGCCGCCGACCCGCCCCTGCTGCGCTTCCACCGCGATCTCATCGCCCTGCGCAAGCGGGAACCCGCTCTGCGGTACGGCGATTTCCGCCGCCTGCCTGCTTCCCGCACCTTTGCCTTCCTGCGCCGCACCAACGTCGCCCGCGAGACCGTCCTCGTCGTGGCCAACCCCGGCCCGCGTGCCGTGCAGGAGTTCATCCAGGTGCGCGACAGCAAGCTGATGGATGTCACCCACCTGCAGGACCAGTTGTCCGACCTGCGCTGTACCGTCTATTCCGGTTGTCTCGATGTCAAGGTGCCCGCCCGCTCGGTGCTGGTGCTCAAACCCGTCACGGAGCCCCTGCCCAAAGGGTACAACCGCTACGATCGTATCTACTGAACTCGTCGTGCCTCTTCCCGTAACCCTGCCCGTGGCCGATTCCGTGAGGCGCTCCAGCAGGCCTCGCCCGCGATGCCCCAGGCCTTTTCGTGTGGTTCTCGTCTTGTCCGCGGCCATCCCCCGTCACCCATTCCCCTGGCTCTACCCCCGTCTACGGGTGCCTACCCCGCCCCGACAACTTTCTGAGGAGGAACATCCATGGGATCCGAACAATGCCCCCTGACTCCGCCACCTGAATTCCAGCGGCAGGTCGCCATCTTGCAGGCAGTCAAGACGATCGCCGTGGTCGGCATGTCCCCCAATCCCGACCGGCCCAGCCACGAGGTCGGCCTGTTTTTGCGTGACCGGGGGTACCGGGTGGTGCCGGTGCATCCCGCCGCGGACGAGATCGGCGGCCTGAAAGTGGCCAAGACCCTGACCGAGGCCGTGCAGTTGGCCGGAGGCATTGACCTGGCCGATCTGTTCGTCTCTGGCGATCGGCTCGTTCCCCTCATCGAAGAGGCCCACCGTCTGGGCATTTCCCGGGTCTGGTTCCAACCGGGGGCCGAGCACCCCGGGGCGGAACAGCAGGCCCGCGCCTGGGGCATGGAAGTGGTGACCCGGGCTTGCCCCATGGCGGTGCTGCACCGCCTCGGCTGACCGCCACGGGACACAAAGACCTCGCCAACCCCGCTCCTAGAGCCACCCGGAAAAATAGGTTTGTGGAACGGGCGTTTTCAGGGGAGGCCGAGGGCGGCGGGGGCGGGGGG
>CALLCO010000031.1 GCA_937998695.1 Candidatus Ozemibacteraceae bacterium
CGGCCGTGGTGGGGGCAGGGGTGGTCGGGGTTCCGGCGGTCGCGGCTTCCGTGGAAGCGGGCGCGGGTGGGGCGGCGGTGGAGGAATCAGCGCCGGGGGAAGCCTCAGAAGCCGGCTTGTCGGCGAGGCCGGTCAGGGGAGCCGGTTCCGAGACAGGCGGGACGGCCGGGGCGGCAGCGGCTGGGCTGGCAGCGACGGGAGTGGCAGCGGCGGGAGTGGCAGCGGCTGGCGCCCCGGGGGCGGCTCCGCTGCCAGGCAGGCCGACGACCTGGAAGGTGACGGTCAGCTCGGTGGCGGCGGCCAAGCCGCCCTTCGCCGCGTCGAGAACCATGCGAAGACCGACGCCGTTGCCGCGGGCTTCCCCGAGCACCGTCCCCGGCCCCGCCTTTCCTTTCACCGAGGCGAGCTTCACGGGGGCCAGTTCAACGGTATGGGCAAGGCTGCCACCGTCGAGCAAGCGCAGGCGCGCTCCGAGCTGTCGCAGGTAGGAGGTATTCTGCTTGCTCTCCCAGGTTTCGAGGATTTCGATCTCGCCGGAACAGGACTTCCCGTCCACGGTCACGGCAGCGGGCAGCGCAAAGGTGGTGGGATGGGGATCATAGCTGATGAGCCGCGGCACTTTAGCGAGCACGTCGGCAGGCGCGGGCTCGGGGGCCGGGGCCGCCTTGGTCCTGGCAGCCGGCGCGGCCGGTGCCGCCGCCTTCTTCTTGGCCGCCGCTTGAACAGGGACGGTGCCGGCGATGATGAGCAGGGCGATCAGGACGAAAGAGAGACAGCGACGCATGGGGGTCCTCCTTGTGGGGGGGGAAATGTTCTGGCCACCATCGGGGTGGCTCGCCAACAATTCACGCATGCAGTTCCATGGGTTCGCGCCCGGAATCCTTCCACCCGCCGGGCGAAAGGGTGAAGGCGGGTGACGTTCGGCTGGGTGGGCCGGCGGCCTACGGCGCGGCCGAACGGGGTTCCACCGCCGGGCCCGGCGCAATGGCCGGCAGGGGATGGCCACCACAGGGAACGGAATTCTCATAGGCGGTCGAGCTTTCCGCCGTTTTCGGAACGTTCGGGCTGGCCTTTATTGCCGTTCAGGGTGTTGGCGCCGACCCGGGCCTGGCTGCCGTTCCCCTGCACATGGATGCCGTGACGCTGGTTGCCGGTGATGGTGTTGCCGTCGATCCGGTCAGCTTTGCCGCCCATGTCGACCTGCACCCCATGCCAACCGTTGCCGGTGATGGAGTTCTTCTCGACGGCGCCAGCACCGTCGGCATAGACGAATACCCCGTTCTCGTTGTTGTCGCGGATGGTGTTGCCCTTGATGACCGGGGCGGCCCGGTTCTTGATGCCGATACCGGACTTCCCGCTGCGGGTGATCGTGTTGCCGGTCATAATGCCGCCCGCGCCGTCGCTGAACCAGACGCCGTAGATGGCGGCCCCCTCCATGGTATTGCCCTGGATGACGGGTTTGCCGCCGCGCACCAGCAGGCCCATGCCGCGGGACCCGCTCAGGGTGTTGCCCTGCACGACCGGGGTGCCGCCATAGATCCCGACGCAGCCGCTCCAGTCGGGGGCGGCGGCGGCGGCCGAACTGGTGACGAGGCAGTTCTTCAGGGTGGGGGAGCCCCCGGTGATCTTGACCGCGTCGGTCTGCGAACTGCCCGTGAAGGCGATCGTCAGGTTGTTGACCAGCACCTTGCCCGACAGGGTGAGCACGGGGCGGTCGGAGCTCTGCAGGATGATCTGCCCCCGGTCCCCGTCGCCGATCAGGGTGATCGCCTTGTCGATGGTCAGGCCGCCCTGGTGGGTGCCGGGCTGCAGCTTGATGGTCATGCCGGGTTGGGCCTGGGCAACGGCGTCGGCCAGGCTGGGGGCCCGGCCCGGGGCGACGACGATCTCGAGCGGCGTGGCGGGCGGCTGGACCGGCGGTTCGGGTGGGGTGGGGGGCTTGACCGGCGGCTGGACCGGCGGGGTCACTGGTGGCTGAACGGGCGGCGTCACCGGCGGCTCGGGTGGCTTGGCGGCGTCGGCCAGGGCATTGGTCAGCGCGGCCAGCCCGGGATGATCGGGAACGAACGCCCGCGCCTGGTCGCCCAACCGCCGGGCGGCAGCGAGATCCTTGGCGGTGACGGCAGCCTGGGCGGCCTCGAGGCAGCGGTCGGCCGCCCGGCGCCGCGCCGCCCGCGCCGGCTCGGCGCCGCCCGGCGCCTGCTCGAGCTCGTCCAGCAGGCGGGTGACCGCCTCGGCCTTGGCCGGAAAGTCGGGCGCCGCCACCGCCTGGGCCAGCTTCGCCTCGAGATCGGCGCGGCGCTGCTCGGCGGCCTGCCGGACGGCGGCGCGGGCTTCCTGGGCCACGGCCTTGAGGCCGGCATCATCGGCCAGCGGCGGGAAGACCTGCGCCTCGCGCGCGATGGCTTCCGCCTCGGCCGGATCGCGAGTGAGGGCGGCGCGCGCGGCCGCGGTCAGGCGGGTGCGCAGGGCGTCGGCCAGTTCTCGGGCGACGGCTTCCTGGCCGAGGCTGTCGAGTTCCTTGAACAACCCGCTCACCCCCTTGGCCGGACTGCCCGGCGCGTATTTCTCGAGGGCGGCGCGGATGCGGGCAACCCGCTCGCTGGCGTGCCGGGTCAGGAACTGTTCCTTTCCGTCACGCAGCTCGGCGAGGAAGGGATCGCCCGCCGGGAAGAGTCGTTTGGCGGCGGCGATCAACGGGTCGAACTCGTCGGCCGCCTTGGCGGCGGCGGCGCGGCTCCGCAGGGCGGCGGCGGCGGCGGCGCGGATCTCGGCCACGGCGCCGGTGGCGCCCGCCTGCTCGAGTTCAGCCACCAGGGCGGGCAGGCCGGCCGCCTTCTTGGTTAGGGGGGCGCCGGCCAACGCCAGCGCCTGGACCTTCTTCTTCGCCACCGCTTCGGTCGCCTGGGCCTGGGCGGCCGCCGCGGCGATGGCGGACTCGAGGGCGGCGATCTCGGCCTGCCACGCGGCGGGGTCGGGGGCGGCAGGCTGGCCTGCCTTCAGGATCTGGAGCGCTTTGGCGGGCTCGGCGGCGGCCTCGCGGGCGGCGGTGCGGTACCGCTCGGCCAGGTCGCGGCGCCCGGTGGCGGCCTCGTCCGGCAGGGCGAATTCGGTTTCCAGCCGGCGCAGGTCGGCGAGCAGGGCGTCCGGCGACTGGGTCGGAGCCCAGGCGGCGCGGGCTTGGGCGATCCGGTCGCGGACCTGCCGGAGGGCGGCTTCGCGTTCGGCGGCGGAACGGGCCTGGGCGACCGCCTCGGCCAGCACCTTTTCGCGCTCGGCGAACCGGGCCTGGCCCGGGAAGATGGCGGCGGCGCGCCGGGCCAGCGCGAGCGCGGCGGGCGGGCTGGCGGTCGCCTGCCGGTCGAGCTCCGTCCAGAAGAGGTCGGCCACCCGCTGCCGGCCGGCGTCGGCGCGGGTCTGGTCGCCGAGGGCGGCGAGGCGGTCGCAGGCCGCCAGCACCCCGGCCGGATCGGCCGCGATGGTGAATTCGGCCAACGCTTGGTCGAGGGCGGCGGCGGCGCTGGCCAACGCCCGTTCCCGTTCGGCGTCGGCGCTGGCGGCGCTGGCGGCGTCGGCGGCCAGCCGAGCCCGGGTGGCTTCGGCCTGCCGGATGCGCTCCTCGAGGCCGGGGGTGGCGGGGAAATGCGTGCGCAGGTCGCGGAAGAAGGCCAGGGCCCGCTCGGGGTCGGTGCCGGCGAGGGCGTCCCCGTCGCGCTGGAACCGGTCGATCCAGGTGGTCTGCGTCCAGGCCGCTTCGGAGGCCAGGCCCGCCCCGGTCATCTCGCCGAGCAGGGCGGCCAGCTCGGCCGACCCGGACCCGGGGGCGAGCCCGGCCAGCAGGGCCGCCGCCCGCTGTCGCAGGGCGTCCTGGCGGTGGCGGTGCTCGGCCTCCTTCTGCAGGTCGGCGCGGTAGGCCAGCAGCGTGAAAGCGGCCGTGGCATTGACCGGGTTGATGCGGATGGCCTCCTCGAACAACAACAGGGCCTGGGTGGCCTGGCCGGCTTCGCGTGCCCGTTGGGCCCGACGTTCGAACTCGGCGCTGATGACGGGCCGGAAGGCCTGGGCCAGGGGGCCGCCGCG
>CALLCO010000032.1 GCA_937998695.1 Candidatus Ozemibacteraceae bacterium
CGCCGGGCCCGCCCACGGTTCGGTGTCGAAGGTGCGGTCGGGATCGAGCGTCTGCAGGCTGCTGGCGGTGAACCCCGACCCCAGATACAGGAAAAGGCCCGCCAGCACGGCGAGCACGATCCTGGGCGACGAGCGGCCGGGCGGAGCCGGCGGGGTTCCCGAAACACTCGCCCCGGGCTCCCGGAGGGCAGGGGTCGGTGGGGTTCCCGGCGTTGGGGCGCCGGCCCCCTGGAGGGGAGTGCTGCTCATGCCATGGCGGGGCCTTCCGTGGTCGGGACGCTCTGTGGCAGCTCAGAGGCCGGCCAGCAGGGTGTGCGGGTTGAGGGTCTTGCCGTTGCGGCGGATCTCGAAATGGAGGTGGGGGCCGGTGGCGACACCGGTGGCGCCCACCCGGGCGATCATCTGGCCGGCCTTGACCATCTGGCCCCGCCGCACGGTGAAGGAGCTGCAGTGCCCGTAGCGGGTCGACAGGCCATTGGCGTGCCGGATGATGACCAGCTTGCCGTAGCCGCTCCGCCAGCCGGCATAGACAACCTGTCCCGGAAGGGCGGCGGTGATCGGCGTGCCCGCGGGGGCAGCAAGATCGACCCCCGCGTGAAACAGCCGCTTGCGCCAGACCGGGTGGTTCCGCCAGCCGTAGCCGTCGGTGACGTTGCCGGCGACCGGCATGTGGAACCGGAGCTTGGCGGGGGTCTTGCGGCTGGTCACCTGCATCACCCGGTAGAACCGCTTGGTCACCGGCACCTTGACCTGCTGCCCGACCTTCAGATTGCCGTTTGACAGCGAGTTGTAGGACACGATCTGCGAGATGGAGGTCTTGTAGTCGCGGGCGATCTTGGCCAGGTTGTCGCCGTCCTTTACCGTGTAGAGGACGATCTTGATCTCGTCGTCCCCGGAAGTGATGGCCTCGGAAGTGGTCGTGACCGACTTCACCGGCAGGGTCTTGACCGCCGGCGAGGGGGCCGCGACAGGCTGCACGGCCAGCCCGGGGGCGGCAGCGACGGGGGCAGGCACGGTCGGCTTCGCCACGGGGGCAGGGGCAGCGGCGGGGGCCATGGCCTTGGCCGGAGCGGGGGGAGCGACCGGAGCGGCGGCCGGCGCCTCGGTGGCGGGGGCCCGCACGATTTTCAGGGCGGTGGGCAGGCTGGGATTCCCCACCATCTGGAGCTTGTCAGGGGAAGGAACCAAAGCGAGCTGGGCGCGAACCGGGGCCACCGCGGAAGGGTTTTCCCGGATGATCTGCAGGGGGGCCGGCACCGCCGGCTCGGCCTTGACCATGGTCATGGCCGAGGTCTGGACGCGCAGGGGAATGGTCAGCTTCTGGTCTTCGGTCAGCGAGTAGGTCTTGAGGTTGTTCTCGGCGATCAGGTCCTGGATGGTGACCCCGAACCGGCCGGCGATCTTGGAGAGGGAATCCCCCGCCTTCACGGAATAGACCATCCGATTGGAGGAGAGAGGCACCCGCAGCTTCTGCCCAACCTTGAGACTCTTTTCTTCCTTCAGATCGTTGGCGGAGGCAAGCTGGGCGCTCTTGATCCCGAACAGCCCGGCGATTTGGGCGAGGGAATCGCCCTTTTTCACGGTGTAATCGAGCCAGTCCTGCACGGCACTCAGTTCCGACAGGGCGGCCGGCGCGGGCAGCGCCGCAGCGAGCATCGGCTTGGCGGGACCCGCCAGGTCCTGCTTGCCCATCGACACGCGCGACACCATGGCGGCGGGGCGGTTGACGGTCAGGGTGGTGGGCAGGGGAGCGGCGTTGGCCTCGGCCAGTTGGAAGCGCTCCATGAAGGGGTTGTTGCGGAACTTCCCGTCGATGGCGAAGGCGGTATCCTGGCCCCGACTGAGGAAGCGATCCACGGCGATCGCCGAGGTCTCCAGGGTGACCACCGCCAGCAGCAGGAGGATGGCATAGTGCCGGGCTCGCAATTTACTCCACACGGTGCGCTCCTTGCAGATCAGGTTCCGGGCAGGGACTGGTCCGGGGCCCGAGGCTGGGATCCCTGGGTGTGACCTGGGTATCCCTCCAGAGGAAGGGAATCCGACATCCTTGTCTTCCCCTGTTCCACCACATTCATCGGCACGCGGCGCGGGAGACTTTAGCTTCTCTCCTCAGAGTAGGGAACCATCCCCTCAGTGGCCCTCTCATGCTCGCCCGCGGTCCTTGCCAAACGCCGGCTCCCACTGGCACCAGGCCGCCTCCCTCCCGCCCGTCCGGGACCTCCGGCATTCGCCGACAGGTCGTCGTGGCCAGTCGCCAAAGCCCAGGCCGACAAACGACTTGGGGTCCCCTGGCAAAAAAAACCATCGGGAAACGGCGGATGCCTGTCCACCTGCCGGGTACCACTGGACGGCATCGGGGGCTTGTGCTATGGTGGGGCGCGCCCGGCGCGAACCCCCGCGGGCGCTATTTCCCGCCCCGACAGGAGGAGTCGGCCGTGAGCAAGAAGCCCCCGGAACTGACCTGGCAGGATTCGGCCATTCTCATCACCATTCCCCTGGTGGTGTTCGGCATCTTCGTGTTCGCCAACTACATGAGCCAGGATCTCACCGTCACCGAGGCCTTCCAGCAGCAGTTGCGCAAGGCCGAGGTCCGTGACGGCGGCACCATCACCCAGATCGTCCCCGTCGAGCCTGGGGTGGCCAGCGGCCCTGCCTTTCAACGCTGCCGGGTCCGCAGTCGCGACGGCCAGACCGAGTTCCTCTTCCAGTTCAATATCACCGGCTCGGAAACCATCCCCCTCCAGGTCGGCCGGTTGATCCAGTTCTTCGGGGAGTACCAGTACGACGCCCGGGGCGGGATCGTCGAGGCTCCCTTCAAAGGGAAGAGCGGCCGCTACCAGGGATGGGCGGTCTACGAGAATCGCCGCTATTACTCCCACGAAGATCACCAGTCAGGGAATCTGTAGCCTCGTCCGCCAGCGGTTCACCTGCTGACCGGTCGGCCAGTCCGCGAGCCGCCAATCGCCCCCTGTTCAGGGGTTTCCCACCACCCGCAAGGCCACCTCCGCCAGACCAGCGGCCAGCATGCCCAGTTCGCCCGCCGCCGCCTTCGACAGGTCGATGATGCGGTCGGCGGGGGTCGGCCCCCGATCGTTGATTCGCACCCGGACCCGTCGGCCGTTGCCCAGGTGCTCGACTTCGACCACCGTGCCGAACGGCAGGGTGCGGTGGGCAGCGGTGAACTGGTACATGTTGAAGGTCTCCCCGGAGGCGGTCGGGCGACCGTGGTACTCCTCCCCGTACCAGGACGCGATCCCGGTCTCGTAGACACCCGCCTGTCCACTGCCCGCGGGGTTGCTGTTCGAGCTGGAGCATCCGGTGAGAGCGAGACACAGGGCAAAGGCCAGAAAGGCCAGACGTTCGCGACGTATCATCACCCAGGATTATCGGCACGGAGCCCCCGATCTCCGAACCCGACCGACACGAGGTCGGAAGTGGACCGCGGGCGCCATGGAAGGCGCTCCTCCGCGAACCCGACCGACACGAGGTCAGAAGTAAGGGGGGCGCCTCAGCCCCGCAGGCGCCATGGAGGGCGCTCCTGCCGACCCGGCCCCTGGCCCCGGCGAAGAAGGCACCACCCGGCGACCGCCACGGCGGGCGGCCTTCCGGCAGACCCGCCCCCCGCCCCGACCCGAGGGTTCCCTCGTTGACAAACCCCGGACCATCCGGGTAAGATGGCCTCACATCACGACCCAAACGAAAGGGGAGAGGCATGAGCTTGACCCAGCGGAAGAATTACTTCATCGCCAAGGGCATGCAGAGCCGGTTCGCCGGGACGATCCTGCTGTTGGTGTTCCTCATCACGGTCATCACCGCCTGCAACATCTACGTCCTGGGTTCCTTCTTCATGCAGACTCGCGCCACCCTGACCGAGACGCAGACCACCGAAGGACTGATGCGCCTGTTCATCCTCGACCTCTGGCCCCGGCTCCTGCTGCTGGTGCTGGTCAACGTCATCATCGTCTTCATCGTCAGCATCATGTACTCGCACCAGTTCGCCGGGCCCGCCTACAAGCTCGAGAAGAGCCTGCAACGCATCGCCCGCGGCGACCTGACCTTCGAGATCCACCTGCGCAAGAACGACAGCCTGAAGGAAGTGGCCGCCGCCATCAACCAGATGCTCGGCCGGTTCCGCGAGACCCTAGCCCAGGCTCGCACCCTCAGCGACGACATCGCCACCAAGCTGGGCTCCCTGGGCAACGACGAGAAGTTCGCGCAGCTGGCCAAGAGCGCGCAGGCGCTCAAGGAACAGATCAATCAGTTCAAGATCACCCGCGACGACGAGGAGGAATCCGCCGGCTCCTGACCCGGCCGCCGTTCCGCTACCGGCCTCATCTTCACTCCCCCGGAGCACACCCACCCGGGGGAGTGCCAGTTAACCCAGGCCCCCCCGCACGGGAGGGACATCCCGCCGCCTCCCGTGCGGGGGACGACAATACCACCCGCTGACGTCGCGACCGCCCACTCCCATGGTCGCACGCCAGAGAAGCGGCCGCTCCGCCCAAGGCCTATCGTGGCGCGGCATGGCGGGAGGGGCGAGGAAGGCCTCTGAGAGAAAGCCAGGGGCGGGGCTCAGTCCTCGACCAGGGAGTCGCGCAGGCGGGCCAGGCGGCCGCGCAGGCGCAGGATCGCCTTGGTGTGGAGCTGCGAGACACGCGAATCGGAAACGCCGAGGATCTTGCCGATCTCCTTCGAGGTCAGGTCTTCGTAATAGTACAAGGTGATGACCATGCGCTCGCGCTCGGAGAGCTTGCCGATGGCATCAGCCAGGATCTGCTTGGCTTCGGCTTCTTCGACCTTCGACTGGGGATTGTCGCTCTTCTGGTTCTCGACGAAATCGAACCGGGACGATCCTTCTTCGTCGTCGTAGAAGATCTCGTCGAGTGACAGCAGCAACGACTTCTTGGTCTCGTCGAACAGCTTGTGCAGCTCGGAGATGTCGATCTTGAGGAACTCGGCGATCTCCTCGTCGGTGGCGTCGCGGCCAAGCTTGCCTTCCAGCTTGGCGTAGGCTTTCTCGAGCTTGCGGGCCTTCTGCCGGATGGAGCGCGGCGTCCAGTCGAGGACGCGCAGTTCGTCGAAGATGGCGCCGCGAATGCGGGTCTTGGCATAGGTCTTGAACTTGACCTTGCGCTCGGTGTCGTATTTGTCGATGGCGTCGATCAACCCCAGGATGCCGTAGCTGACGAGGTCGTCGAACTCGACGTTGCTGGGCAGGTTGACGGCGATACGACCGGCCACGTATTTGACGAAGGAGGCGTATTTCATGATCAGCGCATCCTTGATGCGCTGGTCGCGGGTCTGCTTGTACTGCGCCCAGAGACGCTGGTCTTCTTCTTCCTGGGCCCGGGCGGCGGCTTTCTTGGCGTCGGCCGCTTCTTGTTCTTTGCCTGTCAACGTTTCCTGATCCACTTATGACCTCCGAGAGCAGCCTATGACACCACCGCGGAATCGCCCCGGTCGACGACCTTGCCGTCTTCCACCGTCACCCGGGGCAGGACGACCGGTTGCAAACCTGCCCCTCCCGACCCGCGCGGGGCGGAGGACGGCGAACCGACCGGCTTCTGAAGCAGATCTCCCAGATCTTCGACCACATGGGGATGGTCGAGGATCCGCTCCGCTTCGAGGCGCTTTTCCTCCTGGCCCTTGGTGATGGGCATCAGAAGGACTTCCAGGAAGCTGCCGATCCCGACCCCGAGCAGGCCGAAGACGAAAAAGACGACGAGCACCCGATACAGCATGGTCACCAGGGTGACCTTGGCCAGCAAGGAAAGCAGGAACACCACGCCCGCGACCGTGGCCGACAGGAACAGCCCGAACAGCAGGGGCAGTCGCGTCATGGCTCACAGCTCCCTCACGCTCTCGCCGAGAACGGTCAGGGCGATTTTTCCGGAATCGAGCCGCATCTCCAGGGAGCGGCCCACCGTCCCACCGGTATCTTCGGCCAGCACGGGAACCCCGAGCTTCTTCAGGGCATCGTGGACGGCGGCGGTGTTCTTCTTGCCGATGTTGAGCGAAAAGTCCTCGGTCGGCGGAAACATCTCGGCCCCACCGATGACCTTGGCCCACAGACTGCCCTTGAAGATGCCGGCGTGACTGAGGGTCTGGAACAACAGGGGGACGGCGGTATCGGCGAACTTCTTGGGGTTCAGGCGCTCGGGGGCGACCCCGGAGGAATCGGGCAGGATGACGTGCGCCAAGCCACCGATGGTGCTCTTGGGGTCGTACATCGCCACGATGACGCACGAACCGACCCCGTAGACCGCCAGCACATCGGGTGCCTTGGCGATCCGGATATCCGCCATGCCGACCGGGTAGACTTCGGGCATCGGGCTATTTGACCCCCAGGATCTCGAGGAGCCGGTCGAGCGACGCCGGGTCGGGCAGCAGGAAGATGTGGATGCGCAGGTTTTCCTGACATTCGACGAACGCGGTCTCGATCATCAACACATGGTCACTGACCGCGGCCATATCGGAGATCACGCTGTCGAGCAGGGCCCCGGCCATGTCGATGGCCATCGACGGCAGCGAGTTCAGCATGGGGACGCGGGTCAGCACCGACAGGGCGTTCAGGAAGGCCCCGGCCAGGATGTTGCCGACCTCCCGCATGCACGAGGTTTCCATCTCGCCGAACTTGCCGTTGACGAAGTTGATCTCGAACCCGGGCATCAGGGCCTGCAGGAGCTTGATCGCCGTCGTGGTGGGGACCAGCAGGATGAACCGCCCCGACAACTGGCCCATGACCTTCAGGAAGATGCCCATCACCTGCTGCTCGGGACCGCCGACGAGATTGGACACCTGCTCCAAGGGCAGGATCTTGGCGGACGGGACGTCCATGTCGATTTTCCGGTTCAGGAACTGGGCCAGGGCCGTGGCGGCATTGCCCGAACCGATGTTGCCCAGCTCGCGCAGGGCATCGAGCTGTTGCTTGGTCAGATTGAGGACATCGTCCATGGAATGCTCCCTAGAGGGGATGGTATTGGGCCATTATAAACAACCCCCCCGGGAAATGCAAGAAATGGCGAGGCGGGAATTGAAGATGGCAAGCCCCTGATCAGGGTGCGGGTGGTGCCCCGTCCTCCGGCGGCTTGCGCTCCGGGGGTTTCCGCTCGAGGGGCGACTCGAGGGACGGCTCTGGGGGAAGGGCGTGGTTGCGGCTGTTGTAGCGGCTCATGGCTTTAGGGCCCATACCCAAAAGGACCAGCGTGATGATGTCGGGAATATCCTGCAGCACCCGGTCGAGGATCTCGCGTTCGGGAGGCGGCAGGGGCCCGAGCACATGGTCGACCAGGCCCGTGCCACCGGACCCGCCGGCGGGTTTTCCCACCCCTATCCGCAGGCGCCAGAAATCCTGGCCCACGTATCCGATGATCGACCGCAGCCCATTGTGTCCCCCCTCGCTGCCGGATGGTCGCAACCGCACCCGGCCCACCGGGATGTTGACGTCATCGACCACCACCAGCAGATCGCGCGGCGACGCTCCTTCCGCCGTCATGATACGGGAGACCGCCTCGCCAGAAAGGTTCATGAAGGTCTGCGGTTTGACCAGATGGTGGGTCGCCCCCTTGAAGCTGAAGGCGGCCGTCCGGGCCTTCCAGGGGCTGGGGCCAAACCGGACCTTGAACCGGTCGGCCGCCAGATCCAGGGCCCAGAACCCTGCATTGTGCCGGGTGTTCTCGTATGCGGGGCCCGGGTTCCCCAATCCGACGATGATCATGGCTGCGTGCCGATTCTAAGAAACCCCTCCCGAAAAGTCAAACCCCCGACCCCCGTTCATCCCTCCCGTGGCGGGCGGCGCCCCGTCACGGCGCCATCCGTTTGACAGAGGCCGGGAGGCAACGTATAATCCGCCATCCGCCGGGCCCTCCGGCCAATCGCGCATGGGCACCACGAACAACGTCCTGCTGGTGATCCTGGCCGGGTTCGGGTTGTCCGACCACCCGACAGGCAATGCCGTCCGTCTTGCCAACCCCGAGTTTCTCGGGAAACTCTTTCTCGAGCGCCCCCTGTCCCGTCTGACGGCGGCCGGCCCCGGGGTGGGGTCGCGCCCCGCTTCGAAGGCGAGGAACGCTTCCTCCCGCCGCCGCCTCGAAAACGCCCGCGTCGAGATGTCCTTCCAGAAGGAGTACCCGCACACGGTGGTCAACGAAACCCTCGAAGACGCCGCCCGCGAACTGGAAGGCCTGATCCGAATGCACATTCTGAGCGGTTCTTGACACCCCCCCTCCCTATTCCTATAATCAAGACATATCTTTCAGCCATCCCATCTTTTCACCGAATCCACCAACCTGGAGGCACCATCATGCGCAACCGGAACACGATCATCGCTCTGGCAGCCTGTCTGCTGGTCGCCGTGGCGGGCCTGGCCGCCAACGACGCGGCGCCCCAACCGCTCGACGTCAAGCTCAACATCGTGGCCGGGCAGGTCAAGCTGACCCGCGTCGGCAAGACGCTGGCCGATGTCCTGACCACGGGCGTGCCTCTGTTCCCGGGCGATCTCATCGAGACCCTGCGTGAATCCAAGGCCGAGCTGGTCTACGGCGACGGCGCCACCATGCGCATCAAGCCCCAGACCCTGCTCGAGGTGCAGCCGTTCGCCCTCAAGATCTTCAAGGGCAAGATGTGGCACAAGTTCACCAAGCGGGGCACCGAGTTCGTCATCGACACCCCCAGCCTGGTCGCCGGCATCCGCGGGACCGTCTTCGACGTCGCCGTCTCCTCACGCGGCAAGGCGGTCCTCTCGGTCATGGAGGGGGCGGTCTCCGTCACCGGCAAGAACCGCTCGCCCAAGCGCTTCCTCGTGAAAAGCGGCTGCTCGACCCACGCCGAACCCGGCGAAGATCCCGTGCCCCCCTACACGTTCAACCAGGCCCGCAAGAACAGCGAATGGACCGAGGCCGAATGGGTGGCTGGCGACCGCAGCATCGACCAGCTCTTCATCAACTACCTGAACCTCAAGAGCGAATACGGCGAAAACGACCCCCGCACCCTCGAAGCCCTCCAGTCCCTCGAAGCCGCCAAGAAAGCCAAGGCCGTCGGCCCCAAGAAATCCCGCCCGTAACCGGTTTTCGGGCCGGCTCCCTGGATGATTATCTGGGGCTCCGTTCTGGCGCCGCCAAGACCTTGCCATCAAGGAGAGGCGGAGCATCGAATGAGCCCGGTGGTTTTACCCCTGGAAAGAAATCTGGTAGACTCTACCAGCTTCGGGGAAGTTCTTCAGATTCCCTGGGTGAGTCAACTCAAGTCCGGAGGATATCATGCGCGTTTCACGAGTTCTGATCCTGATCGCTGTTCTGGCTTTGGTGGCCACCATGCCCGGCCTGGCTTGGGAGCGAGGATTCACCTGGGACAGCGGTAGCAAGATCGCCCTGGCCAGGAATACGACCGTTCAGATCTATGGCTGGAAGAACGATCTGTTCGGCGACATCGATGTCAAAGGGATGAACCTCGACCTCGGCAGTGAGGCCGACTTCAGCGCCAAGACCCGCCTGGGCGTGACCCTCACCCATGGATTCTCGAAAAAGAACAATCTGACGCTGTCCTACAACAGCTTTGACCATAGCGGGCGCATCAACAAGACGGTCACCTTCGACAACCGGAACTACCAGGCCGGCGCCAGCATCAACCTCAAAAACCGATGGTTCGACCTGGCCTGGTCGCATAATTTCAATTTCTGGAGTCAGGGTGGCACCTCCTCCCAAGAGCAGCGGGGTGGGTTCATCGATGGCATGCTCGGAATCAAGTTCAGCCAGGCCGATCTCGACGTCGCCGGATACGCGCCCGTCACCAACGCCTACACCACCGGCAGCTGGAGCGAAAGTTTCCCGATTCCCTACCTCGGCATTGCCGCGGGCAGCCAGGTGGCCAAAAATCTATGGCTGGACGGCCACCTCAAGTTCATCTCGGTCAATGCCGGCGACGGCAGCGTGCGCTCGATGGATTTCGATCTCAACGCCGCCTTGCGGCTGAACCCCCAACAGAAGGATACCGAGTGGTTCGCCACGGTCGGCTACCGCTCGTTCAATATCGACGGGGAAGCAGACAAAGACAACGTCAACGTCGGCTACCGCGGTCCGACCTTCGGCCTGCTCGCCCGCTTCTGAGCGGCATCGATCGATTGCCTGCCAGACCTGCCTCGGCGTCCCCGCCCACGCGGGTCTGGCAGGGAGGCGATCATTGTTCACCCTGGCCTGTCCAGAGTCACCGTTGACGGTGGATGTTCCTGATCGCCGTATCCTCGATCATCACCCCGGACTCGGCCGCCCCATCTACCCGTTTGATCGTGACCGAGAATTCGTCCCACCGCAACCGGCTGTGATTTGCAACCGTCTGGCCGCATGCCAGGGCATCGGTCAACGGGCAGGGCTTCACGCGTTCTGGTGACGCCAAGCAACAAGTGGTGGCCAGCACGTCCTGCCTCGCCCGCGAGGTGGGCACTCACCGCCACTCGCCCACGGGCGGGGCTGGTCTGACAGCCAAGAGCTTCCAGGCATTGCCGAGATCAGGACCCGGCCGCTTCCGTGGCAATCGGCCAGCCACCATCGCCCGCCAACGCTGGCTCAGTCCTCACCCGACGTGAAGCGGCGGGTTTGTTTCTTCGCGCCGTGACGTTTCTTCGTGTCGAGCCGGCGGGTCTGGGAAGAACGGGTCGGGCGGGTCGGACGGCGGGGTCGCGGCGGCTGCAGCGCCCGCACGACCAACTGTCGGAGTTTGATCCGGGCGTCTTCCAGATTCTGTCGCTGGTCGGGGCCGGCCTGGCTGGTGACGATGATCTCGCCGGCCTCGGTCAGACGGCTGCCGGCCAGGGCCCGCAACCGGGCTTTCACATTCGGAGCCAGAGCGGCCGAATTGGCCAGGTCGAAGCGCAGCACCACTTTCGAGGCCACCTTGTTGACGTTCTGGCCGCCCGGGCCGCCAGACCGGGCCGCCGTCCAGGACAGATCGGCGGCCGGGATCACCACCGCTCCCTCGATGACCAGGGGTTCGATCATGCCACCTCCTCATGCCCCCCCTGAGGAACATCCGTTCAGGTGGGCCTCGAGCCAGGCCAACGGCTGATCGAGATCGATCCCCGACAGACAGTTGCCCCGCGCACACGTCGTACAGCGCCCCGGACAACGCGGGTCGGCCGGTTGCACGACGAGACAGCGCCCGCCGACCGGCCCCCACCGTTTGGGGGTCATCGCCGGCAACAGCGGGAAGAAGGCGACGGTGGGCAGGCCCAGCGCGGCCGCCATGTGCATGGGCCCCGTCGAACCGCCCAGGAAGCCCCGCCCGTGGGACAGCACCCCGAGCAGCACGCCCAGGTCAGGGACATCATCGACCACACCCAACCGCCCGGGAAGGGGCGGCGGAAACTCGCCCGCCAGGGCCGCTTCGCCCTGCCCCAGCGTGATGGCCACCGCATGACCGGCCCGCAGGAGACGGTCGACCAGTCGTCGAT
>CALLCO010000033.1 GCA_937998695.1 Candidatus Ozemibacteraceae bacterium
GGGCGGAGGCCTCGATCTTCAGCACGGCAAGATCGGAACCAGGGTCCTGGCCGACCAGGGCGGCTTTCACCTTCTGTCCGGAATGGAGGGTGACGAGGATCTCGTTGGCCCCGTCGATCACGTGCTGGCTGGTCAACAGGAAGCCGGCCGAGGAGATCAGCACGCCCGATCCGCTCCCGCGCCGGGGAATGACGTTGTTGGAACCGGCAAAGTCGTCCTCGAACAGGTGGCGGAAGAACTGGTCGAAGAACGGGTCCCCCGACCCGAACCGGCGTCGGGCCCGGACATACTGGACCGACTCGATGGCCACCACGGCCGGGCGGGTCTTTTCGCTGAGATCGGCGATCAGCGAACTGCCGAACAATTCGGCCGGAGCCGCCTTCACCGGTGGAAGACCGGCTCCCAACAGCGGGAGGGCCAGCATCCCGAGGATCAACCACCGGAGACTGCTCTTCCCCATCCAAGACCGAGCCCCGGGATGATCTCCCATGGCGGCATTCCTTGAGACCGGCCTCCTGAGCGGCGGGGTATCGGAGGGCCAGGGGGTGGGGGTGAAGGCACCCCACTGTTCAGAAAATGACGTCGAATGCATACGCGTTCTCCTGGGAGGCCGGTGGACTGGAGGGTTTGTTCAAGCCTCTCCGTTGCGGGGGGCGGCAGATCGGCGTGAAGCCATGGTGGGGCCGGCTGATCAGGGTCGGCGGAATCCCACGGTCTCGACCGCGGGCCCGGGCAGGCGCCGCATTTCCATTTCGGGATGGAGCCGGCGATACTCCTCCAGACGTTTCATGAACGCGGCCACTTCGGCCGGGGAAATGGTGACCGGCCGTTCGGCGGGAGCCCTGGCGGCGATGGCATCGGCAGGCGGACTGACGGCCGGCGCGTGAGCCACCAGGCGGGGTCGGACCGGCGTCGCTGGCCCCGGGACATCCCGGGACAGGGTCCCGAGCGAGACCACCATCACCAAACACCCGACGGCGAGGCCGATCTGAAGCGGCTTCAACCAGGGCTCGAGCACCTCGTCGAACCACCCCGGACCGTCGTGCCCTGGGTCAGGCGGGGCGTCGAGGGCCAGGGCAATCATCTCGCGGAGGTGGGCGGGCTCTTCGGGAGCGGGCAGATGGCGGAGGGTTTCCAGCAGTTCGGACCGGTGCTGGCTGGCCAGGGCGCAATCGGGGCAGGCCCGGGAGTGGACGAGGATGCTTTCCCAGGCGGGGCCGGGCGATTCCTCGCCGTATTGTTCCAGCCAGTCTTCGAAGCGGGTGCACTTCATGCTTCCTTCCTCCCGAGATAGAAGCTTTCGAGGGAATCCTGCAGGAGCCGTCGGCCGCGGTTGATCCGCGACTTGACGGTACCTTCGGGGATGTCGAGAATCTGCCCGATCTGCTCGAGGGACATGCCTTCGATATCGCGCAGGATCACCGGCACCCGGTAGACCTCGGGCAGCCCGGCGATCTTCTTCTGGACGATCTGCTGCAGCTCGGCACGGGACTCCTGTTCGACCACGAGATGGGACGGATCGGGGGCGGGCGGCGTGGTGAACCAGTCGACGACCGACTGGATGAAGGACTTCTGGCGGCGGGAGCGCGACTCACTCAGGGTCATGCAGGTATTGGCGGCGATCCGGTACAGCCAGGTCTTGAAGCTGGACCGGCCCTCGAAGGCGGGCAGCGAGCGATACGCTTTCAGGAAGACTTCCTGGGTGGCATCCATGGCGTCATCCGGGTCGGCGAAGAACCGCCAGGCCATCCGGTAGACCTGGCTCTGATAGCGTTCCACCAGTTGGTCGAAGGCCGGGCGATGGCCTTTCGCAGCCCTCTGGACGAGAAGCAGTTCATCCGATCCGTCCTTTCCTGACTGTTCAGACTGGGGAGGCGAACCGGGGGTTCCAGGATTTTTTTCTTCTACCATACGTGGAAGGGGAGTCGGAGGATCAGGCGGGTTTCCCGCCCTGGATGGATCCCGAACTGTACCGTCTTCGATTTCCATTTTTCAGACCTGGACATGAAACCCTCTCTATAGGCACGCACGGTCAGAAAGCGGTATCCAGGTGACATGACCAGAGGCTCGAAGTCAAACACCCGACGATGTCCGAGGTCGACGACCCGGGAGTCTTTTTTGTCGAGCACGGCCAGGCGGCGATTGGCGACCCAGAGTTCGACCCGGGTGGCAAGAACCGAATACTGACGGGGGGTCCGTTCGAAGACGCTTTCCACGACCACTTTGAGGGAACCGGTGGTCGAGGCGGTCCCAGGGCCCTGGGTTGCCCCCGGGGCTGGGGTGACCTTGGTTGGCCCCTGGGTCGGGTCCTCCAGGAGGTCTTCGCTGGTCTGCGCGCCCAACCGGCCCGACAGCATGGACAACAGGATCAGGAGGGCGACCCCGAGGCGGGCCCGGGCGGTCAGAACTGCCCGCCACGATCGCCCTGCCGGCCGGTTGAATGCTCGACGGGAAAGGCGTTCGGAGTCACTGGGGCGGTGGGGCGCCATGTTCGGGATGAACTGGCTGACGGGACGTGGGGGCTTCCTCCGTGGCTGCCCACCGGCCGGTCTATCACCTTCGTGAGGAAATCGGTGCCGCGGGTCAACCTGTGGGGAACAGGCCGGGTGGTCCGGCATGTGAAGCTCAGCCTACCTTGCTCGTGGTGACGTTGAGGAGGTTGCGGTTGGCGGGACCCGCGATGAACAGGTTTGAGGTCTTCATCAGATCAATCTCCGTGCGGGTCTTCAGGCGTTCTCCCTGGGCATTCTTCAGGAGTTTGATGGTGGGGCGGAGAACCGTCTTGGGATTGGCTTTCAGCACCAGGCCGACCGACCCGTCATTGAGCAGCACGAGGCTGCCGGACGGATACAGCGACATTTTGTGCAGAAAGACGGTCAGGATCTTGGGGTCGAACTGGGTGTCGATCCCACTGGTGACGATCTTCATCGCCTCGTGGGGGGCCATGGCGACGCGGTAGGGACGGTCGGTGGTCAACGCATCGTAGACGTCGGCAATGGCGCAGATGCGCCCGAAGAGAGGGATGGCTTCGCCTTTCAGGCCTTTGGGGTACCCCTTGCCCTGGAATTTTTCGTGGTGTGACAAAGGCACCATGCGCGCCCGCTCCGAAATGTCCTTCGAGCGGCAGAGGATTTCATACCCGTAGGTCGGATGGCGCTTCATCTCGGTGAATTCGGCGTCGGTCAGCTTGCCATCTTTGTTGAGGATCGACAGGGAGACCTTGAGTTTGCCAATATCGTGCAACAGCCCGCCCAGCCCGAGATCGAACAGGTCTTCCTGGGACAGCCCCATCGACTGCCCGATGATGAGACAGAGGGTGGCGACGTTGATGTTATGGGTAAAGGTGTAGTCGTCGAACGACTTGATGTCGATCAGGTTCATCATGGCATCGGGGGCCTTGAGGATCTCCTCGACCAGGAGGCTGGTCACCTCGCGGGCGCCCTTGGGATCGATGCCGTGCCCTGCCTTGACCTGGTTGACCACGTTCGACATGGCCTGGAAGGCCATGACCTGGGCCTGCTTGGAGATGATCACCCGTTCGCCGTCACTGACGGTCTTCATCTCGGGGAATTTCTCGAACAGCAGGGAGCAGTTCTCGGCGACTCCGGAAATGTTCTCGATATCGGTGATGTCGGTGATCTGGAAATTGGTGACCACGTACTCTTTCCCGGTTTCGGTGCGGAGGTAGAGGTCTTTCCGGATCATCAGGGCCTCGACCTCATACTCGCAGGTCAAGCCTCGGATCACAAAACGCGACGGGAGCTGTTTGCGCCCGATGACGTCGCCGGGGATCCAGACGAATTCGCGGCACGAGCCGATGTGGCTGTAGCCGGTGAAGATGGCCAGATCTCGAAGGGTTGTGGCTTCCAGCATGGGACGGACCTACTCCTCCATGAAGGGGGAGTATACCATGCTACACTCGCTCACGGAATGCACAGGGTTGCCCGAAACGGGAACAACCTCCCAAGGGGGGAGGTTGCTGCGAAGCGTTGGGAAGAAAGATCAGCGGGCGCCTTCCGCCGGGGTATCGAGTTTTTCGATCTTGTCACCAGTAGTGGCAGGCCCTTCGAGGATTTTCTTCATGCTGACCACTTTGGGGTCGATAGGCCCGGTCGAAGGTTTGGAGGGCGGCTTGGCGGGGTCGGTTGTGGGCGGGGGGGCGACCGGGTCGGCGGGGGCCGATCCGCCGGTGATCTGGGTGATCAGCTTCTTGCGTTTTTCGGGATCGGGTTCCTGGGCGATCTTCTTCATCTCATCGTAGTTGGGCACCAGGATTTCCTTGCCTACCGGAATGGTGCGGGGGTTGGCAATGTCGTTGACTTCGAGGAAGACTGGATACAACGTCGGGTCGCCATAGAATTTCGAGGAGAGGTCCCACAGGGTGTCTCCTTCCTTCATGGTGTAGGTCTTCATGGCATGGGCGGGAACGATTGCCGCCAGGGAAAGCCCGGCGGCCAGGGCCACGATGAACAGAAACCGGATCTGCGTGTTCATGAACTTCCTCCTGCCAGTTGTCGGGCCTTGGCCCAGTATTCTTCTTCCTTGTCGGCGAAACTCTGGAAGAACCTCGGGAAGAGCACGGCGCTCATCCGGACTTTGTTGCCTTTGCTGCTGGTACTGCGTTTTTCCTCGTCGAGATCGTCGTCGACCTCGATTTCGACCTTGAGATACCTGGTAGGCCCCAGCGTCTGCTCGGAAATGTTGAACAGGGATACCTTCGCCTGGCTGATCAGGCGATTGGTCTTCCCTTCCTCGAGGCGTTGCACGATCCCGTCTTTGAAGTCGTAGGTGACCATCTTCCTGGTAGTGTCCTGGATTTGGAACCGGAAGGTCAGACTGTTGCTGGTGCTGGCAATCTTTGGTTTGGTTGCATCGGACGTCGGGATGGTCGCCAGGCGCACGTCGTGCTTGAGATACTCGAGCAGGATGCTGGCGGCGCGGAGGTTGGTCAACTTGGTCTGGCTCTTGAAGAAGTTGCTGAACGTGCCGGAAAAGAGTTTGTACAGAATGCCCGAAACCAAGGTGACCATCAAAGCCACGACCACGATCTCAATAAGGGTGAAACCCCGGCGGGCGCGCATGGTCAGTCCATGACGATGGTGTACAACACCACGTCGTCCTCCTGGTTCGAGGATTTACCGGCCCCCACCAATGGATAGGCGACCCGGACCTTCACCAGATAGTTGTTGACGGCCCGGCGACGATTGATGAAATCACTTGCCCAGCCCACAACGCCGGCCGGCCCCTTGTTGTTCTTCCCCTCGAAGCGCTTGATTTTCATGCTGCGGACATAGCCTTCGCCCACCTTGGGGAGGGGGGTGAGGTTGAGTCGCTTGATCATGTCGGCGATCTCATCGTCGTTCTTCATCTCAGGGGGATCTTTCACCGATTTGAACAGCGTATCGAGTTCGCTTCCCTTGCGATCCCGCATGAAATTGATGAGATCGGAGGCGTAGTTGGTGGCTTCGACCTCTTTTTCGTTGCTGACCGCGCCCCGCTGCCCGAACCGGAAGAGATTGTAGATGGGAAGGAACGAAAAACTGACGAAGACAAGGGCGACCAGAATCTCGATCATGGAAAACCCTTGTTGCTGGCGTCGCATGGTCACCCCCCTAGTCGGATATTACCACAGGATCGTCGCCAAAGGGGTTGGCGGAGGGCCCTGTCACCTCAGGAGGATGCTGATCAACCTGATCGGAGGCGGTGGCCGGGGAGGCGGTGGGGGTGCCGGTGGCGAGCCGGACGGCTGGCGTGGCAACCCGGTGTTGACTACCGGCCGGATGGACCATGGCGGCCGGGGAGGTCGAACCCCCTGGAGGAATGGTCGGCCCGATGGAGGTCTGAGGGGGCGCGGGAGGGGGAACGACCGGAGGGGGAACGATCGGAGGGGGAACGACCGGAGGGGCGCTGGGCAGGGCAGTACCCGACAGGGTGAGGGGCCTTCCCGGCACGAGTTCGGAAGCGCCCTGCGGGCCGCGGAGCCAAGCCCGGCCGCTTTTCAGAAGAACCCGGAACCCTTCGGCCGAAGAGCCCCCGACGCTGAGGGTACCTTCTCCGATGAAAAGGCGATGCCCGTTCAAGGTGATGGTGACGGGGGGACTGCGGGGCGCAATGCCGAAGGTGGCAGCCCCGGCCTGCCACTGCAGGGTGCCAGGGCCAGGAATGAACCGGGCTTCCCCGTGGAGGGTGAAACCTGCCTCAGGGACCCCGGCGAAGCGGATGGCGACAGGGCCGGTCACCTGCAGGAGCCGCCCGGGAAGAACCGTCAGGGTGTTGTCGGCCGGAATGACGGTGCCATCGACGCGGGCTTCCGGGCCCAGGGCGGAAAGCGTGATGCCCTCGACCGCCAGGGGGACGAGTGGCCCGGGGCCCGGCGCCGGGGCAAGGGACAACAGCCAAGCCAGGACCACGATGGTCAGCCCGGCCGGCACCAGATACCGCCAGCCGAACAGCGCACCACCGCCGCCACCCTCGGGATGGGCGCTACCAGGGGCGGGCAGGATCTTTTCGGCGGGTAGTCGGCGCATTACCTTGCCGGCGATCTGGCAGGACGAGGCGAGGTGGGTCAGGACCGCCCGCAGGCTGCGTTCCCTTTCTTGGGTCTCATGGACCAGGATCTTGCATTCGGAACAGCCGGCCAGGTGCTGGGCGAACTCGGCCGCCTCGCGCGGTCCGAGTTCGCCGTCGAGGAAGGCGTAGGCTGTCTCTTCGCGGTTACAGGTCATGTTCGGCCTTCCGTTTCGCCCGCAGCATCTGGCGGGCCTTGAAAATACGATTTTTGACGGTCTGGAGCGGCAGCTCGAGGTTCTCGGCGATCTCGTCGTAGGAAAGGTCTTGCATGATGCGCATCATGAGCGGCACTTTGTAGTCTTCCGGGAGGTCGAGGATGTTGCGGAAGGTGCGGCGGAACTCCTCTTGCATCTCGACCTGGCGCTGGGGATCGCCCACCTGCGGGAAGGGCCCCTGGGTGGCGAGCATTTCCTGGTAGCTTTCCTGGCCGGCCGTGGCCTGGGAGTTTTTGCGGAACCGGTCGACGAGCAGGTTGCGGGTGATGGCGAGCAGCCAGACCGAGAATTTGCGGGAAGTGTCGAACCCCGCCAGATGGCGATACGCCCGCAGGAAGGTCTCTTGGGCGAGGTCTTCCACCTCCTGGAGGTTGCGGACCTGAGGCAGCAGATAACTGAAAACGAGCCGTTCATACTTCCCTACGAGGACGCTGAACAGGTTGGAATCCCCGGCGAGAACCCGGGCGATGAGGTCGCCATCCTGTCTGATCTCGTCGCTCATCCCATATTACCGGCGGGAAGGAGGAAAGTTTTCCGGATTGTCAAGGTCAGTCCTCGACGACCACTTCCATGTCCCGGGGACCCATGACCAGCCCGTAGAAATCGCTGTTGGTGACGTCTTTCAGTCCCCCTAGTTCGGACTGTTCGAAGCCGTATTCAATGATGCCGCCTTTTTCCAGGAGCTTGTCGATACGATCGACCGCCACCCCGCCGACAATGTGAACCGGCCCCGGGACCTCGACCTGACCCGTCTCGTCGGCCCGCAGGCAGACCAGGAACCCGTGAAATTGCGGCAAGCCGCCGGTTGGACCGCCGCCTCCGAGGTTCAGTTCGATCACCGAGTCGGAAACGAAGGTCAGGTACCCAAAGGCATCAGGTGTGGTGGGTGGGTTGGCGATGAATGGATTGGTCACGGGCTGGTTGATCCGGATAGCGCCCTTCGCGTAGATCACCCCGCCTTTGAGCACCTCGAGGGGAATGTCGACCTCGATGTCGCCATTGAAGCCAATGATCTGGTTCAGGAAGACCTGGTTCTTGCCGGACGATTTGTCGACGAAGTGGTCCATGAAGAACTGACATTTGCTGAGTTTGAGCGCCTGACCCGGTTTGCACTCGGTAATGTAGTAGCTCATCCGGTCTTTGAGGTATGAAGCGTTTCCGCGCAGGTCGCCGAGTTTGCCGGAATAATGCAGCTCGGGGTCGTTGTTGAAGGTATAATCGGGCGTGCACAGCGAGTCAGGTTTGTCGGGGCAGTAAGAATTGCGTGGTACCGCCGAACTCCAGGGCAGGGCCGGATCGGTCGGCTTGACGATGTTCTTGATGCCGAGCATGTACGGCTCCCAGTCACGGAATTCCGGGGGAAGTCGGCAAAGGGGAGGATTATTTGTACGGCTTCCATACCAATAGGTGTTATAGGGGAGACTCGGGGGAGCAATCGCCCTTCCCAGGTCATCCAGGAGGGTTTGATTGATGCCCTTCGCCGCACCCCAGGGGAGGATTTCCCTGGCAGCATAGAATTCATATTCGTCACTCCGCATGGCGCGAATCGGGTAGACCCGCTGGGCCTGCGAGAAATAGAAGGCAAAGGTTCGCACATACCGGCGTTTGACCTGGCCGAACACCAAAGTCGGGGTGCACAGCGCTGGAGTTCCGAATAGGTGAAGGGCGCTCCCTTTGACGAGAAGATCTTTCCTCCCCCGGTAGCTGTCAATTGCTTGTTGGAACAACGGGATGCCATTGAAGGCGAGATCTTTCAAACCGGGATAGATTCCGTAGTCGACAAAGGTCACCTGAATCTCGTGGTTGCCCCCACCCTTATTGTTGCCAGGAATCTTGCTGTCCATCCACTGGTTCCATTGCTTGGAGCCAAGCCAGCCCTTGGTTGGGGGATCGAAGAAGAAGTGGAAGAACTCGCCAAAATAGTTTTTGGTGATATCCTTTTCGGCGCCGGCACACACGTTCAACATGAGGTTCCCGGACTTGTTGGTGGCATCGGTCGACTTACCCGTGCCGCCGAGGAACACCCAACCGTTTTGGGTGAGGGCGGCCGAGTCCTTGATGATGTGGTCGGGCTGATTGAGCGTGAAATCCAGGCCCATCTGATTGGGCCGCTTGTCGCGCAGCAGGCGGTTGAAAAGAACCAGAGGGGGGGCGCCGGCCGTCACTTTGCCGTCTTCGTCCATCTTATCGAGACGGTTGACCTTCTCTTCTTCGACTTCGGCCCCGCGTCGGGCGAACAGGGTGAACTTGTGGAACGGCGGGGCGAACAGGCGGGTCAGCAGGAACTCCTTGCGCATGCGGCACCTTTTCCGGAAACCGCGATGTTCGACCGTCACGTCGATATCGATCGAACCCCGCCGCTCGAATGGCGATTTCTGCAACCCCCGGAACTCGGGGTTGAAGGGGGAATCCTTGCCAATCGTGGCCCCCGTTTCGACCTCGACGGTGAGATCGCCCCATTTGCTCTTGAACTGGGTGATGATCTCCTTGACCACGTCGAGATCAACGATATCACTAGACTTGTACAGGTCGTCGATCCGGTCCTTGGGGCTGACGAAGACGGCGTCGAGAATCTTCTTGGCGACAGCGGGCTCACGGGTTTCGACGTCGCGTTGCAGCTTGCGGATGGTCAGACGGCCGATGGCGGCGGCAATCTGGTACAGGCGTTCGTTGACCGAGGTGCGATTGGTGAGGACGTTCTCCTGACGGAGGCGTGTCACCATGCTCTTGAAGATCAGCATGGTGAAGACGAGACAGCCGACCACCAGCACCAGGACCATGCCGCGCCGGCTTTCCCGGCTGGCGAACCCGCCGCCGTTCATCGCTTTTTCCCGATCTGCTGCAGGAGGCGTCGGGTCCGGGGGTTGTCGGGATCGAGATCATGGGCCCGGTTCAGGTGCTCGGTGGCGGTGTCGGTCTCGCCCAGCACCAGGTGGCAGAGCCCGAGCTGGAACTGGAGCGATGGATTGAACGGATAGTCGCGGGCGGCCTGCAGGAAGAAATCGCGAGCCGAGATGAAATCGCCGTCCTGCACTCCCATGGTGCCGAGCACGACCTTGGCGGTTTTGGCGTCATCGGTGTCGGGATGGTCGCGCAAAAGGTCCAGCAGGTGCTGCCGGGCTTCGTCGCGGCGCCCCAGTTGCACCAGGACCTGCGCCAGTTCGAGCTGGGCATTGGTGTCATGCGGGTCGATGCGGAGCGTCTCCTGGTAGTGCTCGAGCGCCTGCTGCAGGTCCCCGGTCAGGCGATAGGCGTCGGCCAGATCGTTGTGGGCGTTGGCATCGAGCGAATCGAGCTGGGTGGCCCGTCCGTATTCGCGGATGGCATCCTCGAAGCGCCCCTGGTCGAAATAGGCATCGGCCAGCCAGTTGTACAGGATAGCGCACCCGGGCGCGAGCCGGATGGCCTCTTTCAGGTTGAAGACCGATTCCGTGACCTTGCCCTTCTTGCCGAAAACGATGCCCAGGCCGGCAAAGGCGGGGGCGAACTCGGGATCCTGTTCGAGGGCCTTCTGGTAGTAGTAGACCGACTTGTCGAGGAGTCCTTTGTCGAAATAGGCCATGCCCAGGGCAGTCAGGGCGCTGGGCGCATTTTTCCCGTCTTTGAGGGCCTTCTGGGCTTTTTTGATGATGTCCTCAGGCGTGGGACCCATGGGACCATTATACCATATAGATTTCGGTCTGGAAGACCTTACACCCTGGACCAACCCCGGCGAACTCTCGTGAAGTTCACGATCCGAAGCCTCGCCGCCCCCCGGCCTTCCGGGCCCGGTTCAAAAGGAAATTCGGATCGCCACGGGGGCCTTCCCTGGTTCAGGGCCCGCGCTCGCGTCGACCCCATCGACGGATCGCCCCGTAGGCCCGGGCCAGGGTCGGGGACGCCCGCAACCAGATTCCCAGGGCAAAGCGGGCCAGGTCGCCCTTCTTGACGGGGTACCGGGGAATGGCAAAGGGATCCCCTCCTGGCAGGTTCGGGCCGGGAGCCGTCGTCAGTGCCCCCTGATACCCTTCCTCGCGGGCCCACCGCACCAGTTCGGATGTATAGTCCCCCCAGGGCCAGCAGATCAATTCGGTTCCTGGTTCGTGCAGTCCCTGGAACAGGTTCCGTGAGGTCGCCAATTCACACCGGGTACGGCGTTCGTACGCTGCCGAGGTCTCGATCTGGAACCAGTCGTCCGGGACGGTGGGGGGGTATTTGGCCTTCCCGGCCTTCCAGGCTTTCCAGTCGGCCAGCCAGTCCCGGCCCGCCGCCCGCAAACGGCTCAGGTCAGCCTCCCAGGCGGGGGCGATCAAGCCAGAAGCCCTCGGAAACACCGGCCAGGACTGCTTTGGCAAAGGGGATCCGTACGCCGACAGGACTCCCCAGTGAGCATCCGTGTCCGGGTAGATGCCGGTCATCGTGTTTCCCGTGAAGACTTGGCGATGGGATTGGCTGTGGGAATGGAATTCGACCAGACCGGTGGCATACATGTCCTCCATCTCGCTCCGGGAGAGGAAATCACCGCGATCGCCCTCCCAGGCTGCCCGGTGCGCGGCGTTGAAATCACGCGGCGTGGGTGAGGGGGGCTGGGTTTCCGGGCGGATCAGGTCGCCAACCATGAAGACCGTCGCCGGGCATCCGTGCCTTTTCAGCACCGGCAAGGCCTCGGTGAGATTGTCCCGGAACCCATCGTCGAAGGTCACCACGAACGCCGGGTGCTCGACCGGGGCGGTGCCCGCGAGATGCCGCAACAGCCGGCTCAGGGTGATGCCACGAAACCCCCGGCGGACCAGGAAGCCGATCTGACGGTCGAACAACTCGGTCGGAGTGCTCAGGTGGATCGGGTCGGGGGCCCCGACGCGATGATAATAGAGAACGGGAACCGAACGGCTCATCGGACCTCCGGAACGAGGGCACGGTAGGCGGCCAGGGTCGCTTCGACCATGGCGGACACGGAGAAGGCGTCAATCGCCGCCTGGCGCAGGGCCAGGCGCTCAGGGG
>CALLCO010000034.1 GCA_937998695.1 Candidatus Ozemibacteraceae bacterium
GCATGCCCGACATCCTCGGCAAGGAGCGCGCCTACCTCAAGGCCATCGACCGCGCTGCCATCCTCAACCCCAAGTACAACCAGTTCTCCCCCTACAACCAGGACCCCCATGGCTATGGCGCTGCCGGCGTCAGTCTTCATACCCTGCAGTACCAACTCTTCGAAGCCCAAAAGCTCTATGAAGAAATGGTTAGAAAGAACCAAACCGATAGGTTCCTGGGCATCTTCGGCGACACCATCGAGTCGGCCACCAAGAAGGTCAAGGAGTGCCGCGAGCGCCTGGCCAAGGCCTGGGGTGATTTCCAGAAGGTCCATGCCGAATCCAAGCAGCAGGTCGCGGGCATCAAGAGCGATATCGCCAAGGCCCAAGCCGCCAAGAAGGCCTCCGAAGACAAACTGGCCAAGCTCGATCGCTACAATCCCGACAACGGACCGCAAGTCCAGGCCCTCTTGAAGGAGATCAAGGCCAAAGACGAAGAGATCGCCAAGCTCCAGAAGAAAGTGGGCTACCTCGACGACCTGCTCACACTCTTCCCCTAGGAAACGGTTGGCGTTCCTCTGAATTTGGTTTATACTCTCGGGCGGGGTTCACCCCCCGCCTGATTCTTTTTTCCCTGAAAGGAAGGGCTGTCGATGAGAATCTTTTCCACCCTGCTGTGCCTCGGACTGCTGTCGGCGTTCACCCTGGCGGCCGGCGCCCCCGCGTGGGCCCAGGAGGCCACCACGCCCACCGGCAAGATCCTGTACGTCGATACCTCGGAGACGGGCAAGACCTATCTCGCCACGATCAACCCCGACGGCACGGGCAAGGTCCGCCTGACGCCCGCCTACTTCAACATCGTCTTCCCGCGATCGTGCGAAACCAGCGGCTGGATCGGCTTCACCAACAAGACGCCCGACATGAAGTCGGAAGTCTACCTGCTCAGCCGCGACGCCAAGAAGATCAAGAAGATCCTGGAGGGGGTCGCTCTCGAGGGGTTTTCCCCCAACGGCAAATTCCTGCTCTACACCACCTGCGACATGAAGGCCGAACTCTACTCGTACAGCATCGAGAGCAAGCAGGCCACCCAGATCTCGCAGAATCTCCGGGTCACCGCCGCCGACTGGTCCCCCGACAGCGAATGGATCGCCGTCTCCGCGCTGACCGATGACGGCACCAACGATCTGTACCTCATCTCGACGATGGCACAGGGCATTTTGCGGCTGACCCAAACCCCTGGGGTCAACGAGTCGTTCCCCGTCTTCACCCGCGACGGCAAGTTCCTGGCCTTCATCTCCGACCGCAATGGCATGAACGAGATCGAGTATCTTGACCTCGCCGAGAAGAAAATCCAGCGCCCCCTCATCTTGGGTATGTATCCCTCGGTGTCCCCCGACAAGAATTGGGTGACCTTCGAGCACGACGGCCGCATCGGTATCAGCCGGAGCGACGGCTTGGAGACCAAGATCCTGACCGCCGGGCGCACCCCCTGGTGGATGAAGTGACAGGAGGCCCCGCGTGATCAACATCAAAAAGATCCTCGTTCCCATCGACTTTTCCGAAACCGCTGAACTGTCGCTGCGCTACGCGGCCAGTTTCGCGATGGAATTCGGCTCCCAAATCCACCTGTTGCATGTCATCGAGGAAGAAATCCTTCACCCCGGCAATCTCGAAGATCCGCTGAAGACGGCCGAGCACTGGGAGAAGGAAGCCACCGAAAAACTCGCCGCTCTGGTCGCCCGCGACAAGTACAAAACCCTCGACATCTCACACACAGTGCGGGGAGGGCTGACCCACGAAACGATCATCGCCGAGGCTCAGGCCAAGGGCGTCGACCTGATCATCATCGGCGCCCACGGCGAGTCCGGCTTCGTCGACGCCTGGCTGGGCGGCACCTCCTACGAGGTGGCCCGCAAGGCCCCCTGCCCTGTCCTCACCGTCAAAGCCACCACCCAGGGGTTCGTCCAGCCCTGACCTGACCCTGACGCGGCCTTTCCGCTCCTCACCGCCCCCGGTTCACCGGGGGCGGTGCCATTGGGGGCGAATGGCGGCGATCAAGTGGCGGAAAGAGGAAGAGAGGATGGGTGATCCGCCGATGCCACTGATTTCGCGGAAATGCGCAAGAGCAGGAGGGAATGACCGAGGAGGAATGATCCGTCGCTGACGCTGATTTCACGGTTGGTAGGACGGATCGATGGACAAGGATGGGGTGAAAAAGGAAAAAGTCAATCGGGCCTTGGCGGGGCACGGTGGCACGCGTGATTGAGGTGGCGCGCGTGGGTGAGGTGACGAAGGGGTTTCAGGAGGGCTTCGAGGGCGGCGGCGAGATTCACCGGGTTCTCGTGGGGAGCCACGGCGACGTCGACCTGCAGGTCGAGCCCGGGCGGCGGGGTCAACGCGGCCGGGACCTCGGCCAGACAAAGGGCGGTCACCCCGTTCCCCAGGTCGAGGGGAAAGAAGCGGTCACGGTGAGAGTTGGTAACGAGCGTCTTGGGATCGATCCGACTGGGAAAGCGGCTGAACGACACGACCGGGTTCCAACTGGCCGTCCACACCGGGCCGGGCGCGACGGGGGGGGTGTCGGCGGGCCACTCCCGGCCGGCGGTCGTCGCCAGGCCCCGCGCGGCAACGACCCCGACGGCGGGGCGGTTGACCAGGTTGAAGGTCCAGTCGAGGCGGAAGCGGTGCTGGGGGCAGGCCTCCGCCAGGGCGAAGGCTTCCCAGCCCAGGCAGAGAAACTCCTGGGGGGGTAGGTCGCGCACCCCGGCGATCAGCGCTTCGAGCTGATCCCGGGTAAGGACAGGCGGCAGCCAGAACCGCAGCCGTTCAGGCGGCAGGTGAAAGGGCAGGCGAACTTCCCCGAAGGGAAGGATCCAGGCGTCGGGATGGAGGTCGCGGACGAAGGGGAAGGTCCGGTTCCAGACCCGGATGAACAGGCGCGGGGAGCGCCCGGTCGCCGGAGCGGCGGGGGGAACGGAGGGAGGGGCGCCAGGGTGGACGGCGGGGAGAACAAGGGAAGGGTCGATGGAGAGCGCCTCGTCCCTGCCAGGGGAGGCCGCGCCCCTGGCCGCTGCCCCCCGGTGATCGGGCGGCCACTCAGACAGGGCGGCCTTCCTGCCACCCGTGGCCAGCGGCTCGGCCCCGGCGACCGGTCGGGCAGCCACCGACGGAGGGGGCAGGCGTTCCATCCGCAAGAGGGCTTCGACGAGCGAACGCTTCAGCTTCTTGAGCTCGGTCAGCGGCACGAACAGGCCGCGCCCCAGCGCGGTGGTGACGTGGCGCCGGGCCCGGAAATGCTCGCCGAGGGCGGTGCACTTGTCGGCCAACACTCCGCTTTCGAGCCCCGCTCCGACCGCCAACCGCAGGGGTTCGGCGGTGGTGAACCGAACAGCCCGCCCCAGCAGCCGGGTTTCGACCGCCAACGGCTGGCCTTCATGGCCCGACCAGAACAGATCGACCGGGGTCCGTTCCCATTCCTTGCGCCACCCGTTCATCCAGTCGGCTCCTCCCCCTGAGCTGGTGCGCCAGAGAGCCGTGCCCGGCGGCAGGTCGGCCGGCAGCCCACGCACCAGCCAGTGGTCAGCCTGGCCGGGCACCGGAGTGACGTAGGTCAGGCGCTCACCGGCCCGCCGCCCTGAATGGGGCGAGGACCCGGTGGTTCCCCCCGAAGGTTCTTCGCCGCCTCGCCCACCGCCAGGGACGGGGAAGGCGGCCGCGGGGCCCACGGCGGAGCGGGCCGACGGGGCCGAGGCAGGGTGAACTCCTCGGCGCACGTCTGCCGGGGCGGTCCGGTGACCCTGGCGGGGCGGGACGGGACGGCCCCTCTGGCCAGTCCTGGGATTCGCCATCCGAGCAGCCGCCCGGGGGGAATCACCCTCCCCGCGCCCCGGCCGCCCCACACCGTGCGCGCCGTGCGCGCTGGCCGGGACCGAACCCGCCGGCGATGGCTCCTCCCAGGCCACGCCATCGCCAGCCTGTGGCGGAAACCTGCATCGCACCTCGGTCAGGCCGTCAGGCCGGCGGGCCACCACCTCGCCGAGGGGAACTCCCTCCCGGCCTGGGTGGTGACCGGTCGTCCAGTCTCCGGGCGGGGGACCGTCCAAGAATCCGGCATGGCTGGCCCGGCTGAACGCCCGCCCGAGAACCTCTTCGAGAACGCCTGCGGCGGCGGCACCACCGGCCAATGCCGCCGATCGGCCCGGGCCGCCCCGCGGGGGATGATCGGAAGGGCTTTCCCGATCGGCCGCCGACTTGACCCGCCCGGAAGGGCCCCCCCCATCGAGCAGGTCGCGGTAGGCTCGGACGACGTGGTAGACGTAGTCGGCCCCCTTCATCCGCCCTTCGATCTTGAGGGCGGCCACGCCGGGCAGGCGGAGATCGGCCAGCCGCTCCGCCAGGCGAAGATCCTGGGGGCTGAACGGCCACCGGTCGACCGCCCCGGGAACCTCTTCGCGGTACGGCTTGCGACACGGCTGGGCGCAGGTCCCGCGGTTGCCGGAGCGCGACCCCAGGGCGATGCTCCAAAAGCAGCGTCCCGAGACGCTATAGCACATGGCGCCGTGGACGAAGACCTCCAGTTCGAAGGGGGTCCGCCCGGCCAGGTCCTGGATCTCGGCCAACGACAGTTCGCGGGGCAAAATGATCCGGCTGATGCCGAGATCGCGCAATAGGCTGGTGCCGCCGAGCCCGAACCAGGCGGCCTGCGTGCTGAGATGGCGGGCCAGCCGGCTGCCCCGCCGCACCAGGTGCTCGGCGACGCCGAGATCCTGGATGATCAGGGCATCGGGGCGCAGGGCCTCGTAGAAGTCGATCGCCTGGTCGAGCAGACGCCATTCGGCATCGAAGACGAGGGTGTTGAGGGTGACGTAGAGGCGGCGCCCCAGCGCGTGGGTGACGCGCCGGGCCCAGCGCAGGCCGGCCTCGTCGAAATTGGGGGCGAAGGCACGGGCGCCGAAGCGACGGCCGGCCAGGTAGACGGCATCCGCTCCGGCCAGCAGGGCGGCCTTGAGGGCTGCCTGGTCACCGGCCGGAGCGAGCAGCTCGGGCTGGCCCATCCGCCGCATGTCGGTCATCGGGCGAGGGATTCGGTCAGACCCGGATCGGGCCAGGTTCAGCCGAGGCGGGCGCCGGCATGGCGAGGAAGGCCTCGAGGGCAAGACGGTAGCCCAGCGGTCCAAACCCCGCGATGACGCCACGACAGACCGCGGTGATCAGCGACGTGTGGCGAAACTCCTCGCGGGCCTGCAGGTTGGTCAGGTGGACCTCGATGACCGGCACCCCGAGAGCGGCCAGGCAGTCACGCAGGCAGACGCTGGTATGGCCGAGCCCGCCGGGGTTGATGATGATGCCATCGACCACCCCACGGGCGGCCTGCAACCTGTCGAGAAGGGCCCCCTCGTGGTTCGACTGGAAGAAGTCAAGCATGACGCCGTGCCGCCCGGCCAGGTTGGCCAGCTCGCCGTTGAGATCAGCCAGGGTGCGGGTGCCGTAGAGATGGGGTTCGCGGATGCCGAGCAGGTTGAGATTGGGGCCATGGACGACCAGCAGTTTCATGAGGTTCCTCCTGAGGAATGGATGTCGGGGCATCCGGCACACGGCCGGTCTTTCGAGGGTCGATGGGGCACGGGAAAAGCGACGTGATCTGCGAGGACAAGTTCCACCGGCCAGCACAGCCGGACCGATCGCCGGTCCTTCGGGGGAAGGCGCGAGGGTCGGCGGTCGACGCGCATCGGGGGAGATCCGTGGGGCGTGGAGCCCCGGGGGGCGCCGAGCAGCCGCCGCCACCCCCCACCCGAACGAAGAGCGCGGTCACTTGCGGATGACGAGGTCGAACAGGCCATAGGCCCCCCGCATGAAGGTGAGCAGGTCGCGGGCCGAGCGCAGGCGCCAGAGGTGGCGCCAGAGACGGCCCTGCCGCACGTAGAAATCGATGAGCAGCCGGCGCAGGAGGGCGGCTTCCCATTCTTCGGGAAGCTTGATCGACAGATGCTCGCAGAACTCCCACAGGGACTCGAGAGCCGCCGCCCGGGCCAGGTCGTGCCGCAGGCGCAACCCCAGGCGGACCTCCATCCCGCCGAAGCGGGGGGCGATCGCGGAAAAGGCCTCGAGCAGATCTTCGCGGTCACCAGGATAGAGCCAGAGCCGGTCGAGGAACCCGGTGGGCAGACGGGCGATGGCCGCCGCCTCGCTCGGGTCGGCCACTGCCAGCGAAAACGGAAACCGGTGCCGGAAACAGATCTCCTGCAACTCCTCGTAGGTCGCGGCCGGCCAGATGGGGGCAGCGAAGGCGGCCGCATCGAACCCGGACTTCTGCAGCCACGGCACCAGATCGGCCAGGAAGGGGATGGGTGGGCGGACGCCAAGGATCTGGGTCCGATCGAGCAAACCCAGCCAGGGCTGGTAGACCGCAACCGTCCGACCGGTGATCTGTTTTTCGACCGCGGCGGCGTAGCCGGCCGCATCGGCGAGAGGGACGGCGGGCACGGGAAGGGGATCCCGCAGGTCATCCGCCAGGGTTTCGTTCCAGCCGATGGGCCGGGCTCCGGCCAGCAGGTCGGCCACCAAGCGGCGACCGGTGCCCAAGACGAGGGCATCCCAGTGGGGGGTGAACCGGTGCCGGATCTCCCCACCCAGAACGAGCCAGGTCGGCGGGCTCGGCGGGGCCACCGGCGGGATGCCATTCCTGTCACCCACAACCCCCGCCCCCCATGCCGGCGATTTGAGCCGCTCCCTGAGGGCCTGGGCCAGGGTAGCGGAAGTCTCCTCCGTCCAGTCGGAGGCAGCCTGCACCACGACCGCCCGGGGTCGGCAGGAGGGGCTCGACAGAAAGCCTGTCAGCAAGCTGTCGAGGGCCACCCCCACCATCTCGACCGGCCCGTTGCACCGGTCTTGCAGGTCGATGACCTCGACCCGGCCCGGGAAGGCGGCGGCGAGACAGGCCAACCCCAGCGGGGGGGTCCGGCCCGCCGCCTTCTGCAACCGCCCATAGCGAATCTGGGGCGAGGAGACGGTATGGATGAGGAGGATTTCGGGGGCGCTTCCTGCCATAGGTGAGAACCAGTTTAGCATACCCCCGGCCCCGCTCCTAAGCCCACGGGGTCCGACCCAAATTTCAGGGAGGTGGCCGGACTCCCTGTCGTCGGCCGCGTGGCCATCAGAGGCTCCGGCACAGATTCCCCCTCTCCAGATGCCGAGGGAATGTCGGAAACGGGGAAAACGGGCCATTAATCGCCGTTTCCACGGCTCGTCTCCGCGAAAGGCCCGCAGGAATGATGGCCTGGACTTGCCCCTGCCAGGGGACAAGGTTGGCAAGCCCACTTGACCTGACCGAGTGGCGGAAGGAAACGGGGCGGGGTAGAATCGGTCCATGCACCGGGCGCCAATGTTTCCTCTGATAGCGAGTCTGCGGCCACGCCAATGGGTCAAGAATTTGCTCGTGATGGCCGGGTTGATCTTTTCCGAGAAGCATTTGCTGACGGACGGTGAGGCGTGGCTGGCGGCGGGATCGGCCTTCCTGATCTTCTGCGGCCTGTCGGGCAGCGTCTACCTGCTGAACGACCTCGTCGACCTCGACCGCGACCGGCTGCACCCCGACAAGGCGAAGCGCCCGCTGGCGGCCGGGCACCTGTCGGTGGCCCGGGCCCAGGCCGGCCTGGGGGCCCTGCTCTTCTTCTGCCTGGGCGGCGCCAGTCTGCTGCCCGGAGCGTTTTTCGGCACCGCCCTGCTGTATCTGTTCCTGAACGTCGCCTACAGCCTCTGGCTGAAGCGGGTGGTCATCATCGACGTGCTGTGCGTGGCCACCGGGTTCGTGCTGCGCGCCGAAGCCGGGGTGGCCGCTCTGCGCGTGGTCGATCCCCGGATCCAGATGTCGAAGTGGCTGTCGATCTGCACCTTCCTGCTGGCCCTGTTCCTGATCCTGGCCAAGCGCCGCCAGGAGGTCCGCCGTTTCGCGGCCACGGGCAACCGGACCCGCGAAGCCCTGGCCGGGTATACCTCCCAGTATATCGACGAACTGTCCAGCATCGTCTGTGCCACTACGGTAATCGCCTACGCCATCTACACCGTCAGCCCCGACACCACCGCCAAGTTCGGCACCGACGCCCTCGTCTACACCATTCCCTCCGTGCTCTATGGTATTTTCCGGTATTTGTATCTGATCCATATCGAGGAGAAAGGGGAAAACCCCAGCGAGATCTGCCTGACCGACCGACCCCTGCAGATCGCCCTGCTCGTCTGGGTGCTCATCGTGGTGGTCGTGCTGCACGGGCCGACCTTGCTGGGGGGAAGCCCACCCCCGAAGCCGTGACGGAGACCGGTCGCCCCCGTCCCCTGGCGCCTGGCCAGGCGTGTGGCCCCTGGTCTCCCCCACCGCCCCAAGTCCAATCCGAGGCCAATCCCGATTTCCCAGGCGGCTCCAGCCGTTGGCCGAGTCTCGTGGTCCCGCGGGTCGGCCGGCCGACCGGCCTCACTCCAATGCCCGAAATTCTCGCGATGGCTTGCCGGAACCGGGCCGGTCTGGACAATGTCAGGGTGGCCATTGGGGCGGAGCGGCTCCCTTTCTGGTGTGCCGTCGGCCCCAAGGGCGCTTGACCCGTGTTCAGGATCGCGCAGTTGCCCCGGTACGGCCCTCTGGCCGCCAGCACCCGGCAGCGGTTCGACCAATACCGGCCTTACCTGGCCGAGGTGGGATGCGAAACGCTGTCCTGGCCGCTATTTGACGACCGCTACCTGCGGCGCCTCTTCTGTCAATCCAGGCGAAGTCCGCTGCAAGTCTTCGGAAACTACCTGCAGCGGCTGCGCCACCTGCTCTTCGCACGACACATCGACCTGCTCTGGGTCTATGGCGAAGTGTTCCCTTTCCTTCCGGGGGTGTGCGAATCTCTGGTCCGGGTTCCGGGCCGACCGATCGTCCTCGATCTCGATGATGCCATCTTCCATCTCTACGACTCGCCTGCCCAGCCGCTGGTTCGGGCTTTCCTCGGAAAGAAACTCGCTCCACTCCTGCGGGCGGCGGAGATCGTTCTGTGCGGCAACGAATATCTGGCCTCGTATGCGCGCCAATTCTGCACCACCACGATGATCGTGCCGACCGTGTTGAATACTGACCGGTATCGTCCCAAAGACGGACCGCGCCGGCCAGGGCCCCTCCGGATCGGGTGGATCGGCAGTCCCACCACCTGGGACGAATATATGGCGCCGATGCTGCCGCTGCTGACTGAGATCGCCGCGGCGCACGATGCCCGAATCATAGTCGTCGGGGCGGGCCCCAAGGCCATGCCCCACCCCCGCTGCGACCTCCTTCCCTGGTCGGAAGCCACCGAGATCGCCTGCCTCCAGGACATGGACCTCGGCATCATGCCGTTGTCCGACACGCCCTGGGCGCGTGGCAAGTGCGGCTACAAGCTGATCCAGTATATGGCCTGCGGCCTGCCGGTGGTGGCTTCCCCGGTCGGGGTGAATGCCCGCCTTGTCGACCATGGTGGCAACGGCTTGCTGGCGACGACGGAGGCAGAATGGCAAGAAGCGTTGGAACGGCTGCTCCATGACCCAGGCCTGCGGGTACGAATGGGGAAGGCAGGCCGCCGGTTGATCGAACGGGAATACTCGATCCAGGTCTGGGGGCCGCGAGTGGCAGGACTCCTGCGTGACATCGCGGCGCGCCGCCGCCCCGGCTAGGACCGCCGCCCAGGTCCGATCGCCCTCCCCAAGACAAGCGGGTTGGTGCCGCGGCGCTGCCCGGTGACCGGGCAGGGGAACCCGCACCCTTTCCCTGGTCTTCCCCGCCATGATATGCTGAGGACGAGACATCATCCGGTTCCGGCAACGCGGGCCGGCAAGGAAGGAGCGCAACACCAACCCCATGGCTGGACCGCAGGGGAAGGCGAACGGCCCGGCCGCCCCCCCGCCCCCCGAGGCACACCGGGCGCGGCCCCGGAGTTGGGCTTTCGGCCTCGAGCCCGGCCGGCACCTGGCCTTTTTGGGCAACCAGGACTTCACCCTCTGGAAATTCCGCGGCCCCTGGATGAAAACGCTCCTCGACCACGGCTGCCGGGTCACGGTACTGACCCCCCCAGGCCCCTTCGTGCCACGCCTGCGTGACCTCGGTCTCGAGGTGCGGGAGTTTCCGCTCGACCGCCTGGGCACCTTTCTGCCCGCCGAGTGGCAGACCTTGCGGGAACTGAGCGACCTCCTGGGCAGGCTGCAGCCCGATCTTCTGCACGTGTTCATGGCCAAACCCGTGATCTACGGGTGCCTGGCCGCCTCCCGGTCGCCCCGCACCCGGGTGGTGGCGACGATCACCGGGCTCGGTTCGATCTTCGTGCACGAGCGATTCCGCCACCTGCAACTCCTGTTGAAGTCGCTCTACCGCCTCTCCCTGCGGCGGGCCGCCCGGGTCGTCTTCCAGAACCGGGACGACCGGGACTTCTTCCTGCAGCACCGGATCATCCCCGCCCGCAAAGCCACGCTGATCCGGGGCAACGGCATCGTCCCACCGCCGGTTTCCCCTGTCGTTCTCCGGCGACCGGATGCACCGGTTACGGTGCTGATGACGGCTCGGCTCATCGAGTCGAAGGGGGTGCGGGAATTCTGCCGGGCGGCGGGTCTGCTCCGACAGCGCCTGAACGGTCGGCCAGCCCGGTTCGTGCTGGTGGGCACCCCCGATCTGGGCAGTCCCGATGCCCTCAGCGAGGCGGAATTGGCCGAACTGGCCGACACCAACGGGGTCGTCCGGCTCGGCCACCAGGATGATCTGCCCCGCCTGCTGGCCGGCGCCGACATTTTCTGCCTGCCTTCCTAT
>CALLCO010000035.1 GCA_937998695.1 Candidatus Ozemibacteraceae bacterium
CCAACCGAAGGCACCGGGCCAGGAGGACGCCGACTTCCGGCCGCGGGCGCGGGACCTGTTCTGGGGATTCATCCGGCGGTACCGGCGCGAGTTCGGGTTGGCGGTGGGCGCCCTGGCGCTCGTCGACGCCATGGACGTGCTTCCCCCGCTCATCATCAAGTGGGCCATCGACGTGCTCGAGAAGGGCGAAGGCCAGACGATGCTATGGACCCTGGGCGGCATCTACCTGGCAGCGTCGCTGGTGCAGGCGGTGTTCCGCTACTACTGGCGCAAGTATTTCCTGGGCACCAGCCACGTGGTCGCCTATGACCTGCGCAAGCAGCTCTACGAGCACCTGCAGACCCTGTCGTTCGGGTATTTCTCGCGAAACAAGACGGGCGAGCTGATGTCGCGGCTGACCAACGACATCGACGAGATCCGGATGATGTTTGGCATCGGCCTGCTGCTGATCATGGACGCGCTGTTCTACTTCCTGACGGTGCCGTTCATCATGCTCTGGCTGTCGCCCCGCCTGGCGCTGTATGTGCTGATCCCGTTGCCGCTGGTGCCGGTCTTTGTGACCAAGGTGGGCGGCTACATCCATGCCATGTCGAAGATCGTCCAGGAGCGGATCGCCGACCTGTCGGCGCGGGCGCAGGAGAATTTTTCGGGCATCCGCATCGTCAAGGGGTTCGCCCGTGAGGATGCCCAGATCGACGGGTTCAACCGGGTCAGCCAGAAGCTCGTCGACGAGAAGCTGACCCTGGCCAGGGTCGAGGCGGGGTTCCACCCGACGCTCGAACTGATCGTCGGGGTCGGGGCCTTCCTGCTGATTCTGGCGGGCGGGCAGCGTGTGCTGGCCGGGGAGATCTCGATCGGCTCGTTCGTGGCCTTCCAGGCGTATCTGCTGAAGATGGTCTGGCCCATGACCGCGGTGGGAATGACGATCAACATCCACCAGCGCGGCATGGCCTCGTTGGGGCGGTCGGCGGAAGTGCTCGACGAGCGACCCGAGATCGCCTCGCCGCCCAGCCCCGTGTCGGCGGCCCAGGTCGCCGGCCATCTCGAGGTGCAAGGGCTGACTTTCACCCACGCTGGCGCGACGACTCCCTGCCTGCAGGATGTCTCGTTCACGCTCCCGGCCGGCCGCACTCTGGGTCTGACCGGCCCGGTCGGCAGCGGGAAGAGCACCCTGCTGCACCTGCTGCTGCGCCTGCTCGACCCGCCACCGGGCACGGTGCGGCTCGACGGACGCGACATCCGCGACTACGACCTGGCCGGGCTGCGCCGGGTCTTCGGGTATGTGCCGCAGGACACCTTCCTGTTCTCGGAGACGATCCGCGACAACATCGGCTTCGGGCTGCCGGGCAACGCGGCCACCACCCCTGACCTGGCGGCCCGGATCGAGGCCTGCGCGCGGGCCGCGCAGATCCATGACGAGGTGGCGGCGCTGGCCGAGGGGTATGCTTCCCTGCTCGGGGAGCGGGGGGTGAACCTGTCGGGCGGGCAGAAGCAGCGCGTGGCCATCGCACGCGCCCTCGCCCTCGACCCGCGAATCCTGCTGCTCGACGACGCCACCAGCGCGGTCGATACCGACACCGAAGAACGGCTGCTGGGGGCGTTGCGCGAGATCCTGCACGGACGCACGGCCATTCTCGTCTCGCACCGACTGGTCAGCGTCCAGCACGCCGACCTGATCCTGTATCTCGAAGCGGGCCGCATCGTCGAGCAGGGCACCCACGCGGCGCTGCTGGCCCGGGGCGGCCGCTACGCGCGGTTGTGGGAGCGGCAGCGCCTGAAACGGGAACTCGAAAGCGAGCATCCCCGGCGCCCCGCCGGATCGGCCCCCGGCCCACGGGGAGCGGAGGGATCAGCATGAGAAGCGGGTTCTTCAGCAACGACGAGGTGGTGGGCAGTTTCTACGACGCCCGACTGGTGCGGCGCCTGCTGGGATACGTCGGCCGGTATGCGGGACTGGCCACCCTCGCGCTGGTTCTGGTGCTGGGCGGCATGGGTCTGTTCCTGGTCAACCCCTGGCTGCTGGGGCGGATCGTCGACCTGGGCATCAGGGGCCGCGACCCCGACCTTATCTGGAAGCTCGGCTGCCTCTACGGGGCGGTCGAACTGCTGATTTTCGTCGTCACCTACGCGCACAACTACCTGCTGCAGGTGATCGGCCAACGAGTGATGTACGACCTGCGGGCCGAGTTCTTCACCCACCTGCAGCGGATGCCCCTGCCCTTCTTCGACCGCAATCCGGTCGGCAGGCTGGTGACGCGCGTCACCAACGATATCGCCACGCTCGCCGAACTGTTCAGCTCGGGCATCGTCATGGTCATCGGCGATCTGGTGCTGATCGCCGGCATTGCGGCCACCCTGATCGGCTTGCAGCCGATGCTGGGGCTGGCCACGCTGTCGACCGTCCCGCTGCTGGCGGGAGCGGCTTGGTTCTTCCAGACCCGCATTCGGCAGGCGTTCCGCGAGGTGCGAACGCGGATCGCCCGGGTCAACGCCGCCCTGTCGGAGAACCTTTCGGGGATGCGCGTCATCCAGATCTTCACCCAGGAGGCGCGGCGGGCGGAGCGGTTCGACGGGCTCAACGCCTCCCATCGTGACGCCCAGCTCGACTCGGTCTTCTACCATTCCCTCTTCACCCCCACCATCACGATCATCAATGCGGTCTGCATCGTCGTGGTGCTGTTACTGGGCGGGCACATGCACCAGACGGGGGTGCTCTCGCTGGGCCTGCTGGTCAGCTTCCTGACCTATGCCCAGAATTTCTTCCATCCCATCCGCAACATCAGCGAAAAAGTGACCATCTTCCAGAGCGCCATGGCTTCGGCGGAGCGGGTCTTCGCCCTGATGGACGAACCGGAGGAGTCAGGCTGCCGGGAAGGCGCGTCTCTGGGTGAGGTGCGGGGCGAGATCGGGTTCGACCGGGTGACCTTCTCCTATGACGGCACCCATGAGGTTCTGCACGACATCAGCTTCACCGTGGCCCCCGGCCAGTCGGTGGCCATCGTCGGCCATACGGGGGCCGGCAAGACCACGATCACCGCCCTGCTCAACCGCATGTATGAGCTGACGCGGGGCCGCATCCTGCTCGACGGGCGCGACCTGCGCGAGATCGCCAAATTCGACCTGCGACGCCGGATCGCCGTCATCCACCAGGATGTCTTCCTGTTTGCCGATACGGTGCTCGAGAACATCCGGCTGTGGGACCCGGCGGTGCCGCCGGAGCGGGTCGAGCAGATCGCGCGCGAGATCGGCGCGGACGGGTTCATCCGGGCCCTGCCGCAGGGGTACCACACCGAACTCCACGAGCGCGGGGCCAACCTGTCGACCGGACAGCGGCAGCTGATCTCGTTCGCGCGGGCCCTCTGCGCCGACCCGGCCATCCTGGTGCTCGATGAGGCGACCTCGTCGATCGATTCCGAGAGCGAGAAGATCATCCAGGAGGCGATCAAGACCCTGACGCGGGGCCGCACCTGCCTGATCATCGCCCATCGGCTGTCGACCATCCGGCACTGCGACCGCATCCTGGTGCTCCACCAGGGCCACCTCGTCGAGGCCGGCACCCACGAGGAACTGCTGGCCCGCCGCGGCTTCTACCACAAACTCTACGAACTGCAGTTCTCTTCCTGACCCGTTCCACAAACCTCATTCTTTGTGAAATCAATGTGCCCCGGCGGGGAACCCAGCCCTGCCTGCGTTTTCCAGGGGTGGGTCGGGTTCGCCGGGGTCAGGCGAGGGCGGCCACCGAAGCCAGCTCATTGGCTTTGGCAGGCCATTACCATAGGGACACATAGATTGAGCCTGTTGCGCGAAGGCCCAAAACAGCCCATTTTCATGTAACGTCCATTCGGAGATGCCTATCGGAACAGGGGCGTTATGTACACGACGAGCAAAAAACCGATTCATGCAACAGGCTCATAGATTGTGAATGGAAATCAGGTTTGTGGAACGGAGAAGCGGTTGCGTTTGATGCGGGTGGGGTCGAAGCGAGAGGGGGAGATGCGGTTTTCGGCGGGCCAACCCACAGGGACGAGACTGAAGGGCACCAGGTGGGCGGGGATAGCGAACAACTCGCGCAGGGCCGCGACCCGTTCCTCGACGGGGTAGACGCCCACCCAGACCCCCCCGAGGCCCATGCCGTGGGCGGCCAGCAGGATGTTCTGGGTGGCGGCGGCGCAATCCTGGACCCAGAACCCCTTGTATTTTTCGCGTTGCAAGTCGCCACAGACGAGGATGGCCATGGGCGCAGTCTTGGTCATAGCGGCGTAGGGATGAACCTCGGGAATGCGGTCGAGGATGGCGCGGTCGTCGATGACCAGGAACTCCCACGGCATTTCGTTGCCGGCGGAGGGGGCCTGCATGGCCGCCTTGAGCAGGAACTCGAGCCGCCACTCCTCGACGGGCGTGGACAGAAACTTGCGTACACTGTGCCTGGACAGAAGATTGAGAACAGATTCCATGGGGAACCTCCCGGGGGTAAGGTATGTCACGATAGGCTGCTCTAACATACCCCAAATTTTCCCCCCTGGCCAAGACCGCCACCTTCGCCTACAATTCCTGGCATGCCCGGCCAGGAACTTACCCTCGTCTTCCCTCACCACCTGTTCGAACGGCACCCGGCGATCGCGGCGGGGCGCGAGATCGCGCTGGTGGAGGATTCCCTCTTCTTCGGCGACCCGCATCACCCGTTGCGGTTCCATGCGCACAAACTGCTGCTGCATCGGGCCACGATGCGGGCCTATGCCGACGAACTGGCACAGGCCGGGCACCGGGTCCGGTTCATCCGGTATCAGCCGGGGCGCACCCTGCGCGACGTCGTGGCCGACCTTGGGCGGGAGGGCTTCCGGGCCTTCTTCGCCGCCGAACCCGTCGACTTTCTGCTCGAGAAGCGTCTTCACGAGAGCGTGCAGCGCCTGGGCGGGGAAGTGCGCCTCTGGCCATCGCCCCTCTTCCTGACCCCGCGCCGCGCGCTCGACGAGTATTTCGACAGCCACGAGACATGGCGGATGGCCACCTTTTACATCATGCAACGCCGACGCCTGGGGGTACTTCTCGAGGGGAACAAGCCCGTGGGAGGCCGCTGGAGCTTCGATACCGAGAACCGCCAGCGCTGGCCCGTGGGCTCCGCCCCGCCCCCCCTGCCCACCGCCCGCCACCCGGCATGGCTGCCCGCCCTCGCCCGCACCGTTCGCACCGAGTTCCCTGACCATCTTGGCGACCCCGGCACCTTCTGGCTGCCCGTCACCCGGGCCGAGGCGCGGCGCTGGCTGGCCGACTTCCTCGAGCACCGCCTGGCCGATTTCGGCCCCTTCGAAGACGCGATGAGCTCCGCGGAACCGTTCCTGTGCCATTCGGTGCTGTCGCCTCTGTTGAACCTCGGCCTGCTGACTCCGGCCGAGGTGGTCGAGGCCGCCCTGGCCGCGGCCACCGACCGCGGGGTGGACCATCCCCCCCCGAATGAACCTCGATCTCCGGCCGCCGACCGACGGCTCCGCCCAGATGCGGCCTCTTCGCGAGTGCGCACGGCCAGAAGCCAGAACCCCCGCCGAGACGGCAAAGCCAGGGAGAAAGACCGGGAATCGCGCGGTGCGCGAACGGCGGCGGGGCGGGGTCCCATTCCCCTCGCCTCCCTGGAAGGTTTCCTGCGTCAGGTGATCGGCTGGCGCGAATTCATCCGGGGGGTGTACGAGCGGGCGGGGGTCACCGAGCGCACCGCCAACTTCTTCGGGCACACCCGCCCTCTGCCCCCTTCCTTCTACAGTGGCACGACCGGCCTGGGACCCCTCGACGTTGTGATCAGGCGGGTTCGGCACCTCGGCTGGTGCCACCATATCGAGCGACTGATGGTGGCGGGCAACGCCATGCTGCTGGCCGGTCTCCATCCCGACCACGTCTACCGTTGGTTCATGGAGCTGTTCGTCGACGCCTACGACTGGGTCATGGTGCCCAACGTCTACGGCATGAGCCAGTTCGCCGACGGCGGGCTGTTCGCCACCAAGCCCTACATCTCGGGTTCGGCCTACCTGCGCCGCATGGGCGACTTTCCCGCCGGCCCCTGGGAACCGCTGTGGGACGCCTTGTTCTGGCAGTTCATCGCCGACCACCAGGAGTTCTTCGACCGGCAGCCCCGCCTGGCCATGATGGCCCGCCAGGCCCGAGCCCGACCGGCCGCCAAGGCCACCGCGCAGTCGGCCCTGGTCGCGGACTGGCTCGGCCGAGGATGCACCCCGGGCCATGGCTGAGATCTCCGGGAAGTGCTCTCCCACGGCGTCTCGCCGGACACCAGCCCGCGCCAGATTCTCGGTTTGCCGACGGGGATCGGTGGTCCACGTTTCTGGCCAAGCGCCAGAAACCCAGGCAGGGAAGACATGGCGCTCCGGTGCCGACTTCGCTCCGGAGAAGGAGGGGGCAATGGTATGAAGCAAAGGAAGTCTGGCCTGCCCGCGGGCCTGCAGATTCGCGTTCCCCGCACCCCGGCCGAGCGGGAGGCGGCCTTCCACCTGCGTTGGCAGATCCTGCGCCAGCCCTGGCAGCAGCCGCCGGGCAGCGAACGCGACGACCTCGACGCGCGCGAGGACGCGGCCTTCTTGGTGATCGCGGTTGATGCGGCCGGCGAGGTGCGGGGAACCGGCCGGCTTCACCGGATCGACGCGACCACCGGCCAGATCCGGTATATGGCCGTCAATCCCGGGGAGCGGGGACGGGGCACCGGCCGGGCCATCCTCGACGCCCTGGAGGCGGAAGCCGCCCGCTGGGGCCTGAACCGCCTGGTGTTGAACGCCCGCGAAGACGTGGTGGGGTTCTATACGCGGGCCGGCTACGCGGTCAGCGGGCCAGCCCCCACGCTGTTCGGGGCCATTCCCCACCAGCGGATGGAGAAGTCGCTGGCCAAGCCGCCGGAGGGCTGATCAGCGCTCGAGGGGAAACCCGGCGGCCTGCCAGGCCGAGGTACCGCCTTCCACGTTGATGACGCGGGAGCCGTGGAGCCGCCCGGCCAGCACCTGGCAGGCGGCGGCCGAACGGCCGCCGATCTGGCAGAGGACGAGGACGGTCGCCCCCGCCGGCAGCTCGGAGGAACGACGCGCCACCTCTGACAAAGGGATGTTCCGCGCCCCCGGCACGTGGCCGGCGGCGAACTCCTCAGGCTCGCGCACGTCGATCAGCACCACCGCAGACCCGGGCGAGGGCGGGCGTTCGAGCAGCGCTTTCAGCTCCTGGACGGTCACGTGGGGGCCACCATACCCTGATCCGCGACGCCAGAGCACGACCACCAGGAGGACGAGGACGATCCAGATCCAGCGTTGGGTTTCCATGGGGCCTGGGGCAGAAACGTCGCCGTCAATCCCACGTCAGAACGGTCGGAATGGGGGTTTCAGGTGATGGATGCATGCTACCTCCTCCGTCGGAACATCCCGACACAAATGGTCTCTTCTCAATGCATCGGCAGTCGGCGGCGGCTTCCGAAGAGATTTCGTCAGAACCTGGGGCAGATGTTTCTCCGCCGGTGGTCCCAATTCGTGATTGCCGGTCTGGTCCCCGGAAACGCCCTCCCTGAGATGCCCAACTCCCTCCGAGGGCGGGAAGGATCGCGGATGGGCTTCCCGCCGCGGAACCCTCATGCGCCCGATTCAGATGGAGACACGCAAGTGTGAAAGGGGATCAGGCCCCACCAAAAGGGGCTTGTCCAGACATCTGGGCAACGAGCCGGGTCAGCGAAGATTGGCCCCGGTGGAAGCGAGCAGGTTATTCAGGCTGGGCGGGATGTAGGAGCGGGATGGGCCGGGCTCGGGCAGCTGGGGCGGGTTTTTGGAGATCTTGAGGATCTTGCCGGCCTTTTCCGGATCCATGTAGCCGAGAACGGCGGCGGACACCTCGGGGGCGACCCCTTTCAGGATGTCGTAGATCAGCTTGTTGTCGGGCACCTCGTCGAGGATGGCGGCGAGGGACTGGGGGTTCATGGTGGCGGCGATCTCCTGCACCGGGCGGAGGCGGTTCTCCTCCTCCATGAACCGGATCAGGCTCGACTCGAGGCTGGCGGCTTCCGAGGCGACCTGGCGGGCCAGGATGTCGACGCCGGCTTTGCGCGCTTCGAGATCCTGCCGGAGGTCTTCGATCTGCTTCTTCTGCTTGAAAAGTTCCTCCTGGACGGCGTCGAGTTCGCGCTGCCGACGCTGATAGGCTTCCTCCTGGGCTTTGGCGAGGTTCTGGTAGGCTTCTTCCAGCTCGCGATTGCGACGGGCGATGTCGGTGTGCCCACGGGCGATCAGTTCGTCGAACTCCTGCTGCCGCCGCCGCATCAACTCCTTGAACCGCTCCTCATCGGGGAGTTGATGGAGGGCGACGAAAGAAAAATACGAAGACAGCGGCCACCGCTGCCGCAGGGTTTCGGGAATGCGGTACCGGAACTGCAGGATGTCGAGGAAATCGAGGGTGAACAGGGCGGCCACCAGGGTGGCGCCGAAAACGCCAAGCAGCATCAGAGACAAAACGGCGCTCAGAGCCTTGTACAGCCGCGAAGGCTGCCCGTCCGCCCCTTCCCCATCGGCCGTGGGCAGGGTGGAGGCACCCGCCGGAGGGGCGCCGTTTTTCGGGGCAGCGCCGGCCGGCGGCAATCCGGCCGGGCGTGGAGCCGCTGGCCGGGGGGACGGGGGAGCCGGAGCGGGTTCGGGCATGCCTCACCTTTCGCGGGAATCTTCCCTATCTATCGGCCGATTCCCATTCCTTCTTGATCCCCTGGTTGGTGGCCCTTCGGATTCGTGGGCAGGGCATACCCGTCCATCGCTCCATTGGTGAAGCCACTTTCCCCAGGCTCAACCCTTTGGTTCCACCTCCGATACTGATCCCACAACTGCCATAGACCTCGTCACCCACCACCCATCGACCAGGGACCTTCAGATCGGTTACCGCATGGTTGAGCATCTCCAGGGCTTGCATCGGCTTGGTCGCAAACGTGAGCGTGTCAGGGACCTGAGCTTTTTCCCGGCGTTTCGGGTCGTCCCACCAGCATTCTGGCATGTACAATCGACCATCGAGGAGCATATCTCCACTCCCGGATCCATCCCCCAGAAAGACCCCAATTTGGCAGTTCGTGATTTTGCCGGCGGTGCCGGGGTATTGTCGCTGGACCCCGGCAGAACTCTTCCCGCTTTTCAGAAATCCGGTCTCGTCAACTTTGAAAATCCCGTCCCGGGTGCCCAGGTGCTCAGCAACAAAACCGATGGAAGACATTCCAGCCATGGCGGCCGCCTACCATTTTCACCTCTGCAGGAACCACCCGTTCCTGGATGGGAACAAGAGAACGGCAGTCGTTGCCGCAGAAACCTTCTTGTTGCTGAACGACTGGGAACTTCAGGCAACCGACAAGAGCATCGAATCCCTCACGATGCGCCTGGCCCAAGGGAAGGCATCGAAAAAGGATCTCATGGAATTCTATCGGGCCAATTCCCGAATGATCACCAAATGACCGCTGAGGCAGGCGGTAGGACGCCGGGCTTCAGCGGGCGGCGGGCGGGCCTCCGGGCTTGGGGGGGCGCAGCCCCTTGGCGACGAACCGCTTCGTCTCGGGGAAGGGCGGCACGCAGCCGTGGTTCTGGATGACGGTGGGGCCGGCGTTGTAGGCGGCGAGGGCGCGGTGCAGGTCGCAGATCGCCCGGCGGATGCTCCGAGGCAGATTTCGCACCAAAGAAGCTCATCGCAGGCTCCTCCGGGCGCTCGAGGCACTTCAGGATCTGGTTTTCGAGTTCCGGGGCCTGGGTTTCGAGCGAGGCGTCATTGGTGCCGACACCGGTCTCGATCTTGCCCCCGCCCGGAGCGAGCGAAGAATCTTCGACGACCTTGACGTCGGCGACGGTATGGAGGCGGCGCAGGAACTCCTGCTTGTGCGCCTCGGTCATGGTCTTGTCCTTGAGGTTGATGCAGATGACGATCTTGTCAACTTCGGCGATCTTGTTGAGGGCGGCGTCGATGTGCTGCAGGATGATCTCGGGGCGCACCAGCGGTTCGGTCTTCAGCACCCGTTTGGCGAAGGTGATGACCAGCCGGACCATCTCCTCCTCGGCGGCCTTGAGCGACCCCGCTCCCCTCCCCGGCCCTACCCTTACCTGGCGAGAGAAGGGGGATCGCTGGAAGATTCGGGCGAAGAGCGCAAGCTGAACGGTCGGCCAAGCCTCAGGCAAAATGGCAAAGGGCACAGGGCACATCAATTTGTCCTCGCGGCCGCCACCATCGCCACCCGGAACCCAACGTAGTAGTCCCGATCGTCCGGAGTGTTCCTGTGGCGGTTGGCGGGGCGGCAGTACCGCGGAAGAAGGTACCAGGAGCCACCCCGATCGAGGCGACTTCCCGCGGTACCCTCATTGCAGGGATCGGTACTCGGGCTTTGCTTGTAATAGTCGCTGTCGTACACATCCTGACACCATTCCCAGACGTTGCCGTGCATGTCATACAGCCCCCACGCATTGGGCGCTTTTGGCCCACGTCATGGGTCGACCCTCCCGAGTTTTTAGAATGCCAACCCATGGCGTCGAGACTGCCGGCGTAGGGGCCGGTGGCACCCGCACGGCAGGCGTATTCCCACTCCGCTTCGGTCGGCAGCCGAAACTCACGCCCCGTCTTCTGCGACAGCAACCGGCAGAACTCCATCGCTTCTTCCCATAAAACCTGTTCAACCGGCCGGTCCGGCCCCTTGAAAAAGGAGGGGTTCTCCCCCGTCACAGCCTCATACTGCGCCTGCGTCACCTCATACATGAGCCTGTTGCGCGAATGCCCAAAACAGGCCATTTTCATGTACCGTCCATTCGGAGATGCCGATCGGATCAGGTGCGCTATGTACACGACGAGCAAAAAACCGATTCATGCAACAGGCTCAATCGCGACCAACCTTCGGCCAGCCTCATCGCCATACCTCCTCGCGCACCATTTCTCCAGCCCCCTCCGAGACCTCCCCCATCGACCAAACCCGGCTCCCGAGGATTGTCGTGCGTTTCCCTTACCAGGCGCAGGGGGACCGAGCAGGGTTCGGATCCCTGCCAAAGCCTCCATCGATAGGTTCCCACAGGGGGTGGTCCAATACCTCACCCCCGCCACAAACACCAGCTATCTCACTCCATTTCTTGCGGACTATCTCCGCGAGAATCTCATGCCTTTAGACCATGACTTCCGACAAGCTGTTCGCGGTGATGAGCCGTTCGCCCCATTTGAGCAAAGTTTCCGAATCGGCCGCATGGATTCTCTGTCGATCGGTTTCTTGCAGCGGCCCGAATTTCTTCTCGAGCAAGACCATCAGAATCTTCGCCTGACCTTCTCGAAGTCCTTCCTGTCGGCCCTCCTGTCGGCCCTGCTGGAGACCTTCGGCTTTCCATTGTTCCGTCCACCCTTTTACCGTTTCCGAAAGCATGGTCCTGACCTCCTGTAAATCCCGAAATTCCGGAAATGTCTCCTTCGGCGCTCGGCTCGGAAGGAAAACGCGCCCGAACCAGACCGTGAAAGCCCGACGAAGACTGGTTTGCTCGGGAGCCTTGAGCCAATCGACGAGATTTTCCAGCACCGCTCGAATGGCCGGAAGCTCGGCGCTCTTTTCCAGCCGAAAAAGCGCGGCCACGAGGTTCCTCAAAGATTCGAGCTCGGATGCCGAGTATCCGCCTTCATCGATCAAAAGATACCGCATTCGCGGCTGGTATTTTTCGAGCCCTCCACGTATCGACGCAATCAATTCATAAACTTCTTCCGAAGCGGTCCACCTCCTAGTTCCGTTGTAAAGCACCAGCGGAAGAACCGGCGGAAGCCGATTCCCGGGGAGGATCTCTTTCGTGCGAATCAAGTCTTGATACAGCAGTCCGATATAGGCCATCATTCGAACCGCCATGAAGGGATCTATGGTGGATTGAAATTCAATCAACAAATAGACGTAGAGCCACTCTTGGCCTAACCGAACCCGCCAGACGACATCGCTTCGACGGTCTTTCAGCTCATCGCTCACGAAACTCCCGCTTCTCTTTTCGAGAGTTTTGAAATCAAGCTGACTGACCCACTCTTCACGAACGAAACCGCGAAGGAGATCTTCGACCATTTCGACGTGCGAGAATAAGAGCTGGTAGCTGTTATCGTGTTCGACCATGCCTTTCAGGATAAATCCACTTCTTCGATTCTAGCGGAAAGGATTTGCA
>CALLCO010000036.1 GCA_937998695.1 Candidatus Ozemibacteraceae bacterium
GGAAACACCCGATCCCATTCCGAACTCGGAAGTTAAGCCCGGACACGCCGATGATACTGCATGGGCAGCTGTGTGGGAAAGTAGGTCGCCGCCAAGATCATGAACACCCCTGGAGAAATCCAGGGGTGTTCTCACGTACCGGCCCCGCCCGCTCTGGCAGGGCGACCGCGAGGCCACCGGCCGAGCCGCGGGGGGCGAGCCCTGCGGATTCACTCCGCGGGGCTCGGGGGGGCGCGAGCCCCCCCGAAAGTCCGCCGCCAAGATCATGAACACCCCTGGAGAAATCCAGGGGTGTTCTCACGTACCGGCCCCGCCCGCTCTGGCAGGGCGACCGCGAGGCAGTCCCCCCTATCCGAATGCCCGGAAGATTGGAGAGCCCGCGCTGGTCGACGACGTTCGGGCTGTTTTTGCCGGCATTCGCTTCCTGCGGCCGTGCTTCAAAGTTGTTCGGGCTTCTTTCCGTCCGGAGGTGTGGCCTGATAGGGTGTGGCTTCATCCGCCAGGTGGCAGGGACGCTGGGCGATGGCTCGAACCTCTTCCAGCGACAACCCTGTAATGCGGGCGACTTCCTCGGGGGGATCGCCCCGCTGCAAGAGAAGCCGGGCGATCTCGCGGCTTTTCGCCAGGACCTTGGCCAATCCCTCGGCCAAACCCTCGGCACGGCCCTCGGCACGGCCCTCGGCCAATCCCTGGGCCTTCCATTCCTGGACCCATTCCTTGACAGTTTCTTCGAGCATAGGGGGAACCTCCTGCAATTCTTGGAACTCGGGGAACTGATGCCCTGGAACCTTCCCGGGGAGCAGTACCCGGCCGATCCAGACGGTGAAAGAACGGCGCAATCCTGTCTGCTCCGGCTCGCGCCACCAGTGAATCAGATGCTCGAGGGTTTCTTTGATCTGGCGGGGCGTCCGACAGCGTTCGAGGGCGAACAGGCTGGCGACGAGGTTCCTGGCGGCCAGAGACGCGGGAGGGACGGCCCCTTCCTCGATCAACAGATAGCGAAGTCGGGGCAGGTAGTCACGCAATTTGCCTGGCCCGGGGGCGATAAGCTCGGCGACGTCGGTCGGGGCGGTCCAGCGGGGCCGGCCGTTGTAGAGAACGATGGGCAGGACAGGCGGAAACAACCCGCCCGGGCGAACCTCACCAGTGCGTGACAGATCCTGGTAGAGGAGGCCGAGATAGGTCATGATGCGGATGCCCATCAGGCGGTCCACTTCTGACTGGAATTCGATCAGCAAGTAGACATACAACCACTGGTTGCGCAGCTGGACGCGCCAGATGACGTCGTCATGCCGCTCGCGCAGATCGTCGGTCACGTAGGAGGCATTGCATTTCTCGAGCGTCGAAAAATCGACCTGCTCCACCCAATCTTCGTGAACAAACCCGCGCAGGAGCTCCTCGACCATCTTCGCGTGCGAGAACAACAGCTTGTAGGCATGATCGTTCGTCCCCATGTCTTAAATTTACCACATTCCCCGGCACGTTGGGATTCGTGAAATCCAGACGGGGACATCATTCTGTGGAGTTTGGTCAGATGCGGCGTGACAGGGCCAAGATACCCCGGCACTAACGTGAAGCCGGTTGTCCCCGCGTCCATGGCTCGTCACCGCCAAAAAATCGGGATGAACGATGATCAGGACTTGCGCCAGGAGATTCAGGTTTTTCTCGGCTCGAAGATCGGGCGATCAGATGAATGTCGGTGATGGCATACTCACCGCCATGACAGCCGCCGTGGGATCCACTCGCAGAGCCGGTCACCGGCAAGGAGTCAAGGAGCAGCCTGACCGGTTGCGAGTAGCAGCGAGACCAAACCGGCGGCGGGAACATCCCCGTTGGATGGTCACGGTGCCCTGGTGCGGACGAGGACGACGGTCGCATCATCCGTCCAGGGGACCGGTCGGGTGATTTCTTCGATCAACTCCAGGAGCACGGGGAGAGGGGCTTGGGGATTCCGGCGCCACGCGGTCTGCACCGCCTGGCCGAGACGGTCGAAACCCACTTCCTGGTCGTTCGCATCTTGGGCTTCCACCAGGCAGTCGGAATAGAGCAGGATCGCCCGTCCATCCAGCGGGAGGGTGAGGGTCTTGTAGGTGGTTGAACGCGTGATGCCCAGCGGCCGGGAGGGGCAGACCACCTCCTGGATCTCACCGGTTCGTTCGTCCACGGTCAGAGGGAAGGTCTGGCCAGCATTGACATAGCGCAAGGTGGTCCCGGCGGGGTCGAAATAGCCCAGCCAGCAGGTCATCATCTTTCGCTTGCCGAGCAGATCGAGCAGGGCCCGATGCATCTCGTCGAACACGGCGGCGGGGTCGTCGGGATGACGGGGGCAGAGCAGGGCGAACGCGGCCTTGGCCATCGCGGTGACCAGCGCCGCGCTGACACCGTGGCCCGAGACGTCGCCCATGATCACCGCCAGATGCCCGTTGGGAAGAATCTGAAAGTCGTAATAATCACCACCCACCGCCTGGGTCATCCGGTTGATACCCATGGCGGTGAGGGCGCCGCAGGTCACCGGGCCGGGCGGCAGGAGCTGACGCTGCACCACCGCGGCGACCTCCATCTCGCGCAGGAGGTCGAGCGTTCGGTTGTATTCACCGCAGAGCAGGCCCAGCTCGTCCCCGCCATGGGCGGGCAGGGGATGGGTCGCCTGACCACGGCGCAGAGCCCGGATGCCCTGGGCGATGGCTTCCAGCGGCATCAGGAGCCGACCGAGGAACAAGCCCGTCAGGACCAGCCCGACCAGGGTCGTTCCCGCCAGGATTCCCCAGATCCGCTGGCGGAATCCCGCCAGGCGGGCGGTCACCTCCTCTCGCGGGGTGAGGCGGACGAGGAGGTAGTCACGGAGCTGGGTGCCGCGGTACAGGGTGACCAGAAAGTCCTGACTTCCCAGCCGGCGCTCGAACGTCCGAACGGTGGCACCGGTGGCCCGCATTTCCTCTCGCAGGGGCATGGTCACCGCCGGGTCGTCCCCCGGTGGGAAAGAAGAGAGTGCATAATTGTGCAGGGAAAGGGCTTTCCAGGGTCCTGCCCCGAGGGGAAGGGAAGGGTAGGGCGCGTGCCTGGGGCGGTGGTCCTCCGTGGCCTTGAGCCCTGGCAGGGGAGGAGGAGCAGGGGCACCACTGCCCGGCGGGCGCCTTGAGGGGCGCCTCCCGGTGGCCCCTGCCGGGCCGGTCGCCGGATAGCGTCGGAACACCGAGCGCAGATAGTCTGCCTGAAAGTGGCCCAGGTGATGGGTGAAGACGAGGGCGGCCTGTCCCAGTCCGTGCGCGTCCGTCAGGACGGTGGCATACAGCATGACCGACCCCATCGGGGCTTCCATGGTCCGGCAATGGAACAGGTAGGCACGCATACCGCGCAAGAGCCGCGAGAATTCCTCCCCGAGGAACCCTTCGATCGGCAGTTCCGAGCGGGGCCCGGCGGGCTGGGCCACCACGCCCCGCAGGGAATTGGCGTAGGAGATCAGATCGGGGCCGGCCGATTGCAGGGCCTTGACCAGCCGCTTGAAATAATTGAAGGTCGTCCGGGAAGGTCCGCGGCGGAAGTTCTGCGGGTCCGGCCCGAAGAGATCCCATTCCTGTGGTAACGGGACCCACCCCATGGCGAGCCACTCCTTGAGCAGGGCCCGGCGCCGGTGGAGAGGGGCCAGGACCAGCGGGCGGTAGAGCCGCAGCCAGGGTTCCGAGTCCGCCAGCAGGACCTGGGAGGATGCCCCGATCAGGAAGGCCTCCAGGACCACGAACCGTTCCAACAGCGACCGCGCCAGAGCGATGGCCTGCTCGAGGCTTGGAGGGGGCTGGCGGGTTTCCCCCAGCCTCCTGGAATAGACCAGGCCGCGATGCGCGGCGAACCCTGCGAAACCCGTATCCACGGTTTCCAGAAAGGAACGGGCTTCCCGGTGGATGTCTTCGATGAGAGCGGCTTCCTTGCCGCGCAGGAACACCTCCCCCACGGTTCCGGCCATGGCCAGGGGAAAACCCACCCCGAGCCCGAGGAGGCCCAGCAACTTGGCGCCCAGAGAAAGCTGGAAGGGGATGCCCCGGACGAAAAAAGCATGCACCCTGGTCAGGACCAGGCCGGTGACGACCAGGAGGACCGTGGCCAGACCCGCCTTGAGCCAACCCGGTTCCGGAAGAGGGGGCAGCACCCCCGCCAGCAGCACCCCGGCGGGAGCTTCCCGGAAGACCAAGTTTCCCGCCGAGACCGGGAACACCTGCCCCGGCTCGCGACGGTATCTCTCCACTGTCGTCCGCCATGCCGCGCTGGCCACTCCAGGTGGGGCCCGGAAGTCTCCGCCGGGCAAGACGAACCCGAGCTGCCGGCCGCGCCTCAGCGCTCCGGCCACCACCCGCTCCCAGGCCGCCGCCGGGCGTTCCGGGAGAGCGCGCAACAGGACCAGCATGCCGGCGCGCTCCTGGGACCGTACGGGATTCCACCAGAAACCCGCCACCGGAAAGGCCACCGGCGTGTGGATCGTGGCCGGAGTGGCCCACAACCTGCCGCTCCCCCGGGCTCGCAGCTTGACGGCGTTGCCCACCGGGTCGGGAAAGGCGGAGGCGGCTTCGGCAAAGCCGTCCGGGGGAAGGGGCTGAAAAGCCCAGGCCGGTTGACGGATCCAGGCAAAGAGGCGCTCGACCGCCGCCTTCTGGTCTGGGGCCAGATCCGGGGACCGCACCTGCCCGGCCCCGTCGAACAGGATCACCCAGCCGCGCCTGCCCAGCCCGCCAGCGGGAACGGGGGGCCGGCCCGTCCGTACCCAGCGCGTGAAGGCGCGGGACCAGCCGACCGAGCGCTGCCACAGCGGGTCCCCTTCCGCCCGTGCCCGGTCGAGGAACGCAGTCATGTCGGCGATCGATCGGGCATGGATGGCCTCACGGCGGCTCGCCTCCCACTGCCAGAAACCGACCCAGAAAACCAGCGCCGGGAGCACCCAGAGGGCAAGGCTGGCGAGCACCCATTTTTGTCGTGGGCTCATCGTTCCTGACCCCGACGTTCGATGAACAGAATGGTCCGGCTGCGTGGTGGACGCATCGCCTTGGAAGCCTCCGGGAGTCTGATTGCGCTGACGGCTTCTAAGGTTGTCCCCTGGTGAGGTTCCTGATCCACTTGCCCCGGGCTCCACGAGGGGAGGGGGCTGTGGAGGAGCCCTTTCCATGGCCCCCACGGGGCTGAGGTGCGGTGGTCGGGCTCGCATTCTCCGGTGTCAGCCAGCCAGGATGCTCCCTCGTCCCCGGCGGCGATCTGGCCGGGCGAAGCGATCCGGAAGACCTGACCGGGACCGATGAAAAAGCTGTCCCCGTCGTTCCCCCGCGCGCGTGGGAACGGGCCCCTGGAACACTCGCCCCAAGCTCCCGGAGGGGATGGGCGCGGTTCCGGCGCGGGAATGGCTCGGTCCTCGGCCGCTTCGAGCCCCCACCGGAATGCCCCCCGCGCGGCCAAGCGGACCCGACCGGTGCCGGTGTCGAGATGGCCGATCAGCACTCCCGCTCCCGCCAGGCCGGGGTGGCGGGCCAGGAATCCTGCGACGAACTGCCGCACCATGGCGGCGGGGTCCGTTTCCCGCGCTCCGGTGGGAGGAGACCCCTGTTGAGCTCCGGAATCGAGCGACAGGCGGAGCGCCATCTTGGTCATGGCCAACCCCAGAGCGGACCCCAGGAGCGTCCCAGGAAGACTGGCCATCCAGAAGACCACCTGCCCGCCCTGCTCCAGTCGGTAGTCGAAGATCTCGTCCCCGATATCGGAAACGGACCGGCTGCGTCCCGACAAGCGGAACGCTCCAGCGATCAATGGGCCGGCGGGAAACAACTGCTCGTGGATGGCCCGCGCGGTTGCCAGGTTCCGCATCTCATCCATGATTCCACCGATCCCGTGGCCGATTTCCTGCAGCACGTCTCCGGTGCGAGGCGGGGAAAACCCCGGGAACGATCCCCCTTGCAGATGCCGGATACCTTCGCTCAACGCGCCTACCGGCCCCAGTAGCAGATCGGAAAAAATCAGCCCCAGCCCCAACGCGAACAGCAGCAGCAACCCCGCGATGACCTGGAACCCGCGTTCCAACCGGCGGGTCATCGCCCGGATCGGCTCCAGCGGCGTGGCGAGCACCAAAACGTAATCGGCCAGCCCGCGCCCGGGGCAGGCCACCAGGATGGCCTCCCGACCCCGGTACCGCCCGAGGGTGGCTTCCACGGCGCTCGTGCGCGCGGTGAGGTCGATCAGGTCGCGCATCGCCTGATCATCGGCCGCGGTTCGGAAGGCGGCGTAGGCGCGAGGAATCCCGGGGCGCAAGAAGGCGGTGAATCGCAGCTCCCTCCCCCCCGGCAGGTTCCGGATCCGCCGCCGGGCTTCCCACAGGTAGCTCCGCTCCAGCGAGTTGTTCTCGTGCGAGATCAGCAGCGTCGCGATGGCGTGGTTGTCCGGAGTCCGGGCCACGTCGCTGAACAGCCGCAACCGCTGCGTCCCGGCGGTAAAAACCCCGAGGCGGCCCACGAAGCCGGCGCATTCCCCACCGAGGCCGATGGCCACGCTTTTTTCGAAGTTCGTCCCCGTGTGCGACAACTCCTGCCTCGCCGCCACCGGATCGTTCAAGTGGGCGAGGGTGCTGAGTCCGATCCGGGTCAGAATGGGGTAGGTGTCGCGTCCCCAGAGTTCCTTGAGGGAATACCACCCCGCCGGTTCCTGCCGGAACAGGGCGTGCCCGTCCTTCCCGATCGAATGGACCGAGATCGCCGACCGGGCCCGCCCCAGCCACGGGCGCGCGGCCCGCAGGCGCCTCTGGGCCGCGGCCGCGGTGGTGGCGCCTCGCATCAGTTTCCCATACCGGTCGGCTTGTCGGTCCAGGAAGGCGGCGAACCCCTGGTCGAGCTTTTCCAGGATCTGGCCCGCGCTGGTCACCTGTTCCCGGATCAGCCCTTCTTCGCGGGCTTCCCGGGCCATGCGTCCGAAGCCCAGCAGAGTCGCCAGGCTGACGCCGGCCGCCAGCCCGAACAAGCCGAGAATCTGCCAGCGCAGCGCCACGAACCTCGTGCGCAGGACTCGGATCAGGCCTTCCAACAGTACCAGGCATCCCAGGAAGAACCCGCCCTGCACCGGCCAGGTTCCATAGGGGTTCGCCGGCGGGGGGGCGAGGGGGGCGGCCGCCGCCACCAGGAACCGCTCTCCCAGAAGGTTGGTGGCTTCCACCGTGGTTGGGGTCAGATGCTCGGTGCAGGGGCGCCGGCGGTCCAGGGCCTGGAGGCGGGCGGGCGGCAGCGGGGTCCCCCCGGGAACGGGCAGAAAACGGCCCAGAGCCAAGTCGGCGAGACCCCAGCGCAGCCGCAGGTGGGGGCCGGCCAGCCGGTCGACCCGGTCGAGGGCGGCCCGGACCAGCCGTCCCATGTCGAGGGAGGGCAGGTCGACCAGGGCCAGGACGTATCCGCGGCGGTGGCGCCGGTCGCGGTAGGGGAACACTCCCACCAGGCGGGCCACCCCCTTCTCCCCGAGATCGTGCAGGCGGTGGGGGTGGCGCACCAACAGGGCCACCGCGTCGTCGGTTCCCAGGAAGGAGGTGACCAATCGCCGTTCCGAGCTGGTCATCTCGAAATCAGGGTCGGCGGCGGCCCGCCGGAGGAGGGCGAGGGTCCGTTCCGAAGCGTTGGTGAGGCCGGTGGGCGTCCAGGTCGCCGTGCGTCGCCGACCCTTCCCGTCGAACAGGAACAGACGGAACGCCCCTTCCCCCGTTCCCGGGCCGAGCCCGGCCGCCGCGAGAACGGGCGCCGGATCTTCCCCCCAGCGGAGGGCGTTCACCACCCGCCGGGTCAGATCCTCGAACCGTTGACGGGGATCGACCCGCCGACCGAGGTTGGCCAGGATTCCCCGCAGATCGCCCTGGATGGCGCGAGTGGCGCTTTCCTGCTCCCGGGCTCGCCCCCGCTCTTGCGCATCGAACCAGACCAGCAGCGGAACGCCCACCAGGATCGCCAGGATCAGCCACCTGATTGGGCCGGCGACAAGGGATGGGCGGGCCGAATGCATAGTCTCATGATACCTGATCCCCATCGTCTGGTGGGCTCCAAGCCCCAATGAGATTTCCATCAAGCGATCGCCCCACACGGTACGCGGAAACGCGAAAGAGCCTGTTGCACAAACGCCCCCAACCGCCCGCTTACATGTCCCGTCCATGCGGAGATGCAGACCGGATCAGGGGCGCTATGGAGACGACGAGCGAATAACCGATGCATGCAACAGGCTCGAAAGAGAGAGGCTGACCCGAGGCGCGGAGGGCGTGAGCCGCCTGACGCGGGAGGCCCGACCGCCCTCCCGAGGCGAGCAATGTCGGCCTTGGCCCAGGATGGTGCGCCGATCCGGAGTCCGGTGGCTTCCTATGGGAGAATCCGCCCAGAGGTGATGCCATGGGCATGTGGAGCAATGACCGGGCGGGCCGGCGTCGACTTCCCTGAATCAGACCAGAGCTGCCCGCGACAGCCGACCGGCCCGCGCCACCCGCTGTCGCACCTCGACCGGGTTGGCCTGCGGATCGAGCCCGAGCAGGGCGGCCGACCCGGCGTCAGGCGCGATCATTCCATACAGGATACGCATGAGGGTGGTTTTGCCCGCGCCGTTGCGGCCGAACAGGCCGACCACCTGCCCTGCCCCGATCGTGGTGCCGACCTAGTGCAGCACCGGCAGACGCCCGTAGGATTTCGACAGACCGCAGAAGGAAATGGTGTCCATGGTCAGGTCTTCTTCCGGTCGGCGATGGCCCGGCCCTCGCGCTTCAGCAGGTCGGCCAGCAGGGTCTGCAGCTGCGCCTCGGACAGGTTCATGCTGCGCGCGATGGCCAGAATCTCGCCGGACAGGCGTTTGACGTGCAACAGGCTCGGCGAGGGGGAAGAGATACCCCGGAAGGAGCAGCCGGCGAAGGGATCAGACCAGCAGGGTGAAGGGATGCTCGGCGGGGGCCTGGTCGCGGGTCTGCAGGGTCGGGACGACGGTGAGCAGGTCTTTCTGCAGCAGGAAGGGAATGTCCTCTTCGTGGCCTATCTCGATAATCGCCCGGCCGGCGCCCGATTCGCGGAACAGCTTCTCGGCGTCGCGGAAATACCCGACCAGCGCTAGAGCCGCCTGGCCGCCTTCGCCGAGGGTGAACGCCTGGTCAGCCGGAATGTGGCCGAGCAGCAGTGAGATCAGATACCCCGCGCAGTAGGCGTCGTCGATGGCGAACTTCTCGTCGCGACCGGCGCAGACGACCAGCACGTCGAGGTGGTCGTGATAGGCCCGGGTCAGGGCGGCCTCGACCGCCGCCGCCCCATTCAGGAAGGAAGCCAGGTAGACGGCCGGCGCCAGGTGGACGTCGGCGATGGCACGCGCGCCGTTACTGGAGGTGAAGACCACCGTCTTGCCGGTCAGATCGGCGTCGGCGAACTCGCGCGGACTGTTGCCGTAGTCGAAGCCCTCCGGGGCCAGGCCGCCGCGTTCGCCGCACAGCACGGGGTGGACTCCTTGCTGTGAGGCGAACTTGACGGCCTTTTGCACGGTCGGGGCGATCAGCATGCGGTCGGGGCCGCGGTCGGCGATGACGGCCAGGGTCGAGGTGGCGCGGATGACGTCGACCACCAGGCAGACCTTGGCGGCGATGTTCTGGACCTCGACGGGGGTGAAGGCGACGTCGATGTGCATGGCGGGGGTCGTCCCGGTTCAGGTCGAGGCAGGTTCGTCGAGCCGGCGGCTGCGCTGCAGGAACTCCTCGTAGACGCGCACCGACCGCCGGTTCTCTTCGCGGTAGCGGGCGATCTCGGCGAGCAGCTCGGCGTGGGCGGGGGCGCTGGCCTGCCGTCGCAGGTCCTCGACGAGGGCGTCGAGGTGGGCGTTCTGGCGGCTCAGTTCCTCGAGCTTGGCCAGGACGACGGTCAGCGTTTGCTGCAGGGCTTCGACGGGGGCGGCGTCGTCGCCGCGTCCGGCGTGGCGGGGGGCGGCCTCGGTGGGTTCGCCCAGCCGGCGCTGGGCTTCCCGGATGCTCAGCTTCTCGTGCCGTAGCAGGCGGATGATGCGCTGCAACGCTTCGAGATGGGCAGCCCGGTACTGCCGGTGCCCGCCGGGTGAGCGCTCGACGGAGAGCAGGGTGGGGAACTGGCGTTCGTAGAACCGGATGGTGTGCGGAGCCAGCCCGGTCAGCCGGCTCACTTCGGCGATGGTCAGGAACTCAGCCATGATGCAGATGGTGCTCCCTCAGGAACGCGGCGATCTTGTCTGGCCATGTCTCGGGTTCGGCGACCAGGGCGAGGAAGAAGACGACCAGGACGCTCAGGCCAACCAGGAACATCGGTACCACCTCCATGTCCGTCATCGATCCGCCACCGGATCGGACGGCGCCCGGCTTTCCCTCGGGGACGGGGGAGGACGCAGGGCGTCGCTTGGCCCCTTCATCGGCGGTCGGCGAAGGATTCTTAACGGAATCTTCCGCCGTTCGGTCCGTTGATGGCTCGCTCGGGGGGGGCCGAGTCGCCTCAACGCCCAGTGTTCACCCCATTTTGCAGGCTCGCCGATTCAGGCGAGAAGCGGGTGCGGCGATTCGCTGCTACCTGGTTTCGTTCATGCCTGGAATGTGGAACGCGCGGGAAAAGAGGGGGCGATTGGCCGGGTGTGGTAGAATTGATCACCGTACAATCTGGAGGAAAATCAATGAAGACCCACGTTCTGATCATCGCGTCGTTGTTCCTGTTCGGGCTGGTCGGGGCCGCCCTGGCCCAGACTCCCGCCCCCGCCCAGGAATCGCCCTGGAAGACCTTCTTCCCCGATGGTCTGCTCGATCCCGATGGCAACAAGGTCGAAACCGACGTGTTGAACGGCAAGCTGGTCGGCCTGTATTTCTCGGCCCACTGGTGTCCACCCTGCCGAATGTTCTCCCCCATGTTGGTCAACTTCCGCGACGCCAACACCAGCGACTTCGAGGTCGTCTTCATCAGTTCCGACAAAGACCGGGACGCTCAGTTCGAATACATGAAAGAAGTGGGCATGAAGTGGTTCACCCTCGAACACCGGAGTGAGGCCGCCAATGCCCTTGCTCAGAAATACGGCGTGCGTAGCATTCCGACCCTGATCATCCTTGGACCCGACGGCAAGACCATCACCGCGAACGGCCGGGCGGATGTCGCCAACAAGGCCGATTCCTGCATCGCTGACTGGAAGGCCGTCGCCGGCAAGTAAGCCCGCCTTCTCGATGTTTGAGGTTGTCCCCTCCCAAATGGGAGGGGACAGCTCTAGTGCGTAGACGATCCGACCGGTTAGCATGCTGCCCCCTGCATAGTCCCAAGACCGCTTGCGATCGACAAGGGTTGCGATCCCATTCTGGGCGTGGTCTCCGGCCGTCGCCGCCCGCCAGGTCGACGTCACCCTGCTGATCGAGGAAGGCACCTGATCCGACTCCGAAAGCGGGGCGGCCGGACAAGGAGGGGAAGGTCTTCCGTGGCCCTGGGTAAGCCCTGCTCTGGAGGGGACGGAGGGTCAGCCGTCGCGTTGTGGGAACAAGGCGCTGGACAGGAGCCTCCAACGGGCCAGGCGGAATTGGGGGGCGGTGTACAAGACCCCCAGACCGTATCTGACGCTTCGGGGAAAATCGATGGACGATGCTTCCGCGAAATATCGGGTCGGGCAGCTGATTTCCCCGATCCGGAAGCCGAACCAGATCGCTTGGGCGAGTAGTTGGTTGTCAAAGACGAAATCGTCGGAATTCCGTGCCAGGGGAATGGTCTCCAGGACGATTCGGGAAAATGCTCGATATCCCGTATGGTATTCGGAAAGCTTGTATCCCAGGAAGACGTTTTCGACGAAGGTGAGGAAGCGGTTCGCTACGTACTTGTAGAGGGGCATTCCTCCTGCCAGGGCGCCGACGCCGAGAATCCGGGAACCGAGCGCGACATCGAACTCGCCGAAGGCGATCATGCCAGCCATGGAAGTCAGGAGGCGAGGCGAATATTGGTAATCCGGATGGAGCATGATCACGATGTCAGCCCCGGCCGCCAGTGCCTGGGCATAGCAGGTTTTTTGGTTGCCGCCATACCCGCGATTATGCGGGTGGACGAAGGTTTTCAACCCCAGCCGCCGACCGATGTTCACCGTGTCATCCCCACTGGCGTCATCGACGAGGATGATCTCGTCGACCAGAGGCCGGGGAATCTCCGAAACGGTCTTTTCCAGAGTTTTGGCGGCGTTGTAGGCGGGGAGCACCACGACGATCTTCTTGTTATTCAGCATGGTGAGGCGACCTCTGAGTTTTCGGGTCAGGGAGAATGTCAGGGGGGGGGACGTGGGAGCACCCGATGGGCGCGGCATGGGCGAAGGGGCTGGTCGGGGGGGATAAGGGAACACGAATACCGTGTAATTCTCATCACCAAACGCATTCTGCAGAATGCCCAGGAATTCGGTTCGTTCGAGAAGATGAGCTTTGTCCGTAGAGCTCCAGGTGAAGGTTCGACCATGATACTGGACGAACGTCTCTCCTGGCTTGTCCATGAATGTGGGATACCCGATGGCGAGGATGAGGGGAACCTTTTCCCGTGCCTGCAAACGATTGAGGTCGGTCAACAGCTCGGCAAGCGAATATGCCTTTCGGTTTTTCCGGGTGAGCGGGACGGCGACAGCGAATTCCCCCGACCGGGGGACAAACATCCGGTGGGGCAGGTAGTACGCCAGCGTCTCCATGAACAGATCTGGTTCTCCGATCAGAATGGCGGAGCGGAGATCGGGCCTGGCGGTGATCATGGGTGCCAGGCGTTGGGCGCTGCTGTATTCCTCCTGAAGGTCCATGGCGACGATCTTGCACCCCAGCCCCAGATGGACCGCCAGGATGCTGGCGAGGGCGGCCATTCCCGCACCCCAGCTCCACGAATGCCAGGCTTTCCCAGCCCCTTCCCGCGCCTGATGGCCCTTTTTTGCCAACCAATACAGAAGCAGGGCATAGCAGAGGAAAATCCCCTGATGGCGGAAGTGGAGCGGATAGACTGCCTGACCGACTCCTCCGAGGCTGATAAGTCCACCGGCGAGGGCCAGGGCCAGGAGGGGGCACCACCAGATCCCCGCCACAATGAGCCATGGAAATACGTCATTGGCCGGCCAGGGCAGGAACCCGAAGAGATCGGGGAACCGGGCGGAGGGGGCTCGGGCCGCGTGGATCATGGCCCTCAGGAGGTCGGAAAGACCCCGGTTGGCGCGCTCGGCAAACAGACTGTCTGCCGTCGGGAGGGTCAGGTGCAAGCCCCAGAGAATGCTTCCTCCGATCAAAGCGGAAAGGAGGGCTGGAAGCAAGCGCGACCGCTGGCCGGCCGGCTCGGGAGAGGCGAAGCATTGCAACCAAAATCCGGCCATCCACAACAGGGGGGTCAGGACCAACGAATGCACGTTGGTTTGGGGCAAGAGGGCCAGAAGCAGGGCGGGAACGATCTGAGCGGACCGTTTGGGCTGAAGGGTCCACCCGATCAGGAACATCAACAGCATGGAAATCCCGTAATTTCGGGCAACCACCGAAAACTCATACATCGGGAGGGCGCTGAACAGGAACAAGACCTTGAACCAGAGCGGGAAGGGTGACTGGAATAGGAACACCGCGACCGCCCCAAAGGCGATGATAAGGCTGAGCCCTTTCAACGCGGCCCAATTGGGGAGAGCCAGGGTTGCGGCGCGCAAAAGCGCATACCAGAGGATAGGATGCCCTTCGTCCTACAAGGACTGGGGAAGGGCGCACCAGGAGGGAGCACTGCGGGCCAGAGAAAGAGCTCTGACTTCGTCTCGCCAGACTTCATGGTGGGAGCTCGTGATCCCGACGATGGCCAGCCACACCAGCAGGCTTGCCAGGGCGAAGACCCTGGCGGATCCTTGGAGCGGAGGTTCGGTCGCCTTCACCATGATAGGTCGGAGATCAGGCCTCTTCGTAGTCGCGTAGGGCGCGGCGCACTTCGGCCAGGGTGGTGGTGCCGTCGGCGACCCGGTCGGCCCCCGCCTGAGGCAGGGGGCGGGTCAGGGTGTCGCGGACCAGCCCGCCGACCGCCGCCGCGTCCGCCTGGGCCAGGGCGTCCTTGAACGCCTTGCCGGCGGAGAAGATCTCGTAGAGGGCGATCCGGCCGCGGTAGCCCGAGCGGTTGCACTGGTCGCAGCCTTCCCCTTCACGGGCCTTGATCTGACCGCTCGACCAGCCCAGCGCCTGCAGATCGGCCTTCTTGACCTTGGCGTCGCGGGCGCAGGCGGGGCAGACCTTGCGCACCAAGCGCTGCACCATCACTCCGGAGAGGGCCGAGGCCAGCAGATGCGGGGGGGCCTCCAGGGCGAGCAGCCGGCGGATGACGTCGGCGACGCTGGTGGCGTGCAGGTGGACGATGACCAGGCGCCCCTTCAGGGCCGACTTGAGCAGTTTCCCCATCACCTCGGCGTCCGGGATGTCGCCGACGTAGAGCGCGTCGGGATCGGTCCGCTCGGCGGCGTTGAGCAGCTGGGAGTAGCTCATGCCGAGGTGGGGCCGGACTGGGGTCTGGGCCACCCCCTCGACGATCATGCCGATCGTCGACTCGATGGCGGTGACGGCCATGCCGCGCTCGCGCAGGACCTTGAGGGCGGCATAGGCCGTCGTGGTCTTGCCCGACCCGTTTGGCCCGGCGATGACGACGAGACCCGCGGGGACGCTGAGCAGGTCGAGGAAGGCCCGGCGCTCGTCGGGATCGGCGAAGATCCGGTCGAGATCGACCTGGAAGGGTTCCTGGCTGAGCAGCATGATCGTCAGCTTCTCGCCGAGGGCGACCGGCAGGCAATTGACCCGGGCGTCGATCTTCCGGCCGGCGATCGTCAGCAACATGCGGCCGTCCTGGGTCAGCCATTTTTCGGCGAGGTCGAGATGGGCCAGGAACTTGACCCGGGCTGTGATGGGCTCGCGCATGGCCACGGGGAAGGTCTCCAGGTCGACCAGCTTGCCCTCGATGCGGCAGGCGGCGGTCAGGCCGGCGGGCACCGGCACCAGATGCAGGTCGGAGGCGCCGCGGGTGACGGCCGTCTCGAGCAGCCGGTCGATAGCGGCCTGGGTCTCCGCCCCGGTGGGATCGGAAGGGGGGGCCACCGGGCCGCCAATGGGGATCAGCCCCTCGCGCACGCCGCGGGCGATCTTTCCCATCATGGCGTCGAGAGTGCCCTGGCTTTCGCCCGCCTGCACCATGCTGAGGTACGAGGGCGAGAAGACGTCGGGGAATTCGGCCAGGGCTTCGCAGAAGCGGGTGCCCTCGGCGATGCAGGCCAGCACGCGACGGATGGCCTCCTCCAGGCGGATCTCGTGCGTTTCGGCGAGGATCGTCTCGAGGGCGGGCACCAGGGGAACCCCGGAGCCGAGCAGGAACCCGAACTTGTCGGAGAAGGTGGCGACCGCTTCTTTCAGGGAGACGGACATGGGGAACCTCCTTGCTTCAGATGAGGCCCTGACGACGCAGGACCGGATGTTCGAGATCGAGGATGGGGCGGCGGGACTCCTCTTCCATCTTCTCGAGGAACGCCTCGAAGGTGGCGCGTCGGACGCGGATGACTCCGCCGATGTTCAGGTAGGGCAGCTCGCCGAGCAGGCGGCGGGCTTGCTCGACCGTGACCCGCAGTTCGTCGGCGACCTCCTCGAGGGTCATGATGGTGCCGGGATGGGAGGAGGAGGCCGTGAAGGAAGGGAGGAAGGTGCTGGCGGAGGTCGGCCGGGTTCCGCTCGGGGTCGCGGTCGGGAAAGACTTGCCGGCGGGGTCGGCGGAACGGATCTCCGGGGTGTTCTCCCCCTGGTGGCTGCCCGCCGCGGCCAGACCCAGGGTGCGCAGGGCCCCTGCCAAGGCCCGTCCACGGGGAGCGGGCACCGGGTCGGCCGTGGCGTCGATCCGGTCGAGGCGTCGGCGCAGGGTGTCCCAGGCGGACCGGCAGGTGGCACAGCCGGCCAGGTGGGCGTGGGCCTCCGCGGCGGTACGGACGGCGGCGGGCTGGCCGTCGGGCCGGCCCCGGCCGGTTTCCTCGGGCGGGGAGGCCGGCAGCTCGCCGTAGTAGAGGTCGAGCAACAGTTCTTCGTTCAGGCAGTCAGTCTTCGGCATGGTCGTCTCCCAGCACGTCGCGGAGCTTTTGGACGGCGAAGCGCACGCGGGACTTGGCGGTGGGCACCGGAATTTCCTGGATCTCGGCCACCTCATCGAAGGACAGGCGGGCGACATGCTTGAGCAGGAAAGCCTCGCGGATCGGCTCGTTGAGGGTGGCCAGGGCCTGTTGCAGGTCAAGGCGGGCGGGCGAGGGCTGGCTGCCGGCGGCCGGGGCCGGGATCGTCTCGGGGCGCACCAGCACCACCACCTTGCGGGAGCGCCGACGGTGCTCGAGGAATTTGTTCCGGGCGATGGTGTAGACCCAGGGGCGCAGGGCGCGGGACGGATCCCAGGTGTCGCTTTTGGTGACGACGGTGACCAGGGTCTCCTGCAACAGGTCTTCGGCGATCTCGGGGTTGTGGCACAATCGGAAGAGGTAGCCGAACAGCGGCTTCTCGAGGGCGGTCAGCAGACCGGTCAGGGCGGCCCGATCGCCGGCCAGCCCGGCCCGCATCAGGGCATCCCAGTCGTTTGTCGCGGCGTTGTTCATCATGGCAGTTCACCCCCCATTATGCGCGAAGGGGGAAAAAAAGATTGATCGCGATGGAAAAAAACACGGAAGACCGAATGAAAGGTGGCTTTGCCCGGTGCAGGGGCCTGCTACCCGGGAAACGCGAAGCAGTGTCCTGGACTGGAGAGGAAGCCAGGGGGCCGGCTTTGGGGGGGGAGGGGGCGAGTCCCCTTGACGGCGACCTGGAGCGGGTCAGGAAAAAGAATCGGTTGCCAACCCGGCCGTGCGAGGTGTTGGGGGGCAGTCCAGCGAAGCAAGGAGCCCAGCCTCTTTCCCCTCCCACGTCGGGTAGTGGCGAGAGGAGGCGGCGGGCGGAGGGGATTCTGGTGACAGGAGCGGGGTCGGTCGGTTTCAGGAACGCAGTTTCTGGGCCAACCAGAGCAGGTTCTCGGCGAATCGGTCGATGGTGGCCACCCCTTCCTCGTCCTCGGTGACCTCGCCGGCCTTGCGGCCGAAGGCGATGTTCCAGTAGGTCGAGCCGGGCACCACCATGTCGTTGATCATGAACCAGTAGACCAACTGGGCGAAGGTGAAGTTGTGGCCGGCCCGGCGGGCGACCACCAGGGGGCCGCCCAGCTTGCGCGACAGCAGGTTGCCGTTGGCCCGCGAGACGTAGCCGGCACGGTCGAGCAGGGCCATCAGGTTGGGGGTGGCCGACCCGAAATAGACCGGCGAGCCGACGATGATGATGTCGGAGTCGAGCATCTCGTTGAAGATCGACGGGAAGGCGTCGTCGCGGATGACGCAGGTGCGGTTCTTCATCTGGGAACATTTCCCGCAGGCGATGCAGGGTTTGACCAGTTCGCTGCCGACCGACCGGTACGAGGTTGCGAAGCCGGTACTCTTGAAATGGTCGAGGCAGCGCTTCAGCAGGATCTGGGTGTTGCCGTCGGCACGGGGACTGCCACAAATGGCGATGGCCTTCATGGGCATGGGGAAACTCCTCTCGGGTGGTTGCGAACGATTCTAGTCCAGTCGTGCGCCCGGGGGCAACCCTTTCCCGACCAGGCGGCCGGAACCGGCGGGTACGACCCCGAAGTTTCTCGCGGAACGATGATGTGCGGGCACGGAAACGGTGGCGTTCGGGAGGGGGCCCGGTGTATCATGGCCCCCACGGACCGGGCGCGGTCGTGGGCCCATCCAAATCCGGTATCCGCGGCCCTGACCGCCTTCGGGTGGGGAAGCTGCCCCGGTCGGGAGGAAGGGAATGAACCGGCACGTGCAGGTCACTCCGGTGCCCGGCATTTTTGCCGTGAATGCCCGGGCCGACGCCCGGCGCCGGGCCGGACGGACGCTCATCAACCTCGGGCAGGCCATTCCCTTCTTCGGCCCTCCGGCCTGGGCTCTCGACGCCTGGCGCCCCCTGCTCGACGCCCCCGATCTGCATCGTTACACCCTCGATCCTGGCCGTCCCGCCCTGCGGGAAACCTGGGCCCGGCTCTGGCGAGGGCTCGGCGGGTCGGCCGTCGACCCCGACCGCGAAATGCTGATCACCGCCGGGGCCAATGGGGCCTACCTGACGGCCGTGCTGGCGCTGCTGGCCCCGGGTGAGCGCATGGGCCTGCTGACCCCCTTCTATTTCAACCACGCCATGGCGGTGACGATGACGGGCGGCGAGGTGGTCGAGATCCCGGTGCGCGCCGACGCGGCGTACCAGCCCGACCCCGACGAGGTGATCCGCGTGGCTCGCGACCGGCAGGTGCGGGCGGTGACCCTCGTCACCCCGAACAACCCGACCGGCGCCACCTGGGATCCGGCCCGCGTACGCGCGCTGATCGACGGTCTGGGGCGGGCCGGCGTGCGGGTGATCGTCGATGAGACCTATCTGTTCTTCCCCGGTCCGGGTGAGACCCCCACCGTCTTCGGTGGGGTCGAAGAGCGGCCGGGGAACGTCATCACCATCGGGAGTTTTTCCAAGACCTTCGGCATCACGGGCTGGCGGGTCGGCTACGTGATGGCGGCGGCCGATCTGGTGGCCGAGATGGTCAAGGTGCATGACACCATGGTTATCTGCGCGCCCACTCCGGGGCAACGGTTGGTCGAATCCTGCCTGGCCGGTCCATGGGAGGCGTGGCTGGCCGAGCGCCGCGCCGACCTCGACCGCCGCCGTGCCCTGGTGGCGACTGTCGCTCCCCGTCTGGGCGGCGGCTGGCGGGTCGGCGCCCTGGGCCGGTTCTTCGCGTGGGTCGACGGCCCCGCCGACGGTCGGGAGACCGCCTTCCGCCTGCTCGACGACCATGACCTGGTGCTGATTCCCGGCGACGTCTTCGGACACGGCTGGGACCGCTCGTTCCGGCTGTCGCTGGGCGGCACCTCCGAAACCGATCTGACCACCGGGCTCGAGCGCCTGTGCGTGGCTTTGGGCACCTGATGCACCCCCGGGCATGACAGGGCGCTGGCAGGGAGTCTTCCTGTTCCTGGTGCGTCGCCGCGTGGGCCTGTTTCCTGTTGTTCTGGAGTGCGGTGGGGGATCAGCGGAGGTCGTCGGCGGGCTCGTCCGGCTGGCCGTGGATCTCCTCGGCGACCTCGTCGTCCTGGTGGAGGATGACGCGCCGGACAATCGGCCAGGCCAGCAGATGCAGGCAGACCAGGGCGACCAGGATCAGCACCAGGTAGGCCACCCATCCGCTCGCCGGGCGCGGGCGCGGAGGCACTGGTCGTCGCTTGCCGGTGGGTCTTCCAGCGAGGAGGGAGGGGAGGGGCAAGCCCTCGTGCCGACGCGGGTTCAGGGCATCCGAGGGGCGGATGCCGCGAGGATGCTCCAGGCGATCAGCGATCTCCAGCGTTTCCCCTTCCGGCGGGAAACCGCCCGCGCAGGAGAGATGCGTCTCCGGGATAGGGCCGCGCGGCGCTTCCTGGTGTGCCCGGCGGGGTATCGACCGGGACCCGGAGCGGCGGCGGAAACGCCCACTGCTCATTTCGCCTGCTCCGCCCCGGCCAGGGCGGCCTTGAGGCCGGCCCAGTCGACCCCGATCGGTTCGTAGGTGGCGGCGGGCAGGGTGCGGAACTGGGCCTGCAGCGCCTGGTCACGCTCCTCGTGCCCGGGGTGGGTCGAGATGATGGTGAAGGCGGCGGGCAGGTTCCCGCCCTTGCTCTGCAGGCGCCGGAAGAATTCGGGCAGACGGGTCGGGTCGACGTTGGCGCGCACCAGCAGCTCGACGGCGAGCCGGTCGGCCTCGCGTTCCTGGTCGCGGCTGTACGAGAGTTCGGCCAGTTTGCCGCCGTATTCGCGGATCACCACGGCCAGGGCGCCGGCGTCGCCGAACAGCGTGCCGAGCACCACCGCCAGGCCCGCCCTCTGCATGATGCCCTTCAGCGGATGCTTCTTCAGCACGTGCTGCAGCTCGTGGGCCAGGATGCCGGCCAGCTCCTCGGCCGATTCGACCTCTTTCATCAATCCCGTGAAGACGATGATCTGACCGCCGGGCGCGGCCAGGGCGTTGACCATCGGGTCGTCGATGACATGGATCTGGAGCGTGTCGGGATGCCCGGCGGGCACCGCCGGCAACAGGCGGTTCCAGATCTTCATCACCGCGTCGTAGGCCGGGCCCTGGGTGAGTTTTTTCTTGTCGGAGGTGATCGCCTCGACGACGATCTGGCCGAACCTCTTTTCGAGCGTCGGGGGGACCATGCCGACCGCGCGGTCGACCAGCCAGCCGAACCCGAGCCAGAGGCCGAACCCGGCCAGGGCGAGCAGCCCCAGGAAGATATACAGCGAGAGGGCGGCCCAGGTGCGGGTCGAATTTCCCTGTCGTTGCAGGTCGCGGGCGGCTCCCCGCAGTTCGGCGGGGCCGAGGTGGCTCAGGTGGTCGAGGAACAGTTCGTCCTGCAGCGAGATGTAGAAGTTCTCGCCGCTCTCGGCCTGCCCCTCGACGATGATGTGAAGACCGTCGAACCCGCCCCGGGAAAGTGTGACCCGGGTGGTGGGCAGGGTGAACTGGCGGCCGTCGTCGAGTCGAAGCCGGAACTCCTCGTAGACGACCTCGAGAGACCCCGGGCAGGACTGCCCGGGGTCCCCGAGGCCGAAGACGTCGCCGCGGAAGGTGCCCGCCGGCATCGCTTTCCCTCAGCCCTTGGACGGGATGAACTGACGGATCCAGGAGCCGAAGGCGCCGGGATTGCGCGATTGGAACCAGACATCCCCAGGGCCGTTGACCTTGCAGACGAGGCCTTCGCCCGAGGTGACCGAGCTGAACCAGCCCGAGCTGGCCTTCTGCACGTCGTAGGTGACGGTGCCGGCCCAGGCCACGAGGTGGGAGTTGTCGACGATGTACTGCTGACCGGGGGCCAGCGAGATCTTGTAGATCGACCCGAAGCTGGAGATGGCAAGGGAACCTTTCCCGGTCGCCTTCTGGATGAACATGCCTTCCCCGCTCAGCAGGCCCTTGAAGAACCCCTGCGAGACCGCCTCAATGGCGATGGCGTCGTCGCTGGCCAGGAACGACTGTTTCTGCAGGAAAAAGTGGTTGGCCCCGTTGAGTTCGAGGATGGTGACGTCGCCGGGCACGGCGGGGGCGATGAACACCTCGCCGGCGCCGCGGTTGGCCTTGAGGGTCTGGAAGAACAGGCTCTCGCCGGTCAACACCGCCCGCTTGAGGGCTCCGAACATGCCGCCATCGACCTTGCCCTCGACGTCGAGATTGGGGTGCATGGCGACCATGGCTCCCGACTCGGCCTTGATGGCTTCGCCCTGGGTCAGAGTGGCCTTGATCATGGCGTAGGAACCGGGCTGGATGATCTCGAACTTCATCGTTTCCTCCTAAATGAGAATCGAGCCGGAGCTCTCCGCTTTTGATACCATGGGGAAAGACAACCTGTCCATGAGCATAAGGGTTCGGGGTCGCGTGCTGCCACGGCCTGGCGACCGATAACCCGGGGCAAATCGGTGGGAATGGCGACCAGATCGGCTGGAGCCAGGCCCCGGCAGGAGGAACGGGTGCGCAAGATCAGACTGGACGAGCGGGTGGTGGCGTTGGGCCTGGCCGCCGACCTGGAAGCGGCGCGCCGCCTGATCATGGCCGGGGAAATCCGCACGGGCGATCGGGTCTGGGACAAGGCGGGGCAGAAGGTCCCCGGCGACCAGCCCCTCGAGCGTCATCCACGGGGCCTGCCCTGGGTTTCCCGGGGTGGGCGCAAACTGGCGCGCGCCCTCGAGGTCTTCGCGGTGACCGTCGCTGGAGCGGTCTGTCTCGACATCGGCGCCTCGACCGGTGGTTTCACCGACGTGCTGCTGCAGGCCGGGGCGGCGGCGGTGACCGCCCTCGACGTCGGCTACGGCCTGCTCGACGCCCGTCTGCGGGCCGACCCGCGCGTGACCGTGCGCGAACGCACCAACTTCCGCACCCTGCCCCTCGACGCTTTCCCCACGCCGTTCGACCTGGTGGTGACCGACGTGTCGTTCATCTCGTTGCGCCTGATCGTGCCGCCCGCGTTCGGCTTCCTGCGGCCCGGGGGGGCGATGATCGCGCTGATCAAACCGCAGTTCGAGGCCCCGCCCGAGCAGGTCGAGCCGGGCGGGCTGGTCCGCGATCCGGCCGTCCATCGCGCAGTGATCGAGGGCTTGCGCGAGGCCTTCGCCAAAAACGGGATTCGGCTGCACGGCCTCGAGCCGGCCCCCATCGTCGATCTCCACAAGAATGTCGAGTATCTGTCGCTCTGGCGGCGCACCGATCCGCCGCGGCCGGTCGAGGTCGTCTCTATCGTCACCGCGGCCACGGCGACGACGGCACCCGCCGGGCCGGCCCCTGTTTCCTCCGGGCCTTCGCCCGACGACGGAAAGAAGAGACCGTAGGGGGGGGGCGTGCCTGCCACGCTGCCCATCCTCGGACCGCCCTAATATGACTACCGCATTTGAAACATCCACCCTGGGGCCGGATTCGCCGGAAGACACACAT
>CALLCO010000037.1 GCA_937998695.1 Candidatus Ozemibacteraceae bacterium
CCTAGGCCGGGTATCCACAAGATGTCATCGCCACTGGTCACGAGGATCAGACCATCCCGTTGATGGGCAGGCACCTTCCTGTCAATCAGCCAACGCCCCAGTTTCTTGCTGCCGCTTCCCCCGGCTGGACGGAAACGGTCGCCCGGCCGCCGGGAACGGATCACCAGGCCAGCATCGGCCCGGTCTTGGGGAATCCAGCACCCCTCCCAGGCCGAGGCCGCACGCTGCGGGGCCAGAAGATACCTGAATCCTCCGATGTCCACCGGGGTATCTGGAGGTAGGGCAAGCGGGGCAAACGCAGGGGACGCACGGGCTCCGCCTGGTAGCACTTCGAGTCCCGTGGCGGTACGTACGATCACCCGGTTCCCGAGAGGAAGTCGGCGACCGGCGTGGGGCCGGCAGGCCAAGTCAACCAAACGGTGGAGCAAGGGGCGGGAGAGGCGATCCCCTTCTCCGAGGCGAATCAGCCACCGCCGCAGCTGCTCGGCCAGGACAAAAACAGGAGGGAGTGGGCCAGCCAACGAAAAGGTCGTACCGTGGCAGATCGGAGTGGTGCCGTTCTCCCTTGCGGAAGCGGCGAGAGCACGCAGGGCTCGACGGGCATCCCGGGCCAGAGCGACCAGGTGGCGGGCCGCTCCGGGGCGCACGGTTTCGAGGAAGGGGAGGACCTCGTGGCGAAGGCGGTTCCGCTCGAAGCCGAGGTGGTGGTTGGTGGCATCTTCCCGCCAGTCCTGGCCGATCTCGGTCAACCAGGCGCGCAGGACGGTTCGCGGCAAATTCAGCAGGGGCCGCCACAGACGCAGGGGTCGCCCGGCCACCTGGAGGGTCTGGCGACGCCGCATGCCACCCATTCCCGCCAGGGAGGTCCCACGCAGGATGCGACCAAGGATGGTCTCCGCCTGATCATCGTCATGATGCCCGAGCGCGACCCATTCGAGGTCGGCCTGGCGGGCCAGCTCGGCCAAAGCCCGCAGGCGTTCCCGGCGAGCCCAGGCTTCCAGTCCGCCCTCGGCGCCGGGGCAGGCGGGGGGGGGAGGCAATCGCCGGCAGAGGAAAGGCACCCCAAGCCGCTTGGCCAGACGGGCGACCCAACGGGCGTCGGCTCCGCTCTCGGGACGCAGCCCATGATCAACGTGAAGCACGGTCAGCGCGAGAGGGTGGCGGGCGGCGACCCGGATCAGCAGGCCAAGGAGGGCAACCGAGTCGGCCCCCCCGGACACCGCCACCCCCAATCGCCGGGCAGGAAGGGTCTGAGCGAGGCGGGCCACCACGCGCGTCATCGCTTCCCCAGGGCCGGCCGCCATCATTCCCCCCGAAATCACAAAAACCCGCTGCTAAAGCGGGTTTTCAGGATGAATTGGGACCTTCATGAGTGGTCCGGAATAGCAAGGGAGGGAGTCGAACCCTCGACATCACGGGTATGAACCGTGTGCTCTGACCAACTGAGCTACCTTGCCAAATGAAAAACCGGATCCGGGGGATCCGGCTTTGGAAGGCGGTTGCGGGGGACGGATTTGAACCGCCGACCTTCGGGTTATGAGCCCGACGAGCTACCAGGCTGCTCCACCCCGCGTCGAATATGGTGTGCCGGGAGCCGGGCTTGAACCGGCACGGGAGTTACCCCACCGGATTTTAAGTCCGGTGCGTCTGCCTATTCCGCCATCCCGGCGGAATGACCAAGATCAGGATACCAGGGTTGGCGGAGGATGTCAAGTTTTTTCTGGTGCTTACCCGCCTGCCACGCCCACCGGATCGATTGCCGCCCTTAGCATTGTATGTTATAGTCGGAATGAGAGGAAGGTACCGGCAAGGAACGTGCAACTTGTCTTCTGAACCGATGCGCCGTTCGCCTCGGCCCCAGGGTCGCGGAATCACGCTCCTGGAGATCATGGCGGCTTTGCTCATCCTGGCGTTCGCGTTCATTCCCATCGTGGGAGTGATCGGTACCGGCACGGGCGACACCGACGTCACCAACTCCTACATCTTCGCCCAAACCGCCGCCCGCAGCATCCTCGAGAACCTTCTCGACAGCGTGCCGTTCGAATGCGTCCATCTCGAGCCTGGCAATGTCAGTGACCTCGACGGCAGCAATGCCGAGGACCACGTGGCCCGCTTCGCCGATTCCCCGACCTACCAGGTGGCATCCTTCCTCGCCCTTCTGGGTAACAAGACCGACCAGCTGGGCCGGGGCACCCTCACCGACAGCCGCGGCACAACCTATGCGGTCAAGCTCCTGATCTTCCCGGTGGAGGGGCTCGACACCAACATCCCTGACCCGTCTCAGGAAATCGTGTTCACCTATCTTCCCCGCCCCCTTTTCGAACAGGCAGTAGTGGGGGGAACCCCCGCCTGGTATACGGGGAACGAGTTCGTGGCCCCGGGCGTAAACCGTCCCTATGACTACGAAATCAACCCCATCCAAACCAATGCCCGCAACCTGGGAGTTCCATTCGGCAGTTTAGCTTCTGAGCGATACTGCATGATGAAGCGATTTCTGCTGCGGATCCGCTGGCGGATGCCGCCCAACCGTGAACGCTTCCTGGAAGTCTATACGGCCAAGGCCAACCTCTCACGAGTGGATTGACGGAGATGACGCGCATGGATCGCCGCCACGGCATGGCCATTCCCATCGTTCTCGTGTTCGCGGCCGTGCTCAGCCTGCTGGCCACCTTCATCCTGCGCAGCAACACCCAGAACTTCCGGCAGAACCAGACCAGCTACAACCAGCTCCAGGCCACGTTCGCCGCCCGTGCCGGCATGGAGCACGCCCTCCTGAAGGTGAAGTATCTGCACCGCGAACTGTTCGACGGCGCGTGCTTCGCCCAGGGGCGCAACCCCCTGTTCGATTTCTCACGGCCGCTCGATCTGACGACCAATCCCGGCCCCAAATACTGCATCCGGGCGGGCGATGCCGTGCCCAACTCGTACGGCTTCATCGCCCTGGCCGATCTGGCCAGCCGGCTCAGCGATACCCGCACCCCTCCAGGCCGCTGGCTCGAGGTCTTCCGCGCCGACCTGACCTCCCGCGATACGGTCATGGTGATGAGCCCCCTGCCTGCCCAGATCCGGGATCGCATGCGCGAACCCTTCACGGGGCAGTATGAGACGACGGCCATCGAGGTTCTGGCCCAACACACGGCGGAAGACACCACCCAGAAACGCGTGACCAATCAGGTCGTGGTCAAGGTCACCGTCTCCGCCACCGTCAATTTCCCCCGCGTCTACGGAGGCCAGCAGGACACCTTCACCGAAGAGTTCTCCCGCACCGTGCGGGTGGCCAGGGATCGCCCCCTATGACCGGTCGACGCGGCATCACCCTCACCGAACTGATCGTCGCCACCGGGTTGCTGACCCTGCTGCTGGGTGGGCTGTTCGCCCTGTATTCGAGCGGTCAGTCGGCCAGCGGCACCGCCTTCTGGATGCAAAAGACCGCCACCGCCCTGCGCAACGCCACCCGCCACCTGTCGCAGAAGGCCCAGCAGTCCTCCTACCCCTCGACGTTGGTCTACCCTTCGCGCATCATCGAGAATACCAGCGAGGATTTCCGTCTGCGGGTGAACGAAAACGGCACTCTGCTCGCGACCGCCTGCCTTGCCGTTGCCAACAAAACCGAGGTGGCCACCAAATTGATCTGGTTCGTCGAGGCCCTTCCCGAGCGGCGCGGTTTCGACCCGGAAGTGCCCGCCCAGCTCACCTACCACGTCTATTCTCTCTCCCGGGCCGGGAAGATTCTGTACCATCGGTTCCAGGAGACCATCGCCTTCACCACCCCTCCCGATTACATGAAGGGCGTCCCGCTCCCCGACATCCCCCCTCCGACCGCCGCCCTCCAGGAATCCCTGGAGCTGATCGAGGACGTCGAAATGGTCCGGGTCGGGATCCAGGAGGCGGTCGCCACCGGCACCCCCGTGATCCTCGAGATCAACTGCAAGTATCCCCGTGGCCACACGCGCCGCGGCGACACCATCACGGTCATCCCCAACGTGGCTGCCGTGAAGGCCAAACCCTGACCCTGGAGGACATCACATGCTCCGCCGCTTCCTCTCCCTCACGCTTGCCCTGATCCTGGTCGCGCTGGCCGCCCCCCTCAGGGCGCAGTCGCCGGGCACCTTCGGCTACGTCAATGTCGCCGAAGCCCTGGCCCTGCATCCCCTGATGGCCCGGTTCGACATCAAGGCAGGCCGGTTCGAACTGGCGGCCCTCGGGGCCCAGGGCGCCCGTGACCGGGGCGTCTTGCGCCAGGAACTGGTGGATCGGCGGAACGCCCTGCTCAAGCAGCGGGACACCACCGCCAAGGCCCTCGATGAACTGGATCAGACCTTCCAGAAAGACCTGGGGGAACTGTCCGATCTCCAGGCCCGCCTGAACGCCTTGCCCGCCACCGCCCGTACCCCTCTTCTGAATGAATATAATAGGAAAAAGGGTATCATCGATCGGAAGTACTGGCAGCGCCGCAGTGAACTCCAGGAAGACCTGAAGCTGGCGAACCACTCGCTGACCGAACTCGACAAGGAAACTCAGGTCCTCCACCTGACCACCATGGAAGAGACGCAAAAAGCCTTCAAGTTGATGCTCGACGACGTCTATCAGGCGATCGACGCCGTGGCCTCGCATTACCAGGTGCCGTTCATCTTCAACAGTTCGTTCGCCATCGACCGGACCCCGGCAGCCACCTCCTTCATTCCCGAGAACCCCATGAAGGAGTATCTCGCCGCCACCCTGGAAGGCACCGCCGAAGATATCTTGTACAAGCACGGCAAGAACGGACGCCCCCCCATGTTCATGACGTTCCGGGCCTGGACCGGCTCCCAGCGGTGGGCCTTCCGCACCTGCTACGACCCCCGGCTCGACAAGATGTTCATCAAAGGCGGCGTCAACATGACTCCCGCCGTGGTCCAATACGTCTATCAGAGGTACAAGGTCGGAAAACTCCATAGCGAGGTCATCCAGAAATACCTGGAAGCCGAAGCGAAAAACTACTGAGCATCACACGCTGAGTATGAGCCGGTCGTCCGGGGGACGGCCGCACCGAGGAGGTAGGCCATGAATCGAGGAGGGAAAATGCGTGCCACCGGTCTGGCAGTCCTGTTGTTGTGCTGTCTCCTGCCTGGGTTGGCCCACGCCCAGCCGAAGCCCACCAACGGGGTCGGGTATGTCCTGCTGCCCAAGGAGATTCCCGCCAAAATGGACGGGGTCTACCGCCTCAACTCCTATGCCGACCCGTATGGCCCCCTGGCCCTGGCCACCCGGATCTTCGACCTGAGCTTCTCGGTGGCCACGACCGTCAACGGCCTTGCCGTCGACCAGCAGAACAAGTTGTTCCTGTTCGTCTGCCCGGCGGTCAGTGGCGATTACGTCGATGTCACCCAAGAAGGCTGGATCCCCCCCGGAGCCTTCGATCCCGATTCCCCCGCCTTCATCAAGCTGATCGGGCAGCCGTTTTCCGCCGATCAGGTTTCCCAAGACATTACCGGTCCCATGCCCAACCGGCAATATGACCATGGCACGACCAACTATGACGGTGATTTCTGGGATTACGGCCCTTATCCAGCCACTCCCCACTACCCCTCTCAGGGTGGCCCCACACCCACGCCGCCTATACCAAGGGCAACTACACCGACGCTGCCGGCAATACCTACAACTACAAGTTCAATCCCGGCAAACCCGATTCCCATAAGAATCTCCCGTTATGGAACGGGCCCGGAGCGAGCGCGGCCGGGGTTCGCCACCCCACCGATCCCTACAAGGTGGTGCTGCCCAACAAGTGGGGCGGTATCTCGTGGTTCGCCTTCGGTACCAATCGTTCTCCCTACCCCTACCAGTTGATGGATGGTCGTGACGGCCGCCCCGAAATGACCCAGAAGGATTTCCGGCTCAAGCATGACAACGTCACCGGCGGATTCCGGCGGCAGGTGGACTACAACGGGGTCACCTACTGGATTCCCCTCATGAGCCCCTATTGGGACGCCCAGTACATCTCCGCCGTGGTCAAACGCACCTACAAGAAGCGCGACCGCAACCTCGACCTCTACTCGTACAAAGATGTGGTCATCCCGCCCCCCGCCCCGCCGTATTCGAACAAACCGACCTGCGATGCGGCCGGCGTGCTCTCGGCGACCGACCTCGACATCACCGAAAGTTACGGCAAAACCTGCGGCGACGGCTGCATCCCTGGCGGCGAGATGAACCCGCAGGCGGTCGGCAAGATCGAATCGACCGTGCAGGTCTTCACCTCGACCACCGGCCGCCGGTACGGGTTCAACCCGTTCGGCAAGGCAGCGGGCCCCTACAGCGGCAACGACGCTGCCCTGCGGGTGGTTCACAACGGCGTCACCTACAACCTCGATCTCAATGCCACGAACATCCGCAATACCAGCTACCTCGACAGCCTGGGCTACCAACCCAATCAGGTCACCCGCATGGGCACCTCCTCGAAGTTCAGCCCTGTCGCGGTCCCGGTCACCACCGCCCCCGATTTTCTCTATGGGTCGATCGCCGACCAATTCGTCATGCAGGATTCCTGGTGGGGCATCGGCGGTCTCGGGTTCGAGTATTTCGCCAGCGATCTGACCACCCCTAATGGAAAAACCTTCAAGAAGGGGCACATCTATCGCCTGGACTATATGGCGTCGTTGCTGCCCCCCGCCGAAGACGTCGGCGAGTTTTCGGGAGCCGTCGATGCCATCGGGGTCGATGGGCAAGGCTTCCTCTACGTACTGACCACCGAGCTCGACTGCCCCAACGAGCCGGCCTGGCCCAATCCTCTGGGCGCCCCCAAGGGATATGATTTCGATCCCGTCTGGCCGAGCGCCGCCATGACCTCCCACGCCGACTACCTTGGTACCGGCAAATGGATGCGGCCGTCCAGCAACCCCGCCGCCGAGCCGGACAAAGAAGCGACCATGCCTCTGCAGGCCGGCGATTACCTCGACATCTTCTTCCGCCAGCGGGTCTACAAGGTATCCCGTCGGTATACCGCCAGTGCTGGCGGCGGCTACCTGGCCTCATCCATGGAAGAACGCGGCCGGGTCGAAGCCGGCTATGACACCATTGCCCGCACCCTCGAGTGCCGCGGCGGATCCTCCTACACCTGGAAGGATGGCCTGGGCTGGCGCCACACCAAGGTGGTGGCCGACCGGGTGGCCACCATCAAGGCCGAGTTCGCCGTGGTGAATATCGCTTACCCGCCCCAGACCTTCCATCCGCCCGAAGTGTGCAAGTATTCGGTTTGCCGCGACGACCGGGTGACTTCCCAAACTCCGATTTACGAAGGCGATACGGTCACCTTCAAGCTCGAAGGGTACAAACCCTGGGTGAATGGCGCCCGCCAGAACTACGTTTGGTGCGGCAACTTCCCCGAACTCGGAGGGGACACCTTCATCAACAACAACCCCCCGTTCATCGATTACGATGAAGACGGGGACGGCAACGCCGGCGGCTATCCCTCGAGTATTTTCGAATCCCCGGCCTTCAAGACCAGCGTGGAGTGGGTCGTCGAATTGATCGATTCGGCCGATCCGAACTGTGATGACAGCAAGGTCCTCAAGCGATTCGAGAGCGGCGCCCCGTCCAAGAACACCACCTATCACACCTACGATTTCCGCTTCCCGCAACCTGGCAACTACCGCATCTATTCGCGGGTCACCTACAACTATTTCCGCTTCGAAGATCTCGCCCAGACCGATCGCCCCAGCGACTTGCACAAGGTTCGCAAAGTCTGGGGCCCGGTCGAAACCACCAAGGTCCTGTTCCAGGTGCAGTCCGATCCCAATACCAAGGTCGACAGCTACGTCAGCAATGTGACCCTGTCCAACCAGGGCTACCTGCAAGGAGTGGGCAATGACAGCGGCGGCGGCGACTTCTACAACCTGGCCGAAAACGCCACCCCCTCGGCGCTCTCCTTCGGCTTCGACGCCCAGTTCGTGCGTGATGCCAACCGCGACGATCTGGCCAAGGTCTTCGAGACCTTCGGTGGAGTCGGGGTCTGGGATTACGGCGACGCTGACGGGCACGTCTACAACTACGAGAGCGCCAACACCTTCAACCTCGTCTACAACCCCGGCTGGAACAAGCCCGGTGATCCCGACAAGAAGGCCGATCACGGCACCAAGGTCGTCGAGGCGCTCACCCAGAAAGATCTGAAGGCCCTGCGCTGGCGATTGTTCATCTACCCGACCTTCGAGGGCGCCCCCACCTCCACCTTCCCGACCACCGGTCCGGGGGAACTGTTCGCCGAGGGCGACTGCCGCGGCGCCACGGTCACCACGGTCGGGCCGGCGGAATATCGCAAGTTCCACCTGGAAGTTCCCATCCCGCCGGCGTCGTTGCGCCCCATCAACACCCCGATCGACCCGGGCGCCTACCGCCTGCGCCTGGAGATCGTCTATCCCCGGGTCAAATGGATCGAGTACAAGACCGGGCCGACCGCCACCCTGCCCCAGTATCGCAGCATCGTCCCTGACGATCTGCCGGTGGGGGTCGTCACGACCGTGAAGGGAAGCGACAGCAACACCGCCTGGAACCTCAGCGACGGCTCAGACGCCCTCTTCCCCCGTGGCGATTCCTGGTTTGTCCGGGCGCGCGATATCGAGGTCGGGTATGCCTCGATGAGCGCCGATGTCGATCCGATCATCCAGAGCACGGGCGATCCCGTGCCGCCGATCAATCTGACCATCCGCATGACCGACAACAACCCCAATGTCCGATTCCCGCCGGACGCGGGTGATATGCAAGTCCGCTATCAGTTCCCGAAATACGCCCGCCACCGGTCCGACCTGGAAGACCGCTTCACGAGCGCGACCCGATCCGGGGCCCCTGGCCCCAAGCCGACCGACAAGAACTTCTACCAGCGCGACGACTACGTCATCAGCGCCACCTACACTGCCGAGGTCAGCGATTACCGCAAGTTCGACGCCGGCAATACGCATCAACACTGGATCGGCTCCCTCGAGTTCTCGATCGAGGCCCCGATGAAGGACGGCTACGGCCCCGACTGGCCGCTCAACGACACCGAAGCGCACCTGTTCACCGCCTCGGCCACGGCAGCCGACTTCCCGCGCAAGATCCCCACCAACAAGATCGGCCTGCAGCGGTATGACAACGACCCTCCCAGCCTCTACGTGACCCTGATCTCGCAGGCCGACAACCGCCGCTGGGAGATCCAGCTCCTGGAAGGGGTGCGGGATGCGGTCACCGACCCCAAGACCGAGGATCAGCTCGCTGACTGCAAGCTGGTCATCGCCGCCTACAACCTCGAGACCAGCGACCTGGTCGGCTCGGTGACCCTCGACGTGCCCGGCAGTGCCAAGGCGCCGCTCAACACCCGCGAGAAGATCGTCATTGACGAGACCCCGGCCGGCCTGGGAGCCCTGCTCGACGATACCGCGAAGGCGCTGCTGCCCACCGTGCGCCGCTCCGGGCGTCTGCTTGCCAACTTCCGGTTTACTGACAATGTCGATTACCTCGACTTCAGCCGTGCCACTTTCGAAATCAAAGAGAAGACCGGCACCAATCTGATCGGCGGCACGCCACCCGACATCAACCTCCACAACGTCTATCGCGAAGGCAACGACATCAACAATCCGGCCTACCCCGGCGACGGCCTGCCCCGTGGCCGCTTCGCCGCCGACATGCCGATGAAGGTCGATCCCACCCAGTCGGTGCCCAGCGTCTACCAGGTCAAGGTCGAATGTTCGGCCACCGATGCCAGTGGCAACACCCGCGCTCTGGTCATCCCCGTGCGGATCGTCGACAGTTCGTTCGAGACCCGCGTCCTGGAGAGCCGGGAGAACCGCCGCTGACCTCGCCCCTCTCCTCGTCCCACCTGCCTGGAAGGCCCCCCACCCGGGGGCCCTTCTTTCTCCTGCTGCTCCTTCCCGCCTTGTGGCCCGCGTTCGGCCCGGCGCCGGAGTCTGTCTGGGCCTGCACCAGTGGCGAGATCATCCCGGACCAGTTCTACGACAACTGCCGCCGCCTGGTTGAGCGTGTTCAGGAATTGGCGGTGGCCCGACGGGTCGGTCATCCCGACGCGGAGCAGTTGACCAGCCGCCTGGTCAAAACCTGGATCGATTTCTCCCTCGAGCACGGGGAAGCCCCCCCGCCCTTCCATGCCGAGATCGCCACCGACGCCTGGCGTCTGGCCATGCGGGGGGTGGGCCTGGGCATCCGGCGGCTAATCGACCAGGCACCCGGGCACGATGATGGCGAACCGGTCGTCCTTCCCCTTTATTTGCTCGTACAGCCCGAAGCCCGACAGGCCATCTACGGCTGGCTGACCGATTGGGCCGCCAGTCCCCCGGCCGAGCTGCTCGCCGCAGCCCCGAATCCCGCCTCCTGCACCCAGTGGCTGGAGAGCTCCGTGATCAGACCGGTGCTGGGGTTACGGGGGTTCCTGGCCGCCGAGTTTCCCAACAGCGCCGAACGCTTGCTCGACCACCTCGAGGCGATCCGGCAGCACTGGCGGCCGGTCCGCCAAGCACCACCTACCGAACAGGACGCCTTGGTCCGCGCGACCTGGCCAGAACTCGTCCGCCTCATCGCCGCCGAGCGCGCCGCATGGCGAACCCGCCTCTTTCTGGAACCCTGAGCCGGGTCAGTGGAGGACCTGGTAATCGCTTTCCTTGGTTTTCCCTGAGTCGTCTTCGAAGAGGGCTTCGAGGAACTTTTCTGGGTCGAAGGTCATCAGGTCGTCCATCTTTTCGCCGACCCCGATGAACTTGACGGGGGCAGCGATCTGCTCTTCGACCGCGAACAGCACACCGCCCTTGGCGGTGCCGTCGAGCTTGGTCATGACGATGCCGCTGATGGGCAGGGCCTCGTGGAACAGTTTGGCCTGCTGCACCGCATTCTGGCCCGTGGTGGCGTCAAGCACGAGCAGGATCTCGTGGGGCCCGCCATCACTCTCCTTCTCGACGATCTTGCGCACCTTCTTCAGCTCGTCCATCAGGTTGACCTTGACGTGCATCCGGCCAGCGGTGTCGATGATCAGCAGGTCGGCCTGCCGCTTGCGGGCGGCATGGATGGCGTCAAAGACGAGGGCGCCGGGATCACCGCCTTCCTGGCCCTTGATGACTTCGGCGCCGACCCGCTGGCCCCAGATGCCGAGCTGGTCGATGGCGGCGGCCCGGAAGGTGTCACCGGCGGCCAGCACGACCTTCTTGCCATCCTTGATGAAGCGGCGGGCCAGTTTGGCGATGGTGGTGGTCTTGCCCACCCCGTTGACCCCGATGATCAGGAAGACGGTGAGGCCGCCCGGGTTCATCTTCAGGTCGGGCGGGAAGCGGGTCAGGCGTTGTCGCAACTGCTCTTTGAGCAGGCGGTAGACGAGATCGGGGTCGTTGATGTCGCGGGTTTCGACCTCCTTGTGGAGGTAGGCGAGCAGCTCCTGGGTCGTCTTGACCCCGATGTCGGCCTCGAACAGGGTGCCTTCGAGCTCTTCGAGCAGCTCGCCGTCGATCTTCGTCTTGCCGAAGACGAGGTGCTTGACCTTGCTGACGAAACTGTCGCGGGTTTTCTTGAGACCGGCGCGCAGCCGGTCAAACCAGGAAAGGGTGGGTTCATCTTCGACGGGTTCGGCAGTGGGTGTCGGGGAAGCTTCGACCGCCACGGCGGGCTGGTCGGAGACGGGGGGAACGGCCGCAGCAGCCGGCGAGGCCGCCAGCTCGGCCTGGGTTGCCACCGGCGGTGCGGCAACTCCGGCACCGATCGGCTCGACATCGGCCGACCCCGCGACTGGGGCCGGTGAGACGGGAGGGGCAACCACTTTCTCGGGGAAAATTCCCGAAGCGACTGATGTCGCAGATGGTGCAACGGCCGGCCCCGTGGGCTCGGGGGCCGGACCAGCCACACTGGTCGGAGGAGCGGGGGTTTCGGCGGTCGGGGGTGGGAGGGTTTCCCCGCCCTGCGGCTCTTCTTCGAGAGGAACGAGCCACGCGAAGAGCAGCAGGGTGAGACCGGCCACGCCGGTGACCGACGCGACGATGAGCTGGTCGACGCCGGCCTGGATGTAGATGAAGATGCCCTCGAGCAGCAGGACGATGCCGATCAGCAGGACGACGACACGGGGCTCGTCCCATTCCCCGTTCTTTTGCGGCTGGGGAAGCGTGGGCTGGGGCGTAGCGGGTTCGTTGCTCATTGCACCTTCTCCGGAGGCACGGGCAGGTCGGCTCCATCAGCGCCTCCCCCTGCGGCGGTGGCCGCACCGGAGACGGCGGCCGCCGCCGCGGCATCGGCGGCGGCCACCTGGGCGAGGCGTTGCCGGGTGGCGGCGGAGACGGGCTTGCGCACCGTGAACTCCTTGATCTTTTCCTGGTCTTCGAGCCGGATCGAGATCTGGCGGGAAATCCCCTCCTTCTCGAGGGTGATGCCGTAGATGACGTCGACCGCCTGCATCGTCTCTTTGTTGTGGGTGATGACCAGGAACTGGGTCTTGTCGGCGAAACTGCGCAGCAGGCGGGTGAACCGCTTGACGTTGGCCTCGTCGAGGGCGGCTTCGACCTCGTCGAGCAGGCAGAAGGCGGGCGGTTTGACCTGCAGGATGGCGAACAGGAGGGCGATGGCCACCAGCGACTTTTCGCCCCCCGAGAACAGCTCGAGGGTCGACAGCTTCTTGCCGGGCAGCCGGCAGACGATGTCGATGCCGCTGTTCAGGATGTCATCGGGATTGGCCAGGCGCAGGTGCCCTTCCCCGCCGGGGAACAGGACCTGGAAGATGTCCTGAAAGGCGAGATCGATCTGCTTGAGGGTCTCCATGAACCGTTCGCCCGAGATCTTCTCTATTTCGGCGATAACCTGCTCGAGCGAGGTGGCAGCCTCGGTCATATCCTTGATCTGGCCGTTGAGGAAGTCGTAGCGTTCCTTGGTCTTCTCGTAGTCCTCGATGGCGAGCAGATTGACCGGCTCGAGGGCCTCCTGCTCGGCTTTGCGGGCGACGATGCGGTGGCTCAGCTCGTCGCGGCTTTCGTATTTGCGAAGTGAGGTGCGGGCCGCGGTGATGTCGAAGTTGAACTCACCGGCGAGCACTCCTTCCTTGTTGGCGATGTTGGTCTTGATCTCGGCCAGCTTGATGTCGAGCTCGCCCAGCTTGGCGCGGGTGGTATCGAGCATCTTCGACCGACTCTGGAAGGTGTGATCGAAGGTGTCGAGTTCCTTGGAACCTGCGTGGTATTGGTTCTGCAGGTCTTCCATGGTCTTTTCGAGGCCGGCCTTCTCGACCTCGAGGTCTTGGAATGAGGCCTGGTGGGCGGCGATCTGGCGGTTGACCTCGGCGATGGCCTCCTGCAGGCGGGTCACCTCGGCGGCGGCCCGTTCGCGGCGTTCCTGGGCTTCGCGGCGGCGGCGGGCGGCCGACTCGATCTCCTTGCGGATCGCCTTTTTGCGCTCGACGACCTGGGCCAGGCCGAGCTTCTCGTCGCCCTGCAGGCCTCGCAGCGACGCGAGGCGGGTCTGGATGCCTTCTTCCTTGCCCGACAGGGCCTGCAGCCGGGTGGTCAGCTCCTGGTTCTGGCTCTCGAGGCGGGCGAGCTCGGTCTGGGCTTCAGTCTGCACCTGCTGCAGCCGGACCAGCTCGGCCTCGAGGTCGCGCCGATCGGCCTCGAGCCCGGCGAACTCGGTCTGGCGGGTGGTGAGGTCGGCGACCTGTTTCTCGAGGTTCTTGCGGAAGAACTCGACCGATTGCTTGCGGCGCACGAGGTTCTCCTCGCGGCGCCGGATGCTGTCGAGCAGGGTGGCCCGCTCCGGCGTCAGTTTGTGGAGGCGGGCGGCCAGCTGCTTCTCGCTCTTGGCCAGGGCGACCAGTTTCTCTTCGAGCTCTTCGAGCTCGCGTTTGCGGGCCAGCAGGCCGCCGGTCTTGTTGCCTTCGGCGCCGCCGGTCATGGCCCCGGAGGAGCGGACGACGTCGCCGTCGAGGGTGACGATCCGGTTGAAGGTGCGGTTGGTGCGGGCGTAGGCGACGGCCGCCTCGAGGGAGTCGAAGATCAGGATGCGGCCGAGCAGGTGGTTCATGATCGAGAAGAACTTGGCGTCGTACTCGACGAGATCGAGAGCCACGCCCAGGCACCCCTTGGCCTTGGGCTGGTCGATGCGGGGCGGGGGTTGAATGAGATCGAGGGGCAGGAAGGTGGCCCGCCCGGCTTTGCGCTGTTTGAGCAGCTCGATGGCGGTCTGGGCGGTGGCGGCATCCCGGGTGATGACATCCTGGATGCTGGCGCCGAGGGCGGTCTCGAAGGCGACCTCGTAGCCGCGCGGCACCTTGATCAGGTCGCCGACCATGCCGAAGATGCCGGGCAGGTCGGTGTTGGCGAGGGCGAGCACCTCGCGCACCCCGCGCGAAATGCCGCTTTCGGCGCGGTTCTTCAGCTCCTCGAGGATGTTGCGGCGGGCCTGCGAGATCTTGATCTGGTCGGTGGCGGCATTCAGTTCTTCTTCCGCCTTGCGCAGGTCGCGTTCGACGGTGCGCAACCGGGTCTGCTCGTCGGCCAACTGCTTCTCGCCGTCAGCGATCTCGGTCTCGAGGGTCTTGATCTCTTTTTCGAGGCGTTCCTTCTCGCGGGTGAGGTTCTCCAGGCTGCTCTGGAGGGAAGTCACATCGGAAGCGCCCTTCTCGAGCTGCCGGGTGATCATTTGCATCTGCTGGGCGGCGGTGTTGATGCGGTTCTTCTTGTCGGCCATCTGGACCGCAATCTGAAAGGACGACTCGCGGTCTTGCGAGACCTCTTTCAGATGCTGCTCGAGCTCGCCCTGAACGCGGGCCAGGTTGGTCTCGATCTCGGCGAGGCGGCCGTTGATCTCAATCTCGGAGGCCTCTTCTTCTTTGAGGCGGGTCTCGGCGTCGGCGATCTCCTGGCCGCCATCCTGGAGGCGGGTCTCGATCGCGGCGATCTCCTCGTTGATGGCCTCGCACCGGGCCTGGTGACTGCGGACCTCCTCCTTGAGGGCGGCCCCCTTCTCGCGGCCCGCCTCGATGGTGGCGGTGATCTCACGATGGCGGGCCTGGTGCTCGCGCAGCGTCTGTTCCATCTGCGCCAGCCGCTCGCGGGCGGCCGATTTCTTAGTGCCGATCTCGGTGAGGAAGGTCTCGATCTCGGCGATCTTCGACAGCAAGCCGCGGCGCATCGAATCGACACTCTCGTGGTCGCCGTAGAGCTGGGTCAGGTCGAAGAGGACCAGGTCGATCTCGAGGGTGCGGATCTCGGCGGCCAGGGCCTGGTATTTGCGAGTCTTCTCGGCCTGGAGGGCGAGAGGCCCGAGTTGCATCTCGATCTCGCCGACGATGTCGCGCAGGCGGGTGATGTTGGCCCGGGTATGATCGAGCTTTTGGAGAGTGCTGTGTTTGCGGTGCTTGAACTTGGTGATGCCGGCCGCCTCCTCGATCAGGGTGCGCCGGCTCTGGATGCGCTGGAAGATGATGTCGTCGATGTCGCCCTGGCCGATGACCGAGTAGCCTTCCTTGCCGATGCCGGTATCCATCAGCATTTCCTTGATATCGGTCAGCAGGGCCTTGGTACTGTTGAGGAAATAGTTGCTCTCGCCCGACCGGAACAACTGGCGGCCGATGGCCACTTCGCTGTAGTCAATGGGCATCAGGTGGTCCTGGTTGTCGAGGACCAGCTTGACCTGGGAAAAGGCGGCCGGCCGCAGTTGGGGGGTTCCCGCGAAGATGACCTCGGCCATCTTGGTGCCGCGCAGGGCCTTGGCGCTCTGCTCGCCGAGCACCCAGCGGATGGCGTCGCAGACGTTGCTCTTGCCCGACCCGTTGGGCCCGATGATGGCGGTGATGCCGGGCTGAAAGTCGAAGACGGTCTTCTTCCCGAAGGACTTGAACCCCATGAGCTCGAGAGACTTCAGATACATGGCGCGACCATTCCTTTTGTGCGTGGAGCGTTCCCGGGCCCGCGGCGGGAGACCCAGGCCACGGGCACGAGGAGGGCGATGGACCCGCGAACCAGCCCCTGATCGGGCAGGCACGATAGTAGTACCATAATTCCCCCCCGTTGACCAGAGGGTTGGCACAATCAGGAAATTCTTGACACTGGAAAGAGACGATGGCGGTCGGATGGCGGCGTCCAGGGCTCGACGCCGGTACCCTGGTCGAGGGGCGGCCGTGGCCGGGGAAGCGCCCTACCGGGGCGTCTACCTGGGCTTCCGGTTCGAAGCGGTCACCGGCGAGGAGACCCGCGCCCAGCTGCTGGCCACCGCTCTGCGGTTTCTCGATCCGGCCGTGGTGCCCGCCTCCCCCCCGCCGGCTCCCGCCCTGGCCATCGAGCCCTGACCATTCCCCTTCTCCCGATCCCCTCCGTTCAGGTTCTCCCCGCCGCCTCCGGGCGGCGGCGGTCTTTTCCCGCAATTCTCACCATATGATCAGGAGCGGGTTTGACAGCCAGGTTCGTCCGATTTCGGGGGGTGGGTTCGGCGAGCGACCCTGTCGCAGACTGCCCCATCCTCCTGCGAGCAAGGCTCGATGGCATCGGGTTCCGGCCATGGCGGGCCGGAATCGAGAGCGGCGACAGGAGTCGCCTCTCGAGGGAACCCGATGCCATCCGCCGCAGCGAGCAGATGAGGATGGGAGCAGCCGGAGACGGGGAGTCCGACGAACCTCCGGCCATGGCGGGCGCGGGACAGCGCGATCTGGGATGGGAGCAGCCGCAGACAGGGAGTCCGACGAACCCACCCCCCGAAACCAGCATCAGACCGCGGAGTGAGATTTGCCGGGTCTTTTCCGGGGGGGGTGGTCTGGAGAAGGGGGGTGTGCTACACTAGGCGCCGGATAACAGATCCAACCGGGAGGTCGCTCATGCCGGCGGTCGGTCAATCGGTTCCCCGCAAGGACGCCTGGGACAAAGTCACCGGAAAGACGCAATACGTCGACGATCTGTCGGCGCCGGGCTTGCTCTACGCAGCCACCGTGCGCTCGCCCGTCGCCTACGGGAAGCTCCACGGCCTCGACACCGCCGCGGCCGCCGCCTTCCCCGGCGTGGTCCGCATCCTGACTGCGAAAGACATCCCCGGCCGCAACATCAACCCGCTCGTGCTCGATGACCAGGTCTTCCTGGCCGAGACCGAGGTGCGGTACTGGGGCGAGCCGATCGCCCTGGTGGTGGCCGAGACTTCCGAGGCCGCCTATGCGGCCGCCGAGCTGGTCAAGGCCGACATCACCCCGATGACGCCGGTGCTGTCGATCCGCGACGCGCTGAAGCTCGACGCGCCCCGCCTGTACAAAGGCGACAACGTCTTCAGCTCGTATACGATCAAGCGAGGCGATGCGGCGGCGGCCTTCGCCAAGGCGGCCAAGATCTACGAACGCGAGTATGAGACACCCTACCAGGAGCACGCCTACCTCGAGACCAACGGCATGATGGCCATTCCGGGCGCCGAAGACCAGATGACCGTCTACGGCTCGATGCAATGCCCCTTCTACGTGCACGACGCCGTGTCGCAGATCCTCGGCCTGCCGCGCAACAAGGTGCGGATCGTGCAGACCGCCACGGGCGGCGGCTTCGGCGGCAAGGAGGACTTCCCCTCGGTGGTCGCGGGCCAGGCGGCCCTGGCCGCCCGGGTGCTGGGCCGGCCGGTCAAACTGATCTTCAAGCGGGAAGAGGACATCATCGCCAGCTCCAAGCGCCACCCCTCGCTGGTCAGGATGAAGGTCGGCGTCGACCGCGACGGCAAGCTGGTCGCCGCCGACATCACCTATTACATCGATGCCGGCGCCTACGCCACGTTGAGTCCCATCGTGCTCTGGCGCGGCACCGTCCATGCCCTCGGGCCCTACGTCTGCGACCACGTCCTGATCCGGTCGTATGCCATGGCCACCAACAAGGTGCCGTGCGGTGCTTACCGCGGCTTCGGCTCGCCCCAGGTGATCTTCGCCAGCGAGTCGCTGATCGACGAGATCGCCGCCGATCTGCAGATCGACCCCGTCGAGCTGCGCCGCCGCAACGGCCTGACGCTCGGCGCGAAGACCGTCACCGGCCAGACGATCGACCAGTCGTGCGGGTTGTCCGAGACGATCGACAAGGCCACCGCCGCCGCGGAGTGGGCGAAGAAGTGGAAGCCGCCGACCGCACGCACCGGCAAGGTGCGACCCGGCATCGGCATCAGCACGATCTACTACGGGGTCGGGCTGGGCGCGGGGGGCAAGCACCTCGACCGCGCCGGGGCCAGCATGACCATCATGAAGGACGGCACCGTCTTCTGCGCCGTCGGCAATACCGAGATGGGCCAGGGTGCCCGCACGGTGCTGTCGCAGATCGCGGCCGACGCGTTGGGCGCCCCGTATGAAATGGTCAACGTCATCGAGGCCGACACCGCTTACGTTCCCGATTCCGGACCGACCGTGGCCAGCCGCACGACCTTCATGTCGGGCAACGCCCTGGTCGCCGCCGGCCGCGAGCTGAAAGGGCGTCTGCTGCCCGTGATCGCCGAGAAATTGGGGGCCACCAGCCCCGACGAGGTCGACCTGGTCGACGGGTTCGGCATCCGCAAGAGCGAGCCCGCGGGAACGAAGATTCCCTATCTCGACCTGGTCAAGGAGATGTACCAGCGGCGGCTATTGCCCAGCTCGTTCGGCTGGTACGTGGCCCCCAACACCGAGTTCGACAAGGAGACGGGGCAGGGCGACGCCTACTTCGTCTACAGCTGGTGCACCAACGTCGCCGAGGTCGAGGTCGACACCGAGACCGGCGAGGTGCGGGTGGTGCGCATCACCTCGGCCCACGACATGGGGCGGGCCATCAACCCGCAGCAGGTCGAAGGGCAGATCGAAGGTGGCACTCTGCAGGGCATGGGCTACTGCACGATGGAAGAGATTCGGCACGACGCCCAGGGCAAGCTCCTCAACAACGCCTTCGCCACCTACATCCTGCCCACGATGGAAGATGTGCCCGAGTTGCGGCCGATCATCGTCGAGCACCCCTACAGCGAGGGTCCGTATGGGGCCAAAGGCTTCGGCGAGGTGCCATTGATGGGTATCGCCCCGGCCATTGCCAATGCCGTCTACAACGCGACCGGACGCCGCATCCGGATCCTGCCGATCAAGCCGGAAAAGCTCGTCTGAGATCGCGGGCCGACGACAGCACCCCATGTGGAGAGACACCACCGATGCAGCCAGGATCGGGGAGCCCCCTTGCCCGTCCAGCCCAGTCCCGCCGCTCCCCTCCTCGGCCAAGTCCAACCGCCGTGGCCCTGGCGACCGCGACCGATCTTCCCGGGCGGGTGAGCCGTCCGCGCAACCCTGAGGCACAACGATGAGCGTCGATCCCAAGACCACTTCCGCCGACATCCTGACCGAAGACGATCTGCCGATGGACTGGGAGCGCCTGTTCATCCTGGGCGCCACCATCGTCATCCTGTTCTTCTACACACGGGCCAGCCCGTTCCCGGCCGGCACCTATTGGGATCTTTTGTTCGCCCGCGACTTCGACCTCAACATCGGCTGGGCCCTGCTGCCCGAGAACCTCGCCTACCTCATCGTCCAGTCCTCGGCGTCGATGCTGGGTCTGAAAACCATCTACCACATCGCGTATTTCCTGCTCTGCAGCATCGTGGCGGTCTGGGTGTTCAAGGGCAAAGAAGTACTTCCCGGCATCGTCGTGCTCGGCATCTTCGCCATCGGCCTGCAGCCGATCCTGACCCTGCGCTGGACCCTGCAACTGCTCTTCCTGGCCGGCCTGATCAGCATGTTCGACGGCGATTATCTGAAACATTCGTTCGGGGTGGCGCTCATCCCGGTGACGGCGGCGGCCAGCGCGCTTGGTTTGAACAGCTGGCTGCTGCTCGTGCTGATCATGGTCCACGTGCTGGTCAACGACGAGTTCCGGCTGACGTTGATCCTGTGCGGGCTGATCGGCATCCTGTTCTTCCCCGAAGGGGCGGCCAGCGCGGTGCTGCATGCGCCCCTGTCGACGCTGTTCCAGCGTCCCGACGACGCCAAGATGCTGACGCTGCTGGGCGGCATCTTCCTCGTGCCGAACCTCCTCGCCCTGCCGCGCATGGGCGAGGAAGACCTGCCCAGCCTGATCTTCTACGCCTTCACCGGGGTGCTGGCCCTACTCGACCCCTCCTACGTGCCCTGCTTCATCCTGGTCGGCGCCTTCCTGATCTTCCTCAACCTCGGCGATATCGAGCCGTTGTCGACCGGCACCCGCCTGGTGGGGGTGTTGCTGCTGGCGCTGGTGCTGCATGTCTCCCTGTTCCTCAACCCCATCGGCTTCAGCCTCAATCCGACGGTGCGCGGGGAGATCGGCGCTGAGCTGGCCACCCTCATGAACACCAACTTCGAACAGCGCCGGGTCGAGGTCCACGAGATGGGCGAACTGGCCTGGAAAGGCCTGATCGAGATCACTCCCGAAGACCTTCCCCTGCTGGTGGCCCATCGTTCGCGGCCCCTCACCGTCATGAACAAGGACGGCATGGTCGAGTGGTATTCCGATCTGACCCTGAAAGCCCGCGAGGCCCGCGAAGCCGCCCGCCAGGAGGCTCTGGCCAGTGTCGCCGAGCCTCCCCCGCCCCTCAACGAACCTGCCGTGACCGCAGGGGAATCTGGCGACCGGTTGGCCCATACCCTGGAGGGCCCCCTTCCCCCCGATTCCACCGGGCGCCTCACCACCCCCGAGGAACTGATGGTCCCTCCCGGAGGGCCACCCTCGACTCCGGAAACCCAGGAAAGCCCGGAACCCTCAGAGGTCCCCGAGCCTCCTGAGACACCCCCCGCCTCGCCAGCCCTCACCGCCGGCGAACCCTCTCCAGGCCTTCCCACCGCCAACACCAATGCGCCGATCCCCAGCCGAGTCGGCACCGGAGAGAGCGCCACCCCTCTCCCGGAACCCGGTCAAGAACCCCCTCGGGAGTCCGGGCCAAAGAGTGGGGAAAACCCTGATCAGCCGGCCGCCGACGAGCCGCCCTCTCCAGGGTCGGCCACCGCGGGCGGTCCCGAGCCAGCCACCGCCCTCCCGGCCGGGGAACCCCTGATTCCCATGCCCGACCTCGCCACCGATCCCATGCTGGTATTGCCGCGGCCCACCGTCCCCGATCCCCTTCCCGCGGACCAGCTCTGATCCCTTTCTCCCCCGGGATCCTCCGCCTTGTCCGATCGGGAGGGAAATGTTGCCCTTCCCTGATGAGAAGCGCCATTACCGCCGCGGACAGGCAGAATATTGTGTCCTGTGGTGGACACCAGGGAAATGACGGCAGGGGGCCGGAAGCAGACCAGCCAGCTTGGCTGGCTCCATTGGGGACCCGCACCGCGAAGATGGCGGCGGAAGCCTCGTCGCCCACTTCCTGACAGGAAAGGGCGAATCCCCTCGGGGAAGGGGGCGTCCCCCTCCGTTCAGCATCAGCTTCCCCGCCGCCGCCCAGGCTTCTTCCGCCACGCGGCGCCGCCCCCCCCCCAAAAGGCCGACCCGCCCCTCGAGCGAAGGGCGGGTCGGAAATCGGGGGCGCCGGAACGTCAGATCAGGGGGCGAATCCAGCCGAGCTTCCGCATCATGTTCATCTTCCTGATGACCTCGGGGGGAAGGTGGTCCTTGGGGCCAAACACAGAGACCGGCTTGCCATGTTCGTCGAGCTTGGCCTTGTACTCGACGACCCGGCCTTCGATGTCCTTCCAGGTGCGGAGGGCGACCATGGTGCCGAACTGTTTGTCATGGACGGCGGCCACCACCTCGGAGTTGATCTGCTCGCTCAGCGGATCCATGTTGTAGCTGCCGACGACCGTGATCTGGCGGTCGAAGACGAAGACCTTCGAGTGCAGGCGTTCCTTATGGGTGGGGGCGGCCAGGAACCGGCAGGTCGGCATCTTGGTCAGCAGGCGGTCGAGATCGTTCATCAGGAAGGCCTGGGGGAACAGGGAGTCGGTCGAGCCGCCGCTGTTCGAATGGAAGATGATCTTGACTCCACGCTTGGAGGCCCGCTCGAGAGCGGTCTCGGCCGCCTCGGTCAGCACCACGTAGGGGTTCTGGATGAGGATCTCCTCGTTCGAGGCGTCGATGAAACTGACCAGGGCGGGGGTGATACCGTTGAGGGGCCCGGTTTTGGCCGTCTTGTCGATGATCTTGACCGGTTTGGCCCGCTCACCCCGCCACAGGTCGAAGGAAGCATAGCTGGAGATGTTCTTGAACTTGGAGATGTCCTTGTTCATCTCCTCGAGGACTTCCCGCAGGTTGTCGGAAAGGGTCGGCAGTTCGTTCGGGTTGTACAGACCCCGTCCCTGCATGTAGCGGCTCATGACCCGGTAGGCCAGATCGATCTTGGCCGACTGGTCGTCGAGATTGATGCGGTCGGGCTTGACGATGGTGTTCTTGAGGTAGTTCCATTCCTCTTCGAAGGCTTTTTTCATCTGCTGGCAGGCCAGGGTCCCGCGCATCAGAATATCGGAATCGCGGTAGACGATCTCGTATTCGCCCTCCCCCGCATAGTAGTCGGCCCCGATGTTACGACCGCCGGTGATGCAGGTCTGCCCATCGACGATGATGATCTTGTCGTGGTTGTTGGCCACCAGCTTCTTGAAATCGGTGAACAGGCTGGCGAGATTCTTGACGCAGGAGTTGTAGAGCCTGACCTGGATGTTGGGCATGCCCGCCAGCTCCTGGAGTTTGTCGTTGACGCCCTTCATGTAGCCGGAATGGGCGATGCGCCAGTCGCACATCAGACGGATCTTGACCCCCTGGCGGGCTTTCTTGGCCAGCAGGCCGAGGAAGGCCTGACCGAAGATGTCCTTGTCGATGATGAAGTAGGTGCAGTCGATGGTCTGCTTGGCATCCTCGATCATCTTCCAGCGGGTGTACCAGGCCTCGTCATTCTTCCACAGGAAGCGGACCTGGGTCATGATGTCGCCGTCGCCAGCCTTGATGGCGGCGAAGGCTTTCGTCAGGGCGGGGTTGTCCTGCACGATCTGGCCGGCGCGGGCCGGGCCGGACCACGCAACCAGGGCGACCACCACCAGCAGCACCAGGGACACTACGAGACGAGGCCGATGGTACTCCATATTCCCCTCCGTACAGGAAAAATCGAGGACCTTTCAACTTTAAGCCCGATCAGGGCATCCCGTCAAGCCGTCAAGCAGATGAAAGGGCGAGCCGGAATTCACCTTCATCAGATCTGGAGCCGATTTCTGGAGGTGGGTTCGTCGAACTCCCAGGCGCCAGCCAGCCGGGCGCGGTTCCGCCCCCCTCTTCCTCCGGGGGCGGGATGGGATGGCATCGGATCCCCTCGCGGGCCTGGCGGTTCATGCCCCCGCTGGCCTGCCCACGCATCAACCCGTGCTGGGGGCAAGAACCGACAGGACCACCTGTCTCTTCTCGAGAGGCGGGTCAGCCGTGGGGGACGGCGGGAGGGCGGGGATGGGGCTCGGGAAAGCGACGGCGCAGCAGGAGCGAGTTGGTGACCACCGAGACCGACGAAAAGGCCATCAGCAAGCCCGCCAGTTCGGGGGTCAGGGCCCCGCGTGGCCCCAGCCACGGCACCAGCACCCCCATGGCGAACGGCAGGGCCAGGGCGTTGTAAACGACGGCCCAGAACAGGTTCTGCCGGATGCGGGCGAGGGTGGCCCGCGCCAGGTCGATGGCGAAGGGCAGCAGATCGATGGCGTGACCGGGCAGGACCAGGTCGGTAGCTTCCTTGGCGGCGTCGGCCCCCGACCCGATGGCGATTCCCACCGTGGCCGCCGACAGGGCGGGGGCGTCGTTGATCCCGTCGCCTACGAAGCAGACCGGGCCGCGGTCGCGGAACTCCCGCACCACCTGCCATTTTTCCTCGGGTTCGAGACCGGCCCGGATTTCCGTCATGCCGAGAGCTGCGCCGATCGCCCGGGCGACGGGCAGACGATCGCCGGAGACCATCACCGGCTCGACGCCCCGCTCGCGCAGGGCGGCCACCACAGCGGCCGCTTCGGGACGAGGGGCATCGATCAGGCCGAACACAGCCACGACGGCGGAGCCGCGGGCCGCGAAGACCGGAGTCATGGCCTGGGCGACCAGCGGGGTGGGCACCGGAGGGACGGCAATGTCCCGCTCGGCCAGGAGACGCTCGCTACCCAGCACCCAGGCCACGCCCGTGGCGTCTTTCCCCACCAGGCCGAACCCTTTCCGCTCTTCGGCCGACTCGGGGTCGCACGCCGCCACCCCCTGGTCGGCCAGCCACGCCGCCACCCCCCGCGCCAGCGGGTGCAAAGACCGGGCGGCCAGACCCCGGACCATCCCCAACCCGGACCAGTCGGGCTCGTCAGCTTCCCCGAGCCGGCCGGCATACCGGACGACGGGCGACCCGACGGTAAGGGTTCCCGTCTTGTCGAACAACAGGAACCGGACATCCGCGAGAGCTTCGAGCGACGATGGCTTCTTGACGAGCAGCCCGCGCCGCAAGGCGAGGCCGCTGGCCACCACGACGGCGGTCGGGGTCGCCAGACCGAGGGCGCAGGGGCAGGCCACCACCAGCACCGTCACCGCATGCATCAAGGCGGCGTGCAGGCCGGCCCCCGCCACCGCCCACCCGATCAGGGTCAGAACAGCCAGCAGCACCACCACCGGCACGAAGACGTCCGCCGCCCGGTCGGCGAACCGCTGGATGGCCGGCTTGTCGGCCTGGGCCCGGCGCATGGCCCGGATCAAGGTCGACAGGGTGGAATCGCCACCGCTGCGGGTGACCCGCACCACCACCTCGCCGGTCAGGTTGACGCTACCCGAGACCACCGTCATCCCCGGGGCCTTGGCGACAGGCATCGATTCCCCGGTCAACAGGCTTTCGTCGGCGGCCGTCTCGCCGCGGGCGACTTCGCCATCCGCCGGGAAGCGCTCCCCGGGCAGCACCCGCACCTGATCGCCGGGTTGCAGGGCGTCGACCGCGACAAAGGTTTCCCCGCCGTCGGCGGCCAGAAGGCGGGCGGGCAGCTGCTGCAGGCGGGTCAGGGAGCGCAGGGCATCGGCAGCCTGGTGCCGGGCGCGGGTTTCCAGCATCTTGCCCACCAAGATGAACAGCACGAGAATGGCGGCGGTCTCGAAATGGATCATCCCGTTATGCCCGAGGGAAGGCACCAGCAAGACGAGCGCCGAATAGCCCCACGCCGCCCCGATGCCCAACGCGACCAGGACGTCCATGGTGGCAAAGCGCGCCGCCAGCGCCCGGGCCGCCCCCGTGAAAAAGCGGCGGCCGGTCGTAGCCAGCACCACCCCCGACAGGACCATCTGGGTGACGCGGTTGGCAGGACTGTCGGCCACCAGCATGGCCAACACCGCGACGGGAATCGCCAGGGCGGCGGTGAAGGCCACCGCCCCCCCGCCGGTTTCCTCGTCGGGCGGAGTACCAAGCGACCGCGGCTCGTAGCCGAGGGCGGTGATGCGGTCGCCGATCGCGGCCGGGCTGATCGCGGCCGGGTCGTAGACGATCTCGGCGATCTCTTCGGCGAGGAAGACCCGGGCCGCCCGGATGCCGGGGACCGCCGCCAGGCCCTTTTCGATCCCGCGAGCGCAATTGGCGCAGCTCATCCCGCCGATGCCGAGGAAGAGTGATTCGCCGGGAGCCGCGACCGACACGGCAGCGGTCAGTGGTGAAGGGGGATTCATCGAAGACGGAGCGAAACGGAACCGCTCAGGAGGCCGACGTGGCGGGTGGCGGAGGCACGGGAACGCCGCCCCCGTTGGTGGAGCCACCCGCCCGGGGCAGTAACTTCCGCACGCGCACCTGGTTCCCCGACCCCAGGAAGTCGACGTTGTCGAAATGCAAGCGGGCGAGGAAAATGCCGCGGCCGTTGGGGTGCTCGAGGTTCTCGGGGTCGAGAGGGCTGGGCAGGATGGTCCAGTCGAAGCCGGCCCCTTCGTCGGTGATCGTCCAGGTGCAGGCCTCGCTGTCCATGGAAAAATCGATGGTGACGCGACGGGCCGCCAACCGGGGCTGGGCCAGCCGCTGGTGATGCAGATTCTGGATGCCATCGAGACTGGCATTCATGGCCGCCATCTTCTCTTCGTAGGTGATCTCGAGGTTGCCGTGTTCGATGGCGTTGGCAATCAGCTCGACCAGCCCGATGCGGATGCCGAGCCGCTGGTCGGCGGGAATGGCCTCGCCGGTCTCGAGCATGAGCCGCTGCACCACCACCGGAACCCGCTCCATGTGGTTGTCGAGCGACATGACGAAACTGCGCCGGACGATGAGGTTGAGGGTCTCCTGGAGGCGCGAGCGGGTGGCCACGATTCCCGCGTATTTCTCGACGAGAGGGAAGAGCGCCTGTTGCGTGAACGGCCTGCGCAGGAAGTCGTTGGCCCCGCGGCGCAGGGCTTCCAGGGCGAACTCCTCATTGCCGAAGCCGGTGACCAGCACGACGATCGTCTCGCGGTTGCGGTCGCGGATGGCCGACAGGAAATCGAGGCCGTCCATGCGCGGCATGCGGATATCGGAAAACACCAGTTCGGGCGCCTGGGCGTCGAACAGTTCGAGCCCTTCGCACCCGTCGCAGGCAGCCAGAACCTCGTACCCCTGCGACCGGATGGACTCGGCCAGGAATTCCCGCAAGAAAGGTTCGTCATCGACGACGAGGATCTTCACACCGTACTCCGATTCGACATGGGCGGGACAACCACGCCCGAGCCCTGCCAACGCCTCCGCGTCCAACCCGGCGCCCGGCTTCGCTCTTCCCTAAGATACCCACCCCCATCCAGCGAAGTCAACGCGATTGCTCCCGTTCCGCAAACCTCATGCTTTGTGAAAAGGATGTGTCCATGGCGTCGACCGGCTTGCCATCAGGGGTTATTGGCGACCTTCGCGGCCGCCACGGCATCGTCCCCGCGACGAAAGAAAACCCACTCACCGGCTTCGAGAG
>CALLCO010000038.1 GCA_937998695.1 Candidatus Ozemibacteraceae bacterium
CTGCCGAGAGGAACCGCCGACGGCAGCGGGAGCGAAACTGGCGGGCTCGCCATCCCGGCGTCGTGATGGCACAGATGGACGAGGGAAAACGGCTGTCCATCGAGGTGATCCGGCGACAGATCTTGGAACCGATGATGGCAAAAATGGACGAGGTAGTCGCGACTTTTCGCTCTCCAGGCGGTGTTTCGGTCCCTTCCCAGGCGGGCGGACCCTGATTGCAAAGATGGACGAACAGAATGCCCTGTACCCATCATCAATGCTGGCATTACCGGCAAATCCGCGGACCAGGGGAGGTGATTGCAAAGAGAGGATCATCTTGGCAGGACGGCTCAGGCAGATACCTTTTTCTCATGAATCGCCTGCCTGCCGCATCGCCGACCCCCACCGCACCCGCCTGGATGCCCGAGGAACCCATTGGCGCCCAGGTCCTGTTCGTTCCCTTCGAGCACCTGCAGACCTCGTATGAACGGTTCCGCCCCGGCACGGTCGTAGGGCGGGATCAGGATGATCAGGATGATCAGGTTCCGCCCCGGCACGGTCGTAGGGCGGGCCGAGGAGTTGAGCGACCTGCCGATCCGGGTGGTTCCTCTGGACCATGGCCGGTTCGAGGTCATCGATGGGTTCAAGCGCCTGGAGCGCTCACCGGCCAGGAGGACGGCTTCAGCCATCGGCAAGGGGTCGAGGGCGAGGGGTTCCTGGGGCGGGTGGTCTACGCCGATGCCGCCTCCCGCCCGGGTTTGCTCCTCTCCTACGATGCCACGGGGAAGGTGACGGAAACCCAGACCGCCACCGAGCCCTTCGACGCCCGCACCCGGCCCTGGTACGCCGGGGCCCGGGGGGTGGCCACCGACGGTAGCAGCGGCCCCAAATTCTGGTCGCCGCCCTTCGTCCTCCACACCAGCCAGAACTCCGGCATCGCCCTGTCGGCGGTCTGTCAGAGGGCCGATGGTGGCACGTTCGTCGTCACCTTCAACATCATGCTGGACCGGATCTCGAACCTCACGACCCGCACCCGGCCCAGTCTGGGCGGGTATGCCATGGTGCTGGACGACAGCCTCCAAGTCATCGGCCGGCCGGGTCGGGTGCCCGCCGAGGTCGATCTGTCCAGCATCTTCGAGCGTCTGCCGCGGGTCGAGGAACTGCAGATCCCGCCGTTGTCGGTCGCCGCGCGGGGCTTTCCTTTCAAGCGGTGGCCTTTCTCCTTCGAGTGCGACGGAGTCACCTGGTGGGCCCTCGCCATGCCCTACATCTTGCCGCCCAACAACGATCTGTTGATCTGTCTCGTTTCTCCCGAAAATGACTTCCTGCACGAAGCCATCCGCCAGCGCGGGATCTTCCTGTGGGTCACGATGGCGGCCCTGCTGGCCAACCTTCTCCTCGGCGTGCTGCTGGCCCGATCGTTCAGCCGGCCGTTGGCCGACCTGGCCGAGGCGAGCAAGGCCATCACCGCCCTCGACTTCCCCGAGCCGGGCGTCTCGTTGTCACGCATCCAGGAGATCCATCAGTTGGCGGTGGCCCAGGTCCGGATGCAGTCCGCGCTCGAATCGTTCGCCCGCTACGTGCCCACCGAGGTCGTCCGGGAACTGCTTGCCCGCGGCGAGGCGGCGAAGCTGGGGGGCTTCGTCCAGGAGATCTCCTTGTTGTTCTGCGACCTCAAAGACTTCACGACCCTGGCCGAATCTCTCGATCCGGTCGAGCTCTCCGCCATCCTTTCCGAGTATTTCCGGGAGGTGATGGCGATCATCCGCCAGGGCCAGGGAACGATCGACAAGATCATCGGTGACGCCCTGATGGCGATGTGGAACGCCCCGCGCGAGGTGCCGGGACACCCCGTGCAGGCGGTGCGGACCGCCCTCACCTGCCAGGAGTTCATGAAGGGGTGGCGCGATCGCGCGGCGGCGGCCGGCAAACCCCTGCTGCACGCGCGGTTCGGTCTGGGGTTCGGCAAGGTCGTCGTTGGCAACTTCGGGGCCCCCGATCGCATGAACTACACCTGTTTCGGCGACTGCGTGAACCTGACCTCCCGCCTGGAAGGGATGAACAAGCTCTACGGCACCGGCATCCTGGTGTCGGAAGCCCTGCGACAACAGGCGGGCGACGCCTTCCACTGGCGTCTGGTCGATCTTGTCACCGCCAAGGGGAAGACCATCCCCGAGCGGATCTACGAGCCCCTTGGCGAGCAGGGACGGGTGCCCGCTCCCGATCTGGAGTTCGCCGCGGCCTACGAAGCGGCCTTCGCCGCCTATCTCGACCGGCGGTTCGCCGAGGTGGAAGGCCTGTTGCGGCCGGCGCTCGCCCTTCGCCAGGGCGATCTCTCATGCCGGAACCTGCAGGAGACCGCCCGCCACTATCGGGACAACCCCCCAGGACCCGACTGGAAAGGGGTCCACTTCATCCGGACCAAGTGACAGCCCGGCGGAGGAGGATCAGCCGGTCTTGCGGACGAGGATCCAGGTGGTGCCGTGACTGCCGGCCCGCCCGCACGGGAGGAAGACCGCGCCCTTGGCATAGGTCTTGGTGGCTTCCGGGTGGTCCTTGCATTGGTAGATGCCGGCGATGACGACGCGATCGCCTGTCTTTCCGTTCATGGGGGCTCCTTCTGGGTGGTGTGTCGAATGCGGTGAAGTCCAGGGGCAGTATGGGCCAATCCGGCCAGAAGGACAAGCCCTGCCGGATTGCCCTTCCCGGGCTTACTTCGGGCGGCGGAAGTCTTCCGGCAGCCGGAAGGCGGCGGCGCACTGATTGTAGCCGACCCCGGAACCGACGAAGACGACGAGGTCTCCGGCCTTGACCTTGCCCTGGGCGGCGGCATCATGGAAGGCAGCCGGCAGGCAGGCCGATCCCAGGTAGCCCCATTTGTCCATGATCTTGGGGGCCCTGTCGAGCGGCAGGCCGAGGTCGGTCATGACCTCGTCGATCGTCTTGCTGCGGACCTGGGTGAAGATCAGGTGATCGATCTCCTCGAGCCGGAAGCCGCCGTTGCGGGCCGCCTCGCGCACCAGCCGGGGCCAGCCTTCGCGGTTGACCGACGAGGGGAACCGCGCGAGAAAACGGACCTGGGTGCGCCCCGCCGCCACCGCCTCGGCGGTGGCCGGTTCGGCCGTGCCGCCGGCGAAAATGCCCCAGTAGTTCGCGTAGGATCCGTCGGCGAGGTAGGCCCCCGCCACGAACCCCGGCCGGTCGGCGGCGCTCACCACGACCGCGCCCGCCCCGTCGCCGTAGTAGAAACTGACGGGGTCGCGGGCGAGATCGGCCAGTTTGTGCATCATGTAAACGCCGATGACCAGGATGTTCCGCAGGTTCGGTTGGGTGGCGAGCAGGCCTGCCGCCACGGTCAGCCCGGTGGGGAAGCTGGCGCAGGCGCAGCCAATGTCGAAGGTGCCGGCCCGCCGCAGGCCCATTTTGTGCTGCACTACGACCGAGGTGGCGGGCGTCAGGTAGTCGGGGGTGTCGGTGCCGAGGATGACGAGGTCGATCTCGTCGGGGCCGACGCCGGCGTGGTCCAGGGCGGCCCGTCCGGCCTGCACCGCCAGGTCCGAGGCGGCCCAGTCGGCGGGAGCGTAGAACCTGGTCTTGATGCCGGTGGCTTCCTCCATCTTGCTTATCGCCTCGGGATCGAACCGTTCCTTGAATTCGGCGTTCGGGTGTTCCTCGGTCGGGATGAAAAGGCCGCTGCCGCGGATGGTGGCGCATCGGGTCATGGGTGTTCTCCTGTTGGGGCCGACTTCCCAGGTCGGGGTCGGCGCGGGATTTTGCGTTGCAAAATAGCGAGATGATTCTACGGCAAACCCGGCGTCCTGACAAGCAAAATCTGGAAACCGCTCGCAAGCGCCCGTCGAATCGACCACGGACCCGCCGGCCAAGCCCACTTCATACCCTACCGGCTGCCCGTCGGGCCCGGCGAGGGGCAGGAGGGCCCAGCCCTCGCCGAGGCGGTCGGCGGTGGCCGGACAGACCACCACCTTGGTGTGGTGGGTCTGCTTGGTCAGCTTCTCCATGGCGGCGGCGCGAAGGACGGTGGGGCCGGTAACCGTGAAGTCGCGCCGGCCGTCGCCGCGTCCCAGCAGGCCCATCAACAGGTCGCCGCTGGCGATGCCCACCCCGATCGCGATGGAGAACCGGCCCCGGCGCTGACGGTCGCGTCAGGGTGAGGAAGCACCCGCTTCCCTCGGCTGTCACCACCGACCCTTGCGACGCCACGCCCACGGCCCTTCCGAGGGCTTCCACGAAGCCCGGGGCGGCCCCCGGCAGGGTGGTGACCGTGGTCAGGGGCCCGGCCCACACCGGCAGGACCGCCGAGATTTCGGGACTGCCCAGCAGACGGGCCTGGACCTCCGGGTCATCGAAGCGCGCGGCCGGCACGAACACGGCCAGGAACCCCCGCGGGATAATCGCGGGCGGCGGCCCCCAGGCTTCGGGGGCATCCGCTTGGATCCGGATTCGTTGATTCAGGCGGATGGGG
>CALLCO010000039.1 GCA_937998695.1 Candidatus Ozemibacteraceae bacterium
GGCCGGTGCGCAGGCGCAGCCGGTCGAAGGCCAGCCGGGCGGTGGGCGGCGGCCCGGGCCGCCGCAGCGCGGCCTCGAGGAAGGTGCCGCCCTCGACCTCGAGGGTGTCGAACGGCGGGCTGGCCAGCCCACACGAGTCGGCCACCTGGACGCCGGTCAGAGTGAGGGCACGGCTGGCTACGGTCAGCGCGCCGCGGACGGCCAGGTCGTAGGCTTCCACCCGCCGGCTGCCCGGGGCGAAGACGACCGACCCGCTGGCCAGGGCCTGCAGGCCGGCCAGGGTGGCGGTGGTGTCGAGCAGGTCGAGCCGGCCGGCCCCCAGTCGCAGGCGGCCGCCGAGGTCGACCCCGAGCGCCGGCTGGGCCCGGTTTTGCAGGCGGGCCCCGTCGAGGATGATGTCGGCCACGCCCCGCGGCCAGTCAACCGGGGTGGGCACCATCGCCTCGGCCCGCAGCGGCCCTAGGACGGTCACCTTGTCGAAGAAGGCGGCGAACCGCTCGCGCAGGTCGGCCGGCAGCAGGCGCACCGGCACGAGGTCCTCGAGCGACCGCCCCGCGCCGATCTCGAGGCAGAAGGCAAGATCGCGGTATTCGGCCCGCCCGTGCGACTCGTGGCGCTGCGTTTCGAGAGACAGTTCACCACCCGGCCGGCCCACCGCCAACGAGAGCAGAGCGTGGCCGGGGCCTTGCTTCCGCCAGCCGGTGCGCAGGCTCAGCGGGTCGCCCGCCAGTTCCGACGCGAATTCGCCGCTGATGGCGTCGGGATCGCGCAGGTCGAGCGTGCCGGTGTGACTCGAGGGAAACCCCGCCACGGTGAAGGCCGCCTGCTCGATGCTGGCCACCCCGCCCCGGGCCGAGAGCCGCAGGTCGAGGTGCTCCAGGGGGGGCAACCCGGGCAGTTCGGCGCGCAAGCCGGTCGCCTGGCAGTTGACCACTGTCTCGCGCAGCGGCGCACTCTCGGTGGCCACCAGGGAAACCGCCACCCGGCCGGCAAGCTGGCTTCCCTCGGGAAGCCAGGCCTCGAGCGGCGTCAGCGCGTCGAGTCGCAGCACGCCGGTCAAACCGGTGATGCGCTCCGGCCACGGCTTGCCCGGCCGCCCCAGGATCCAGCGCAGATTCAGGCGTTCCTTGTCGCGGCCGTCGTAGACGAGGATGCGGCGGCCGGGGGCGCCGATGTTCTGCACCGCGAACTCCAGGTTCTGGCCGAGGGCCTGGGCCGACAGCGTGAGGTCGCCCGTGGTGTTGAGCCGCGTGACCTGGAAGGTGAGGAAGCCAGGATCGTCAGGCAGGGTGAGCTTGAGCAGGTGGGTCGTGAAATCGCGTCCGGGGAACTTGCGCACCAGCAGGTTGACCCCGGTGCGGTAGAAGTTTCCCGCGGGCAGGCGCAGCAGGCGAGCCAGCGTCTGGTCGGGCAACAGCTCGCGCGGCTGCGGGACCATCACGCTGAGATTGCGGATCTCCACATGCGACAGGTACCGGTCGGCAATCGCCTGGGCCCGATCGATCGCGTGGCCGCTCCCGCCCCCGCGGGAACCGGGGGGGGTGCCGGCCCCCGCCCCGCCCGCCCCCGAGGTCGCTGAAGGGCCCGCAGCAACCGCACTGGACGAGGCGGGGTCAGTTCCCGCGGCCGTTTCCGTGGTTGTACTCGTCTTCGTTCCTGTGCTGGTCTCTGTGCCCGTGCTCATTCCCGTGGCCGTTTCTGTTCCCGTGCCCATTTTCGCCAGATCGATCACCCCGGAGGCAACCGGGAAGTCCCAGATCGCCCGGCCATCGGCCCCGCGCGACAGGGTGATAACGGGATTGTGGATGATCACTTTCTCCAGGACGAGATCGCCGAAGAACACGTCCCACAACGAATAGCTCAGGGTGATGCGGGGAACGGCCAGCAGCACCCCACCAGCCGAGAAGGCCGGGTTACGCACCTGCAGGTATTCGAGTTCGATGCCATGCAGCAGATCACCCGAGATGCGGCCGACCTCGAGGGGGAAGGCCCCCCGCGTGATGGCGGGCAGCACCCCGCCCTTGATGTGGCCTTCGATGAGATCGCTGTTGAGCCGGAAGAAGTTGACGATGAAGATGCCCGCCAGGGTCAGCAGCACCAACGCCACCACCCCGACCAGGCCGCGCAACAGCCGGCGGCGCCACCGCCCGCCGGTGGCGCCGGTCGTGTGCGCCGCCTGGCGGCGGGCCAGCTCGGCCGCCAGGGTATCCAGAGTGGGTCGCGGATCCTCCGTCGCCATCCCGGGCATTGTACACCTTGCCGGACCCCCGGCCAACTTCTTGCGAACTCACTCGTCTCACCATCAGACGAAGGGGTACCCCAGCCTTCCTGCGCAGCAAGGCCGCTGCAGCCCCACCCGTGGGGCCGCGACGCAAGGGGTCCCGGAACTCCCCGCGTTTCAACATTCCGCCAGCGACGCCCCCTCCATCGCCAATTTCCGCATTTCTTCCCGCGCCTCATTTCGCACCTCTTTCCGCGCCTCTTTCCGCGCCTCTAGCCGAAGTTTCGCCGTGGTCATTTCTCGGGCTACGGAAACGTTGTTGGGAAGAGCCTCCTCGAAGGGCAGGGTGTCTATGGAAGGGCTCTTCGGTCACCCAGAGGGGGCCAAATGGGCGATCCCCAGCGCAGGTATGAGATCTCGTTGGATCGAAGAACATGCGGTGAGCCGACATTCCGCCTTCTGTCGCCCCCAAACCAGGATGACTTCACGAATGTCCGCCAGTTCCTTTCGCAGGACTCGATCCGACATCGCCAGGCCAGCCGACTTCAGCTTCCACTGTATGACCCGCCAGATGAGCAGGGCAAGGACGCAGATGAACGCAAAGCCCCGGATCTTGCTGTCGGTCCAGGGATGCACAGGGCGGAACGGGATGCCAGCCGGATCCTCGGCCAAGCGGAACGTCCGCTCAATTCGCCCGCGTTTGCGGAAGAGAGTCACCATCTCCTCCGCGGTCATCGAGGGGTCGGTGGAAAAGATCGCGGTCTTCCCAAAGCGCTGACGCCGTTCATGAAAATAGCCGACCGTTGCGATGCTGGCGGAGGATCTCCCTCGCCCGTTGCTCGATGGCCTCTTTCTTCGCTTGAGGCCGAATCTTCCCGAGTTGTTCCCTCAAGAGCTTCTCCGTCTTGTCCAGGTTTTCGTCGAATCGGGTAATCTGCCGCTGGCGCAGACGCTCGTTGAAGGGAACCACGACTTTGCCGGGAAGGCCAAAGACCTCCCGCTCGACGGCGAAGGCTGGCAATCCGCCTGCCCGAAGAGGGTAGCTGCGCAGGTTCTTTTGCATCAGATCCTGAACATGGGCCGGAATTGTGGTCAACAGCAGATGTTAAAATGGCAACCACAGAGCCACCGAGAACACGGAGGAAAACTTTGGAGATGGCTCTGTGACCTCCGTTTGGTCTGTGGCTTCCCTTGGTTCCCATGCGTAGTTTAGCCTCGCTTGTTACTCACGGCCGGAACCAGGCTCCCGATCACACGCATCTTGCGGTCGCTCACTGCCGACTGGATGTTGGTGGCCGAATTGTTTCCCTTGTTGAACACGACGGTGGCGCCTCGCGCCGAGTGGCACAAGGCGGTAAAGCGTTCCGTCAGCTTCTGGATTGCCGTGGGGAACAGTCGGGCATATCGCGACGTTCATCGCGCGTGGGTGTACTCACGACAGCGATCGCAGACGACCGGGGCGCCAGGTAGCGGCACACCGGCCCGAAAGAGGCCTCTCGCCCGTTGATAGTGAACGTTATTGAATATTGTCCGGATCGTCTCGCGATATGCGTTTCCGAAATCGTCGCTGGCCTGGAAAGTCCGGCAGCAGGGCGCCACGCCGCCGTCGGGATTTACGGTGATCGTTTCATAGAGCCAGAAGCATGCCTGCTCTGACAACGGCTTTTCGGGGGCAAACTCGTAGCGGTAGGACGTGCGGGCATCGGGAAGCCAAGCCCTCTCGGGACCGGGGGCGCGACCAGTCCATGGCGAATCGGCAAGCTCGAGGGGCATGAACCGCACACGGTCGACCCCGGTTTTCTTGGCAAGATCAATAATTCGATCGAGCTGGTCCTGATTGTAGGCGGTGACCAGGGACTGCCACTCAACACGCAAGCCGGTATGGCCTTGCCGATGCCGTTCGGCGAGCAGAAAGCGGATATTTTCCATCGCCCGGTCGAATGAGCCGCCGATGCGATAGCGGTTGTAGGATTGGGCGTCGTAGCCGTCCATCGAAATGATGAGGTAATCGAG
>CALLCO010000040.1 GCA_937998695.1 Candidatus Ozemibacteraceae bacterium
TTCCGACGTCGACACCAACCTGATCGACGGACACGGGTCCGCGAACGCAGATAGCCAGTGAGGTGCTGGGTTCCGACGTCGACACCAACCTGATCGACGGACACCTATTAGCATTATTCCACGGTGTCATCGCCAATCAGCCAGAGAACGTCGGGGTGACCAAGGAGGGCCACGATGGACCGGGCCAGGGCCTGAAAGAGAGCGGCGACCGTCCATGCTCCTGCGCGGAACCAACGATAATAGGCATCGTGCGCACGAATCCTCTCGAGATCGCCGAACTGGTAGATCGACGTCACCGAGCGACGGCGAGGGCAAAGGATCCAGCCCTCGATGATGTTCTCCAACAAGACCCGGGACGGTTTCGTAAAAACCGCATGAAGGGGCTGTACAAGTTCTCGCAGCTGGGGTCTTCTGAGGAAGGCGGGCTTGGCGGTGACGGTGGACGGCCTCTGGCGGCCGAGTGGTGGGAAGCTGGGGAACGTTCCCCTGCCTGCGCTTCTTGGGCAAGGAGGGGGAGGTCTCCGATCTATGCGGGGAGAAGCTGCACGCTCGGCATGTCGGCCGCCTCCTGGAGCGCCTGCTGCCCCCTGACAGCGGTGCTTTCCTGGCCCCGCGGTCTGCGGGTCCGGGCGGGCCACCCGGCTACGATCTTTTCCTGCCCGAGGAAGTACTGACCGCCCTGGTCACCCCGGTCGATGGCCATGCCCCGGTGGCCGGCCAGCCACCGGGGGGGGAAAGTCGCGGCCGTGACCGGCGGAGCAGCCCTGGCCGCCCGGCTCGAGGCAGGGCTGGCCGAAAACTTCCACTACGGCTGGTGTCGGCGGGTGGGGCAACTCGGCCCTCCCCGGGTGGTCCCGGTGCCCGGCGGGCCGGGCGACCTGCGCCAGGTCCGGGCCCAACGCCTGGCGGCCGCCGGTTCCCGCCTGGGAACGGTGACATTCCCCCCGCTTACCCCCTTGCGCGACTGGGAACACTGGTGCCCGCTTTCGGCTCTGGGCCCTTGCCTGCCCGATCCCCAGCCGGATGCCCTGCCTCCACCCGGTCCGGACCCCGGGTCCGGCCAGGGGAACGCCTGAACCTTGCGGCCGCCCTCACGCAGAATTCAGGGCGCCTTGGGGAAGGAATCGGTCAGGCCGGCGAACGGAGCAGACGGCGGCGTGGCCGTCCGCCATGTTCCTGCCGCGAAGATGGGCTGGATCTCCCGGTAGCGGAGAATGAACTCGCGCTGGCGCTCTTCGAAGGTCTTGATGACCTGTTTCCATGTGGCTGTCGGTTCTCCACCCGCCAATGGTCGCGGCGACAGTTCGAAATCCGGGGGCTCGGGACGATCGGTTCGTCGCACGGGATACCATTCGGGCCATCCCTGTTCCGGCAATCGCACGAAATGATCGGCCGTGACCAGGGCCCGGTCCTGGTGCGAGGAGAGGACCAGTGGATGCGCGCTGCGGGAACCGAGCAGCGACCGGCCCTGATACGGGTGCCCGGGCGGCATGGGGAGGCCGAGGGCATCGAGAATGGTCGGCATCAGGTCCACCTGTGAGCCCAGGGTTTCATCTCGCAGGAAGGCCGAGCGCCCAGGTTCGAGCATGGCACAGAACACATTGGTCATATCGGGGGTGAGCAGGAACCCATGCCCCCCCGGGCGTCCCTCCTCGAAAAGGGATTCGCCATGGTCGGCAATGAAGACGACCAGGGTCGAGTCGAGCAGCCCTTCCGTTTGAAGATCCCTCAGCAAGCCGGCGAACACTTCGTCGATGAACAACAATTGGTTGAGGTACCGAGGACGGAGATCCCGACCGGCGGTGATTTCCTCCACGGTTGGCACGAACACGCGGTAGGCCGGATCGAGGAGAGGAAACGGATGGTGAGGGGTGAGACTGCTGTAGATGACGGCAAAACGCTCGTGGCGGGCATGGTGTGCCCGGATATGCGCGGTGATGGCCTGCCGCATGCCACGTTCGTCAATGCCCCATCCGGTCTCCCCCCATTTCTCCCGGTCGGGAAGGGTGTACCGATCGTACCAGTACGCCAGGGGCTGGAATGACAACCAATCCGCAAAGTTGCGATATCGGCGGTCACCCGGGTAGAAGTAGCTGACCTGGTATCCCGCGTCGGCCAACACCCGGATGAGTGACGGGCACGCCAATTGGGGCGCCAGATCCCCGATTGATTCCACCGGAGGATGCAGGCCGTTGAGGACGGCGAAATTGGCATTCTCGGTTGAGGGAAAATTGCAGTGGATCCGGCTGAATAGGCGCATACGCGTCTTGAAGGCCGCCAGGGCGGTTTGGGTGGAGAAGGGAGCACCATAGAGCGACAGGTAGCGGGTGTGCATGGACTCGCACATCACGAGAAGCAGATTGTGTCCCGTGGGGGTGCGAGAGGCGGGGGGAAGGTCGGGGAAGGGAAGGACCGCGTTCAGATCGCGCAGGATCTGCTCGGGAGGTAAGGGTGTACTTTTCCATGCGGCCAGTTTCGCCAGCAGACCACCACCCACCTCCCACCAAACGGGAGAAAGATACGTGCCCGGTGCCGGATGGAAACAGGCCGCCATGGCGATCAGTCCCACGCTGGCCATCAGAATCCCGGCCCGTCGTCTGGGGGCAGCGGATCCCACCACCGGGGGTTGAGAGGACCAATCCTGGCTGAGCGCGACCACTCCCCCGGCGATGCCGAGCGTGGGCAGGGTTAGATACGGTCGGATCGAGGCGAAGGCGATGGTCAGGTGCCCAGCAAAATCGAGGAGGCTCAAAGTCAGCCGTATCCCCATCAGGCGGAAGACCTGGAGATCAACCAGCGTGACCACCACATAGACAGACGCCGCCAAGCTCACCCCTCGTTGCACCGCCGGTCGAGGCCACCGATGGGCCAGCCACCACGTTCCCAGAATGACCGTCGCCTCCGGCAGGGGTAAGATGGGAAGGGCGGTCAGGGTGAACAGGAAGTTGACCAGATGCGTATGGATCGGCGGAACAGAGGCGGCCAGCCCCAGCGTCAGGAACGGCACGAGCCAGGATAACGACCACGACCGGTCGGGAGCTGGCTGCAGCAGATGCACCATGCTCATCACCCCGAGGTTGACCACTCCCAACTGCGCGATCAGTAGCATGGTCCCCGGTTCGCGACAGGTGGGGTTGAGCAAGGAAATCGCTCCCAGCAGGGCCGGGGCGGCCTGTCCCCACCACGGCAGGGCCCCGGGACGGCAGATCCAGCTCATCAACCCCACGAGCAACACCGACCAGCGGAACAAGGCGGCTAGGGTTGGGGTCGGACTCAGGAGCGGGCCCGTGATCGCCAGCCCCAGCCACCCCAGTGGGAGGAGCCAGAGGCGACTCTGGGGCCAACGGGAGCACGCCGGGAGAGCGAAGAGGACTGCGGCGAAAGCCACCACCCCCCAGGGTGGGTCTGCTACGCGCAGGAACAAGAGCCCCAGAAGGGAGTCGGTCGGCAGTTTCCCTAGCATCCACCATGATAGGGCGTGGACCGTCCCTACCTGGGCAGAACACGCCACGAGCAGGACAAACAGCCCCCCGGCCACGAGGTGGGTCAGCGCCAGACGGAGGAGGGAAGGAGAGGCGGCTTCGCGTTGGCGCGCCAGGGCAGCGGTGGCCAGGAAGACGATGCCGAAAAACACACTGGCCGCCGCGACATCAAGGATGGGGGTGGAAGCCTTCAGGTCGGAGCTGACCCGATTCGTGGCCTGGAAATACCGGTGCGCATCTATCGCCACCATGCTCCAGCGGCCGATCGCCAGGATCAGGAGGAGCCACACCGCACCTCGCCAGTGATACGTCATCGGGGGTGTGGATGGGCAGGGTTCATCCTCGGCCTGCGGCGGCGGGCCACGATCGAGGAAGGAAAAGCCAGCGGGGCGGGATGGCACGGAGAGAAGCCATGGCCTGGATGGCGGATCGGCGAACCGGATGGCCGTGGTCTGTGTACCATCGCCGGATTGAGATCATCCTCGGGGGCCATGGATGCCGTTCTGCCAGTTGGGATTGAACTTCGCCTTGTGCCGCATGGCCCGGTAGAACTCCGAGACCACGATCTCGAAATAGTCGGCGATGGCGCCCTCCCGCGGTCGGGTCAGGTTGCTGCTGCCCACCGACACGGTGGTCTCGCGGCCGGGCATGAAATCGACCAGCTGCAGGTAGATCCGGAAGGCGACCAGCGATTTGCCGCTCGAGGAGATCACCATCGGCTTGATCTCGAACAGGTTGACGTGGTCGCTCAACACTGACTCCCGCTTGCCATCGGGATACCGCGAAAAGGCGGGATGGCTGGGATGGAATTCTTCCACCCGCACCAGTTGCCGCATGAACGGTCGGGTCGGGTGCTTTTCGACCCGGTAGGTGATGAGCGAGGCGTTGCGCCAGGCCATGCCCGCTCCGCTCTTGTCGAGGGCGGCTTCGACCGAATCGGTGAAGGGGAAGGCCAGGAACGAATACCCCGGTTCGGGCAGGGCTCCGGTCACCTGCAAGAGGGTGGCCCAGGAGATCTTGAGTTGCTGGGTGCCGTCGACCTTGTACACCGACGCCCGCAGGTCGCTGACCACCTGTCGCAGCACGTTGCGGGCCTCGAGGGTGGTGCCGATCTGCATCATGCCCTTGAGCGACGATTGGGTTCCCGAGCGCAGGATGCGAAACGCAGGGTTCAGCAGCAGGAACAGGCAGAGCAGCACCAGCATCAACTCGATCAGGGTGAGACCCCGGGTCCGCGGCGGAGCGCCATCCGGGGCGCCCGCGGTCCACTTTCCCCATCCCAGGAGTCGGATGGCGCGGCTCATTTCTTCTCCGTGACGTACGATTTGAGCGTGACGAGATCGCGGCTCAACCAGGTATCCACGCGGGTCTGCCGGGAAGGGGCGATCTCGACGGTGATCGCGAACCCCTTCACCCCCTCGGCGTCGGCGGGGGTGACGGTGATGCGGCGCTTGAGATCGGCTGCCTCGGAGGGATACAGCCCGGGTTCGGCGTCGGCCAGGTCGAACCATTCCCCCGGCGGGCAGGCCTTCAGCAGGGGCGAATCCGTGAGATCGGCCTTGCCCTGCCGATAGAGATCGACCCAGGCGTAGCCCATGCCCCGGAAGATTTCCAGCGGCTCGCGGGCCACCGACATGGCGATGCCCTCGTAGTAGGCGTCCATCGAGCTGATGTGGGAATGCCGGTTCATCCAGAGCAGGGTCAGCAACACGACGGCCAGCAGGAAGCAGGCGATCAGGATCTCGACCAGAGAGAAGGCGCGCCGGCGGGTCATAGACGGCCGTCGACCAGACGCTGGAAAGTGATGGGCAGCCCGAGGTTGACCACGTAGATGTCGGTGGCGGGGTTGCGCGATTTGAGGATCGGGTCGTAGGTGAAGGTGTGCTCGCCCTTGGCCCAATTCGCCAGGCCGAGGAATTCGGCCACGACCGCCCCCTTCACGGTGACGGGCTTGGTGAAGACGATGCGGCCCATCCCGCCGCCCATGGCGACGAGCGAGGCCTCGACCCGCTCGGCATTGACGGTGATGTTGCCGACCCGGGTGAAGAAGACACAGAACGCCTCGTCGCTTCCCTTCTCGAGGTTGGCGTTGATGATGATGCTGCCCTTGGCCGAGAAGATGCCGCCCTGGCCGTTGATCTTGAGGGTCTGCCCGACCTGGCCGATGGTCACGTCACCCTGGACGTCGGCATACCCGTTCAGGTTGATCGTGCCCTTGTCGGGGTCGATGATGTCGACCTGCTCGAGGATCTCGGTGGTTTCCATCCGCTTGCCGCGCAGGTTGACGTGGGAGAAGGGCTGGACGCCCGAATCACCCGATGTCTCCAGCGGGACGGCCGCCCCCGAGATGTTGCGGAAATTGAGGGTCTTGAACCCAGGCGTGGTGGATTCCGTGACCCCCAATTTGTAGGGGAAGGATGCCACCAACCGGGAAAAGAAATCTTTGGAATATTTCCCTGAGAGGGTCCGCAACCCTTCGACCAGCTTCTGGCGGTCGGCCAGGGCCCCGCCCGCCCCCGCGTCGTCGGTGGTCTCGACGCAATAGACGCTGGTCTCCTTTTTCATGTTCTCGATCGTCGCCGCATCGATCGCGTCGTTGGGGGTACCCTCAATGTGGAAGTCGACCCGCTTGAGAAACCGGGACCGGATGTCCCCCTCGAGCAATTGGTCGGGTGGGCAGGCGGTGAACGCGGCCAGATCGGGGCCGATGATCTCGATCCCCCGCTCGGTGTTCGCCCCGGGGCCGTTTTCCCGCGCGGCGATCAGGTTGATGATTCTCTGTTCTTCCTGGAGGTCGGGACCGCTATAGCTGTCCCGCACCACGGGTAGATGCCGAAAGGTGAAAAGCCCGTAGAGGGCCTGGCGGAGGCTCTGGTAGATCTGCTGCTCGACGGTCGCCCGGTCGGGGGGAGTCGCGCCGGATTGCTGGGACTGCTGATTGAGGTCGGACATGATCTGGTCGATCTTCTGGTCGATCATGTCCTTGATCTTGGGAAACAGGATCAGGCAATCGTCGAACGTGACCTTGAAGGTCGGCTCGGGCGGTTTGGGGACCAGCCCGGAACCGTCCTCCTTCCAGAACTTCTCGTGCACGTTGAGGAAGACGAACTTGTCGGAGCCGGTCCCGCCGATCACCACTTTGCCCATGGTTTCAGGGGACCCGCTCTGTTTGATGACCAGCCTGGTCTGGTTGTTGTCGAGGTTCCGGCCGAAGGGGGCGTTGTTGAACTCCTCGAACCCCTTGCGGACGAGCAGGGCGTAATCGAGGGGGAAGTTCTGCGCGTAGGCGGCCCGCTCGGTGGCGTTGTCGCGGGCGGTGCGCACCGAGACCACCTTGTAGTCGTGCATCCGGATCAGCTCGGCATACGGGGTGCGGCCCTTGTTCTTGGCGGCGGACGTGATCCAGAGGCGGACGGAAAGCCTGACCGAGCCGACCCCTTCCGAACCGTAGTATTTGTTGCCCCGGCTGTCGACGTTGCGGAAATCGCTCATCACGATGGTGGCGTCGGCCTCGATCACCGGATCCTGGCCACTGCGGCACAGGTCGAGGATCTTCTTGCTCGCGTAGGGAAGCGGCAGGGGAAACGCTTTCGCCTCGCGACGGATCAGCCAGCCGGCCCCGGCGCTCTTGCCGTCGAGGGTCTCCCGTTGCAGGCGGGTGAACGCCTCCTCCATGGCCAGTTCGACCATCTGGTGGGCCACCTCGCGCTGCTCGAGCCCGAGGGTGGCGTTCTGAGACTGCCGAGACATGTGGTGGAACTGGACG
>CALLCO010000041.1 GCA_937998695.1 Candidatus Ozemibacteraceae bacterium
CGGGCGGCGATCGCGGCGGCCGGGACGCCCCCTTCCTCGAACCCGCCGAAGTCGTGTTCGCTGGTGCGGGTGCGGCCGTCCCCGGCCCCGGGGCGGGCGCCTCTTCCCTTCTGGGCTTCGCCTTGGCTGAACGTCTGGGGCAGGAAGGCGTTGAGGTTGAACTCGTCTGGCGGCAGATGGAGCAGATGGGCCAGTTCGTCGCGCAGTTTGTAGACTTCCTCGGCGGTCCAGGTGCGGTCGGGGACCAGTTGCTGCAGTTTCTTGAGGGCGTTCTCGACCCGCAGCTCGGCGTAGTTGCCCATCATCAGGCCCTGGAAGATGCCGAGCTCGTCGAGGATCTCGAGCGGATACTGGACCTCTTTTTCGCCAATGAACCCGCAGCGGGTCAGCAATTCGCGCAGGGTGTCGAACACCGCCAGGCGGGCCTTCTGGCTGTCGCGGGTGCTGCGGAACTCCTTGAGGAAGAGGCTGCGCAGATACTCGTAGGGCGGGGTGGCGGCGAAGCACTCGAGGAACTTCTGCAGCGCTTTGCGATGCCGGTCGGCCGACTTGACGATTTCGGGGGCGAGCCCCGTTTCATCCGAGAAGAGGCGTTCGATCACCTGGTCGGGCTGTTTGGTGAACTGTTCGAGCTCTTTGAACGAACGGCTCAGCACCTCGCTCGTCTTGCCCTGGTAGATACTCGACAAGATGATCAGGAAGAAATGGACGTTGGGATCGAGGATCTCGCGTTCCAGCCAACGCCACAGCCCGCGCCGCACGTACTTGTTGCGGCGTTTGTGCATGGTCGACAAGGCTTCGTGGACAATGGCTTCCTTCAGCGAGAGCAAAAGGTCTTTGGGAAGGGCGGTCTGGCGGGAAGCGCCGGCGCCCGTGCCCTCGCCTTCCTCATCGTCCTCGTCGGCGGCCGAACCGCTGCCGAAGAGGCGCTGCAGCGACAGTTCGAGGATGGGGACCTGCAGGCGCGACGAGCCGAACGAGACCGATTCGTTGCCCTTCTTGATGAGCAGGATCGCCTTCTTGATGCGGGAAGTTGCGATGCCGAACTCTTCATGGAACAGGGCCGCCTTGGCGTCGAGCGTGAATTTCTGCCCCTTGCCCAGGCACGGCACCGACAGGTCGACCAGCAGGTAGCGCTGCGGGCTTTCCTTGCCCAGTTCGAAGACCAGGTCGATGACTTCGCCTTTGTCCTCGAAGGCGACGTCAGAACGGAAGAGCTTCCAGGTACGGAGCTTCCCGAACTTCTTCTTGAGGACGGGGTTGAGGACCTGCAGGTTCTTCAGGAGCGCCTGCTTGATCTGGAGGAACAGCCGGTTGGCGTCCTCCGGGTTGAGGGGATGGGGAATGGAAAAAGGTTTGGTCACAGAGCACAACTCCATTGAAATGGGACCGGGGGGGGAAAAAGTCCGGTCTGATGATGGAATACACCGCCAGGGCGGTGTCATCGACAGGGATTCGGATGGTACGGTGGGTCGCTGGATACCGACGACTCTGAGGTGGAAATGGGGGACGGTCGGAGGCGCGGGGCCCCTCCTCTCAAATCAACGGATGACGGGGTGGCGGCCGGAGGCCGCACCGTCGGAACCCGTGGTCGGAACCGTGAAGGCGATCACGTGATGGAGGCCCAACCAGGAGGTGGGCTCGGTCTGCAGTTCTTCCACCCCGTAGGACTCCAGGATCGACAGGAGATCGCGGTCGAGGGTGAACAGGCCCAGCCGCGCGAAGACCGGGTGGAACAGGTTCTCGACCCAGGCCAGGAGTCCGCTGCGCCGCGTCAAGTGGTTGATGAGCACCACGCGGGCGCCCGGGCGCGCCACCCGCAGGATCTCCCGCATGGCCTGATGGATGTCGGGGACGACGGTCAGGACGTAGGCTGCCATGATCCGGTCGAAGGAACCATCCGGGAAGGCCATGGCCTGGACGTCCATCTGTAAGAGGTCGACGGGGCAGGGGGCTTCCGAGGCGACCTTGCCTTTCGACTCGGTGAGCATGCCGTGGCTGTAGTCGAACGCGACCACCCGGACATCGGGGGGGTAGAACTCGAGGCTTAGGCCGGTTCCGACGCCGATCTCCAGGACCGTCTGCCCCGGTTTAGGGCGCAGATTTTCGATGGCCTGTCGCCGGCCGAATTCGAGCCAAGGCTTGAAGAACAAGTCGTAGAACGAGCTGCAACGATCGTAGGTCTGGCGGATGGTGGACAACGTGATCAAATCGATCTCCCAGAATTTTAGTGGGGGACATGTACCTATACCATGCCGCTTCAGGGGGTGCAACCCCGAGATCGGCCACGCGCTAGCGCAGGGTTTCGGGCAAGGGGACGGTGTTCCCAGGTCAAGGAGAGGATTGCCTGGTCCTTTGGCAACGTCGAATTTGGGGGCATGTCCTGTCGCGGCTCTCGTGGCCTCTGGGGAGCAAGGGGGGGAAACCACACATTCATCGGTGACGGAGGACGAGGAACCGGCTTCCGACCTCAGTGTGGGAAAATCGCCACGAGGGGGTCCGTGGACAATTGTCTTCCCCTCTGCTACCATGTGGAGGGTCGGGACCGGATATTCCCACCCAGTCCGGCGTCGGTTTCCGGCGCCTCGCAGGAAGGTTCCATGGTTAAGCCGCTGTACCCTCGCCGCAAGCCTGAGTCGGCCCCAGAGACGCCATGGTGGAAGAGCCCCTCCATTCTGGGCGCCGGGGTCGGCGTCCTCGCTCTCGTCCTGGTAGCCGTCCTGCATTTCGGCACGGGGCCCGGCACCATCGACCCGAGTGCCGGCCCGGGCAGCGGGGCCGCCAAGGACGGCGGGTGGTTTTCCTTCCTGAAGCCCTCCCGGTTCATTCGGCCCAAGCCGATCGATGTCATCGCCGAAGAGGAATGGCGCGACCTCGACCTGGCGCCTGGCGCGGTGGCGCCGCCGGCCATCAAGGCCGAGAATTTCCGCGAGAAGCGGCGGCTCTACGCCTTCCAGAAATACGAGACCGCCCGGCAGCTCGCGCGCGAAAAAGAGAACGAGAAGGCCGAATTCGAACGCCGGCGGTCGACCCCCACCGCGCAGAACCTGAAAGAGGCGGTGTTCGCCCTCGAGAATTCCGACAACCTCGGCATCATGAAACTCGAAAGCCTGCTCAACGAAGAACTGGTCAAGCACGGGGCCAAATCGGAAAACCTCGACATCCTGATCTTCGCCTTCCAGAACCTCGGCGACATCTATACCCGCAAGAACATGAAGAAGAAGGCGAAAGACGCCTACCTCAACGCGTTCCGTCTCCTCAAGGAGAAGGCCCCCTCCGAGGAGGGGGCCCAGTGGGACGCGGCAATGGCCGAGATCGAAAAACTCGATGCTACAACTCCCGGCAATTGAGGATGCAGTTCTCGGCGATGGGGACGTTCTGCTCGAGCAGGGGCTTGAGCTCCGAGATGGGGCGCATGATGACGAAGCGGCGGGTTTCCTTGGGCCGCAGGTTCAGCTCGTCGTGATTGAGCTTGTCCGACAGCTGGGAGGCGTTGCCCGGCGGACTGACGAAGGTGGGGAAGATCCGCACGTGCGGGATCTCCTTCTCCGAGGTGTTGACCACGTAGCCGCCGATGTAGACGTTCCGGCGGTCCATCTGGACGCCGGTCTTCTTGACCACCACGGCCGCCGGGGCTTCGGGGCGCACCGGCAGGTAGACCTCCCCGGCCCGCTTGTAGGCGAAGACCTTGGCGGGTTGCAGGATGTCCTGGGTCTTCCTGGCGGCTTGCGCGAAGTGACTGTTGAAGGACAGGGCGATGAATGAGGCCACGATGAGTCCGAGATGTTTGCGATCGATCTTCATGATGGGTTCCTCGTGCGATGGACGATTTCTTCATACGTCCTATCGACCGATCGGGGGACGGAGTTTACCCCCCCGGCACTTTCGCTTGACCATGGCATTTCCAGGGGGGCGACGGGACGGCATCACGCTGGTCGAGATCCTGGTCGCCCTGTCGATCGCCTCGCTGGTCATGCTGCCTCTCATTTTGTTGTTCGGGGTGTCGGAAAAAGTCACCTACAAGAGCATCAACGAGGTCGTCGCCTCCAATCTCGCCTTGCAGAAGATCGAGGAACTGAAGAGTCGTCCGTTCGTGCAACTGCGCTCGCTGATCGAGGGGGCCGCCCCCGATCCGGTCGACGGCCCCTTCGGCGAATACAAGTTTCCCCTCGAGCTGAACGGGGTATGGAACACCCCGGGCGTCGAATATGCCCGCGAAGCGGCCCTCTCGTTCTATCCCAATGTCGATCCATCGCCCAGTGAGCCCGATTACGAACTGCAGAAGCGGCGGATCCGCATCCGGGTCACCGTGAAGTTCATCGAAAAGGTCATGGGCCCGCAGGCGCGCGAGAAGAGGTTCGAGCTGGCGGCCCTGGTGGCCGACGAGACCCTGGGGGCCGGCTTGAATGCCACCTTCACCCCATCCCTCCCCACCGGAGGCCCCAAATGATGAGCGCCATCCACTCCCGTTCCCGTCGTCGGCGGACGGCCACCACGCTGATCGAAGTGCTCGTGGCCCTGCTGATCTTCGGCATCGTCCTGGGCATTGGCTACACCTTCCTCAGCCGCACCTTCACCAGCATGGAGCGCCAGCGCACCTCGCTCGACACCCTGCACGAGGCCCGCAACTTCCTGATGCTGATGGAGCGCGACCTGCGCGAGATGACGCGGCTGATCTCGCTCGACACCCTGTTCCGCGACAATCTGTTCGACGACGAGAACGCCCTGTTCTTCTCGATGGAGATCGAGGTGCCCCATCGGTCCGGCGAGGGCTTCACGACCGTCACCTGGAGTTACGATGGACCGGCCGCCCATCAAGACTCGCCGACCCGCGAGAAGTATATCTACCGTCAAGAGAAGGGCGGGCTGAAGAAAGCCGTCATCACCAAGCAGATGGGCTTCCTCAAAGTCTGGGGAACCGACGGCACCATCTTCCGCAACCGCGGGGTGGGAGAGTCCATGGCCGACTACCGCGCCTACCTCGCCCCCCATTACTACCACCCGTCGAACCCGGCCCCCAACGGCTTGCGCGACCTGGCCAAGGTGCGCGGGGTCGAGGTGCAGCTGAGCATGCACGAGATGTTCGACAGTTCCGGCAAACCGATCAAGGACCGCGTGTTCGTCACACGGATCTATTCCCGGGTCCTCAACGCCAAATACGAGTGAAAGGGCCCCCTCCCGAGGAGTCATCCATGGATACCGCCACCGTTCGCCGCACCTTCATCGAGTTCTTTCAGGGGAAGGGGCACACCTTCGTGCCCAGCTCGCCCGTCGTCCCACAGGACGACCCCACGCTGTTGTTCGCCAACGCCGGGATGAACCAGTTCAAACCGATCTTTCTCGGTCAGGTCGACCCCCACAGTCCCATGGGGCGGTTGCGCCGGGCGGCCAACAGCCAAAAATGCATCCGGGCGGGGGGCAAGCACAACGATCTCGAGGACGTCGGCCGTGACACCTACCACCACACCTTCTTCGAGATGCTGGGCAACTGGAGTTTCGGCGACTACTTCAAGGCCGAGGCCATCGAATGGGCCTGGGAGCTGCTGACCAAGGTCTACAAGATTCCGGCCGACCGTCTCTACGCGACGTATTTCGAGGGCGAGCCCGGGCAGGGGCTGGCCGTCGACGAGGAGACCCGCCAGCTCTGGTTGCGCTATCTTCCCCCTGACCGGGTGCTTCCCGGCACCATGAAGGACAACTTCTGGGAGATGGGCGCCACCGGCCCCTGCGGCCCGTGCAGCGAGATCCATTACGACCGGATCGGCGGGCGCCACGCCGCCGCCCTGGTCAATACCGGCGACCCCAACGTCATCGAGATCTGGAACAACGTGTTCATCCAGTTCAACCGCAAGGAGGACGGCAGCCTCGACCCGCTGCCGGCCAAGCACGTCGATACCGGCATGGGGCTCGAGCGGCTGGCCTCGGTGTTGCAGGGCAAGATGTCAAACTACGACACCGACCTCTTCACCCCGCTGTTCGAGGCCATCCGGCGGGAGACGGGGGCCCGCCCCTACGCCGGCCGTCTCGGCGCCGACGATGCCGACAACGTCGACACCGCCTACCGGGTCATCGCCGATCACATCCGCACGCTGACCTTCGCCCTGACCGACGGGGCGGTGCCGGGCAACCTGGGCCGCAACTACGTGCTGCGGCGCATCCTGCGGCGGGCGGTGCGCTACGGGCGCCAGATGCTGAACGCCCCCGACGGCTTCTTCAGCCGGCTGGTGCCGGTGGTGGTCGAGACGCTCGGCGACGCCTTCCCCGAGTTGCGGCGCGACCCGCCCCGCATCATGGCCATCCTGCGCGAGGAGGAGGACAGCTTCGGCCGCACCCTCGACCGCGGGCTCAAGCTGTTCGCCAAGCTGGTCGAGGGTATGCCCGCCGGTGGGGTCATTCCCGGCGCCGAGGCCTTCAAGCTCTACGACACCTACGGCTTCCCCGTTGACCTGACCGCGCTGATGGCCGCCGAAAAACGGCTGAGCGTCGACATGGCCGGCTTCGAGGCCGAGATCGAAAAGCAGCGGGCCCGGGGCCGGGCCAGCCTGCTGGCCGCGGTGTCGGCCGACGCCTTCAAATCGCTCGACCTGGCCGGGGTGGCGCCGACGCGCTTCCTCGGCTATGAGACCCTCGGGGCCGAGGCGACGGTGGTCAAGGTATTCGCGGGGGAAGGCGACAAGCCGTCGATCGTCATCACCGACGCCACCCCGTTCTACGCCGCCAGCGGCGGCCAGGTCGGCGATGTCGGCCTGATCACGGGGCCGGGCGGTTCCTTCGAGGTGGCCACCACCGAGAAGCACGGCGAGGTCTGGCTGCACCTCGGCCGCTGGGCCGATCAGGGCCGGTTCGGCCCCGGGGCCCGGGTGCGGCTCGAGGTCGAGCGGCGGTGGCGCCAGCCCACCATGCGCAACCATACCGCCACCCACCTGCTACACAAGGCCCTGCGCGAGTTCCTCGGCGAGCACGTCAAGCAGGCCGGCTCGCTGGTCGCCCCCGACCGGCTGCGCTTCGACTTTTCCCACTTCCAGGCCATCCCGGCCGATACGCTGGCGGCCATCGAGAACCGCGTCAACGAGCGTATCCTCGAGAACCTGCCGGTGCAGGTGCAGGAGCTGGCCTACGACGAGGCCGTCAAGAGCGGGGCGATGGCCCTGTTCGGCGAGAAATACGGCGACCGAGTGCGGGTCATCCGGGTCGGCGACTATTCGAAGGAACTGTGCGGCGGCACGCACGTCGCCTCGTCGGGTCAGATCGGCCTCTTCCGCATCGTCTCGGAATCGTCGATCGCGGCCGGGGTGCGGCGCATCGAGGCCATCACCGGCGAGGCGGTGCTCGAGCGGCTGCGCGCCGTCGAACAGGAGGAGCACGACCTGGCCCGCCTGTTCGAGTGCGAGCCCAAGGCCCTGGCGGCGCGGGCCGCTAAGTTGTTCGACGAGCTGAAGGAGCTGCGCAAGGACCTCGAGGCCCTGCGGCAGAACGACGTGCGGGGGCGGCTCGAGCAGCTGCGCTCGCAGGTGCGAGCCTTCGGCGACGTCAAGGCCGTCGTGGCCCGCGTCGACGGGCTGACCGTCGACGAGATGAAGCAGATCGCCGATGACCTGCTGGCCAACCAGCCCAACGGGGTGGCCCTGCTGGCGGGCGGCGGCGAGAAGGCCAACTTCGTCCTCAAGGTCGGGAAAGACGTGGTGCCGCGCGGGGTCAACGCCGGCACTCTCATCCGCGAGATTGCCAAGGTGGCGGGCGGCGGCGGCGGCGGTCGCCCCGACATGGCCACCGCCGGCGGCAAGGAACCCGGCAAGATCGACGCTGCGCTGGCCAAGGGCGAGGAACTGCTGCGCGCCGCTCTCCACGCGTGAGCGGGCGGGAACCTGTGGCGGCCGGGCCGCGGCTCAACGACGGGCGTGCGGCATTGCCGCCACGCGTGAGCGTACGGGGAGCTCTGACCGCCGCAGACCGGAAGGCGGGGGGGCGATCCCTAGGTGAACGGCGAGGTCTTGGTGAGGGCCGATGGCTAGGCGGGGGGCGTCGGGCGTGGACCCCCAGCGGGGGCAATGCCTCTCCCCGCGGATCACCGGCTTTTCCCGCGCTGGGGAGCCTGTTGCGCGAACTCCCCAAACAGCCTGTTTTCATGTGCCGTCCACTCGGAGATGCCGACCGAATCAGGGAAACTATGGACACGACGCGCACTATGTACACGACGAGCAAAAAACCGATTCGTGCAACAGGCTCTGTGCCAACCTGCGTGCATCTGCCCGGTTCCTGGATGGGTGGGCCCCTTTCCCTGGTCGGTGCCGTCCCCGCTGGAAGATGGGCGCCCCGGCCAAGGAACGTGAGACTATGAAGTATGTCGCGCTCGATGTCGGCACCAAGCGGATCGGCGTCGCCACCTGCGACCGGCTCGAGATCGCGGCCAGCCCCCATTCGGTGATCCCGGCCGGGAAGGAAGCCCCCGCCCAGGTCGCCGCCCTGGTGGCGGCCGAGGAGGCCGAGGGCGTGGTGGTGGGCTGGCCGGTCTCGCTGAACGGTACCGAGAACGACAACTGCCGCCTGGTGACGGCCTTCCTCGACCGCTTGCGGCCGTTGCTGACCGTGCCCGTCGAACTGGTCGACGAGCGGTTCACCACCCGGCTCGCCGAGGCCAGCCTGATCGAGGCCGGCCTGCGGCGCGAGCGGCGACGCGACCTGCGCGATGCGGTTTCCGCCTCGCTGATCCTCCAGTCCTTCCTCGATGGCCGTCGTCACCGCGCCCCGCCCCACGGGCCGCCCCCTTCCGCGGGAGGGGGTTGACCGGCGGGGGCGGGTGGCTTATCCTCTCCCCACGGACCGCGTGGCGGTCCGGCCGACCTCGGCCCCACTCTGAAACGATCGGATGGTTCCCCCCATGAGCGACCAGAAATACAAGTGTGTGCTGTTCTGCGAAGACATCCGCCAGGAGACCGGCGGCCGGGTCAGTCTGATGGGTGTGCTGGGGGCACGCCTCTTCGTCCAGGATTTCCCCCTGATGTTCCCCAAGTTCTGCCTGTTCCTCGAATGGGGTGAGATCACCGGCAAGTTCCAGGTGACGCTGAACATCGTGCCGCCCGAGGGGGTGACGGTGCCGCGGGTTAATCCGACCGCCGTCATCCAGGGGCAGCCGGGCTTGATCGCGCGCTCGATGATCGTGCTCAACGGGTTCGTCTTCCCCGCCCCGGGGAAGTACGTCTTCGAGTTCTGGGTCGACGACGTGTGCGTCGGCCGAGAGCCGTTCGTCATCGAGAAATTCGAGGCCCCGCCCAAAGTCACCAACTGAGCACCGCGACGCCATGACCGAACCCGCCCCGCAGAAAGCCACCGGATCCCCGGTCAACGGGGGCCCCGGCTTCGTCGAGCTACTCGAGCGGGCCTTCGGTCAGCCGGACACGTTCGCGGCGACGGTGCTGCCCGAGGTGCGGGCCCGCCCCGACCAGACCCTTCCGGTGCTGGTGCGGGTCTTCGAGTCGCCCAACGTCGTGGCCAAGAACCTGGTGGCCGACCTCTTCCGGGGGCCGCTGCGCGAACCCGGTCTGCCCCTGCTGCTGGCCGAACTGGGCAATGGGCAGGCCGAGCGGTTCCTGTGGGCGTCGGTCGTGCTCGCCGACCTGCAGGTGGCCGAGGCCGTGCCGCCGCTGGTCAAGGCCCTGAGCGAGCGGCCGACCCCGACCGTCCTGGCGGCCCTGCGGGCCCTCGCCCGCATCGATCGCCCCGAAGCCCGGGAGGCCATTCTCGAGTTCTTCCTGACCGCCCGCGATGAGGTGCAGGTCTCCTCCTCCATCCGGATCCTGGAGGGGCTGTCGGGTTTTCTGGTGCCCCGCCTGCTCGAACGGTTTCCGCGCCTCGACCAGGCCCGCAAGGCCTGGGTGTTGAAATTCCTGGCCGAGACGGGGGCGCCGGCTGCGCTCGAGGTGTTCAGCCAGACGCTGGCCAGCGACCCCTGCGCGTTGGGTCTGTTCTGTACCAAGGGCCTGGGCCGGATCGGCACCCCGCCGGCGGTCGAGGCGCTGACCCGGCACCTCGGCCATCGGGAGTGGTTCCTGCGCAAGAAGGTGGTGGAAGCCCTCGGCCAGGCCAAGGCCGTCGAGGCGATCCCGCCTCTGATCACCGCCCTGACCGACGCTTCCGTCCAGGTGCGGGCGGCGGCGATCGAGAGCCTGAGCAAGGTCGGGCGGCTGGCGCCGCGCCAGATGATCGAGGCCTTCGGTCGGGCGGGGCACGTGCAGAAGATCGGCCTGATCAGGGCCATGGGCCAGATCGGCGACCGGGCCTTCCTGCCGGTGCTGGTGGCGGCCCTCGAGAACCGCAACCTCCTGTTCTTCGGCCTGGATGCCCTGGGTGACCTGGGGCAACCGGAGGGCGCCGACGCCCTGCGGCCCTTCCTCAAGGACGCCGAATGGTTCAATCGCATGAACGCCTTGGAGGCTCTGGCCAAGTTGAACCCGCCCACCCTGGCGGACCTGGCCCAGACCTGTCTGCAAGACCCCAACGACATGGTGCGCCACGCCGCCGCCCGCATCCTGGGCCGCGCGAGGCCGGCGGCCTGACCGCGGCGGCGGGCCCCGGAGGCCGACCCCCAGGAATGGGGAAGTGGGCCGCGGACGCCAGGATGGCGCATCCTCCGCGGACCCGACCGACACGAGGTCGGAAGTGGGCCGCGG
>CALLCO010000042.1 GCA_937998695.1 Candidatus Ozemibacteraceae bacterium
CTTGGCCATCTGGACACGAGTTCGTTCGTCACTGATCCGCACTTCGAATTCCCGCCCCCCGTTCTCAGAATCGACGATCTTCACCCGATCGGGTTGGCTGCGGGTCAGAACGAAGGGACTGCCCGGCAGGGCATGGCCTGCCCGGAGCAGCAGGAGCCGGTCGTTCCGTTTCAGGATGGCCACCCGCTCCGACCCGATGACGAAAAAGCCATGGAAGGAGACCTCGGGGCGCTGGACAATCTCGGGGGTGGTGGGCTTGTCGGGGGCGAGGGGGGTGATCGCGACGGGCCCCTCCCCCTTGATGGGAGGCAGGAAGATGTTCTTGCCGGCGGGGTAAGGGTAGCTCTCCATCCCGAAGAACCGGCGCTCCACCTCGGCTTTGAGGGACGGCAGGATCGGCACGTTCAACGGGGCCGGCGGCGCCAGGGGATCCACGGCCGGGCCCGGCTGGACAGTCCCCGGAGCGGCGGCCTGGGTGGTGGTGACCGCGGGCTGGTCCCCTTCCGTCTTTTTCCGCCGACCGGGTTTCAGGACCAGCATGTCGAGAAGCAGGATGCCGATGATGATGGGCACCCCGATCACGGCGACCTTGTTCTTCTTGTAGAATTCCTGGAATTCCTGGTTGGTCACGGGCGCCCTCGCTATTGGGTGAAGTAGGTCTTCAAGGTGATGGTCAGATTCATCCTCCCTTCCTTGTCGCAGATGGGAGGCTTGATGACGAGATTGCTGACCTTGGTCAACCGTCCCATGGAGTTCTCCAGATCCCATAGGAAATGCTTCATCTGCTCGTAAGCGCCGGTTACATTCATGGTGAGGGCGAACTCGAGATAGGTGGGCGGGGCATTGGGAGCGGCAGCGGGCCGGGTACACTGGGAATTGAGAATGGCGATCCCGAAATTCTGGGCCTTGCGTTGCACCTGATCGATGAACTGCGTGTAATCGACAGACTTTCCCAGGCGTCGCTCGAAATTTTCGAGCTCGGCCTGCCGGGCCTGGACCGTTTTCATGATCCCCTCGATCTGCTTCTGCCGTTCGGCGAAATTTTTCTGGCCTTCCTCGATCCTGGTCTTGAGCAGAGCAAGATCCGCGCCCTTCTTGGCCAGGGCGGCCTTCTGGTTCTTGTCGACGGAACCCTGGAAATACATGAACCCGATCACGGCAACCACGATCAGCCCATAGCTGATGGCCCGTTCCAGGATGGACCGCATCCGGGTCTTCATGCGTGCTCCTCCCCCCGCTCCGTCCTCACCGGCGCCCCTTGTAGGACAGGGACAGGGTGAAGGCCACCACCACCCGCTCTTCGATGAGCTTGTTCGCCGTCTGCACCAGATGAACATCCTGCCCGAACCGCCCCGAACTCTGCAACCGCCCGATGAACTCCAGCACGTCGTTGATGGTGATCGCCTCCCCCTCGAGGGTATACTGCCCTCCCTGGGAGGAGAAGTCCTTGGGGTTGAAATCTTTCACGGAAACCCGTTCAGGAACTGCATTTTCCAACGTGAACAGGAAATCGACCCACGACGACGCAGGGGTGTCGAGGTTGGCGTTCAGGAAGTCGATGCGCGCCTTGAGCGAATTGATGACCGGCAACGGGGGTTGCAGATCTCCGATCCGCTTGTTTAAGTCACCCAACTCCCGCTCGGCTTTTTCGATCTCGTCCTGGGCTTTCTTGAGTTGGAAGGCGTTGGAGAGGCTCATCGAGCCGATCCAGGACACGCACAGGACGATGGCCGCGACCGCCAGCAGGATGCCCACGACATCCCGAGGGAAACTCTTGTATTCCTGGGGCAGCAGATCAAAGTGGAAGCGCATGGCCTACTCCCGCAGGAAGGCGCCGCACGCGGCCGCCAGAGAATTGCGTTCGTGCGCCTCGACCACGCTGCCATTGACATAGAGCTGGAAAAGATCGGCCACCGGCCGGACTTTGGTGTTGAAGTTGGCGCCGAGGATGACCCCGATGTTCTGGAAGTTGGCGCCCCCTCCAGATAGGAGGATCTCATGGATGCTGAACTCGCGGAACCGGGTCAGAAAACTCTCGATGGCGCTGAAGATCTCGCGCGTCAGCACGGAAAATACGTTCTTGATCACGGTGAAATTGTACAACCCTTCCTGCTCGGGGGAGGCTTCGGGCAGGAAGAAGATCTCGTTGCGTTTGAACTGGTCAGCTTCGGACTCCGGCACATGGAAGTGCTTGCTGATCTGTTTGGTGAAGTCGAACCCCCCGATCGGGCGGTTGAGGAAGGTGCGGATCTGGCCGTCCCGGAACACCCCGATCGAGGTGGTCTCGTTCCCGAGATGGGCCAGAACGATGTTCTTCCCCTTGCATTCGTCGGAGACCAGGTAGGATTCGACCAAATTGGCCACGTTGAAGAAATTGGTATCGACGATCTGCGGGTTGACCCCCGCCTTCTGTAGCAGCCCCCCCAGTTCAATGACATTGTTGCGGAGGATCGCCATCGCCACAATGATTTCCTCCTCCTCCCAGGGGCCGACAATGGTGTGATCGATGTACCAGTTCTCGATGGGCAAAGGCATGATGGGAGCGAAATCCTCCCGGATGGCCTCCTCGGTCTCTTTCTTCGAATACCGGGGGGGCGCCACCATCAGATTGGTCAGCGCACCATGGTCGGGGATCATGACCAGCGCGTTCTCGTAATCGACACGGCCTTCCGTGATCAAGGTTTTTAAGGCCTTGCTGACCGGAACCGGGTCCATGATCGGAAACTCGATGAACGTGGAGGCCACGAATTCGCGAGGCGACTCGACGGCCAGGCATTTGCTGAGCCGGATCTCCCCCGGGTTCGCCGACTCGAGGCGCAGGAGACGCATCTCGAACGTGCCGAGATCCAGGACCAGGTCGTAACTGAATTGCCGTCTGCGCGCCATCGCTCAACCCATATTGACCATGATGTATTCCTCGATCGGCACCTCGCCCTCCAGGACCTTGGCCAGGCAGGCCTCGGCGATGGTCGGGATCTTCTGCTCGTGCAGGTGCTTGAGCAGGGCCACCGACGACTGTCGCTGGCTGATCAACTCCTTCAGCATCTGGTTGACCTCGATGACCTCGAACAGGCCGGTGCGATCTCGGAAGCCGCTGTTGTTGCAGGACTTGCAGCCCACCCCCTTGTAGAAGGGGTGGTTCTTGTAGGTCTCGAAGTCGAGCCCCAGCGTGGCCAGGATGTAGGGGGTGGTCTCGACCCGCACCTTGCAGTGGGGGCAGATCTTGCGCACCAGACGCTGGCCCACCAGCACACAGAGGGCGCTGGCGAACAGGTAGGGGTCGACACCGATGTTCTCGAGGCGGCTGACCGTCTCGATGGCGCTGTTGGCGTGGATGGTCGAGAAGACCATGTGACCGGTGAGGGCAGCCTTGACGGTGATCTCGGCGGTCTCATAGTCGCGGATTTCGCCTACGAGGATGACGTCGGGATCGAGGCGCAAGATCGAGCGCAGGCCCTTGGCGAAGGTCAGCGACCGATTGGGGTCGACCTTGTTCTCGAAAACCTGCATCTGGTGCACGCCGGGAATCTTGAATTCGACGGGGTCTTCGATCGTGATGATTTTGACCTGGCGGCTATTGATCAGCGAGATGGCCGAATACAGGGTGGTGGTCTTGCCGGACCCGGTGGGCCCAGCGATCAGGCACAGGCCCCACGGCCGGCCGATGTTGTATTCGAAGATTTTCAATTCGGTCTCGTGGAAGCCCAAGCTTTTCAGTTCGAGGTTCACTCGCCCGGAGTCGAGGACGCGGATCGTGCAGTTCTGCCCGTAGATCGACGGCAGGATGGCGACACGAAACTCGATCTGCTGGTTCTTCACCCGCAGTTTGAAGCTGCCGTCCTGGGGCAGGTAGCGTTCGGTAATGTCGAGATTCGACATGATCTTGATGCGGGAGATCAGCGCCAGGTGGGCCGCCTTTTCGATTGGCATGATGTCGTAGAGGATGCCGTCGATGCGGTAGCGGACCTGGATGTAGTTCTCGAACGCCTCGAGGTGGATGTCGGAAGCCCGCATCTTGACCGCATCGAGGATGACCTTGTTGACCAGGGTGACGATCGCCGTCTGGTCGGATTCCCGCTTCAGTTCCTCGAGGTTGACCTCGGTGAGGGCAGCGGAGGGCCCGTAATAGGTGCTCGACGCCGCAGCTTCGTCTTTGGAGAACTCGAGTTTGACGTCGCGCAAGAGATCGTCGATAGGGACGTTCTCGAGCACGTTCTGCGGCCGGTAGATAACGTCGTTGATGACGTGCATGATCTGGCTCTTCATGGCCAGGACCCACTTGATGAACATGTAACCGGTCGCCAGCTTGATGCTGTCGAACATCTTGGTGTTCGAAGGGTCGAACACCGCGATGGTCAGCGATTTCGGCTCTTTCCGCAGGGGAATGAAATGGTAGGTCTTGATCAGGTTCTCGGGAATCTGGCGGATCAGTTCACGGTTCAGTTCGACCGCGTCGAGATTGACGAATTCGATGCCGTGCTGGGTGGAAAGGGCCCGGAACAGGGTTTCCTCGGTGATGGCCTTGGCCTCGACGAGCAGTTCGCCGACCTTCTTGCGCACCGAGGCCTGGCGCTTGAGGGCGGCTTCGAGCTGGGCCGGGGTGACGGCCTTCATCTCGATGAGGATCTCGCCGATCCGTTTGCGTTTCAGGAAATCTTGGGCCATGGCTGAAATGAGTCCTTCCTAGAGGGTATCGGCTGCACCGACCACTTTGTTGAGGGGAATAATATACCCCAATCTTCAGGGGCAGGGGAAACGGCCGGCCAGTCTGTGCCAACCGCCCCCCTCCTGTCATGCTTCTGAAGTCAATAGGGGATTCCGGAAAGATCGGTCACCGTCACGTCGGTATAGTCGAGAGCCGTTCCTGCCTTGTTTTCATAGAAGGCGATGTCGTGATCCCCGGCTCCGAAGTCCACCCGCTTATGGGACATGATCCGATCCTTGGCGACGTTGAACACTCCGTTTCGATCCTCGTCGATGTACCAGAATTCGTCCATGATGTCGAACTGCCCAGGGGTTCCATCATCGAAGAAATACGCGGACGCTCCACCGTAGTTCCAGGTCAGGGCTTGCCCGGAATCAGGATCCTCCAGCACCGGCAGCTTGGGAAGGTATTGAAGGTTCTTCCGGCGCCAGGGGACGATCGGACTCTGAGTCTGATCATACTGGATAGGCCCCCCGACCAGTTCGGAGCCCAGAGCGGCATCGTTCGATTTCGGGTCGGACATCAGGACCGTGGCCCCGTTCACCACCGGAACCCGAAAAGGGCCCCGGCCGTGGTCGCCCTTGAAATCGTTCAGCACCTTACGGAAATTGGCCATGTTCTGACGCAGGACGGACCGACGGGAGTCGGTGATCGTATCCATGTAGGAGGGCACGGCCAACCCCGCCAGGATGGCGATGACGGCGACCACCACGATGAGTTCGATCAGGGTGAAACCCTGCCGGGGCCCCGCCCCGCGGGCAATCGTGCGCAACAGCATGCGTCCTCCTTTACCAGTCTCGGTAGAATGTCCCGTCGAGGGCCTGCACGAACCCCTTCATCGTGACGGTGGAGGTGGGAACCCCGACATCGAAAACGCCGATCCCCGCGGAACCCACAATCTGGCCAGCTTCCCACAATGTCGAGGTATTGGCAGACGGCGACGCGTAGTATTGGGCCCAGACCGGTCCCTGCACAAACGGATTGACCGGGATCGCCGAGAGATAGGCCCGGTGTGTGAACGTGGCGATTAGATCAGCCCCATTGGGATCTTTATAGGGCACCGAGAACACCCCCGATTTGGTCAGCATCCCGATGTCGGTCGGGTAGAACAGGTGATCGGGAATGGTCAGGACGACCTGGCGCGTTTTCTCGGGGGCCCGGGGAGGACCGAACAAGTGAGCCAGATAGTCGTGCACCTCCTTTTCCACCGCCGCCTCGCAGTCCTCCCGCCACGTGCGCAGAGCCCGACGGATCTCCTTCAGGCTTTCCTGCATCTGGGTCTCGAGCAACCGCACGGTAATCAATTCGGCGGTCGGCACCAGCGACAGCGAAAGGATGGCCAGAATGGTGACCACGACCAGGAGTTCGATCAGGGTGACGCCCCCCCTCGTCCTACCAGTCATCGGTGTTGCTCCCGTCGATGGCCAGGCCCGCTCCGACCGACCGGATGTCCTGCACGCCCACCATGCCCGCCGTCCAGGCTTCCGAGGCGACCTGACCGCTCCCCCCCGCCGCCGGGACGAACTCCCATCGGGCATAGGGGCTCCACCCGGTGAACGGATGAGGCGGAATGCGGCGCAAGAACAGCCGATTCACGCTGACCGACACCACTTTGTTTGGATCGGTCAAATCGTTGGGGTCGGTGGCAACGGTGAAGGAGGCTCCAGGCGCGTGGATGGGGTTGGTGAAACTGCTCGGATTGAGGGGAAACAGATACCCAAGCTCGGAAGCGGAGGCGATCGCCTGTTTGAAGGCCTTTTGGCGAACCCCTTGGTTGGTGTTGGCGGCTTCGATCTTCGCCCACATGGAGCGAGAAACGTAGGATTTGTAGGAATCACGCGAGGCGCGCACCTCCGTCAGGATCTCGCGCAAACGGTTCTCGCGGTCGCGCTGCTGCATCAGCCGGTAGGTCGGGAAGATCAGCGCCGCCATTAGGGAAAGGATGGTGGTGACCACCAGCAGCTCGATGATGGTCACTCCGCGCCGGGCGGCTGGCCCCCGGCACCAGCGGGCAGGCTTCCGATCCCCGCTCCTGGCGAGTCCCGTGGTCCTCACTCTCGCTCGCATTGTCCCTCCGTCCAATTAGACCCCATAGCCCCGCAAGAAAGTTTCTTTCCGCGCTATGGGGCCCCTGGGCTGGCCAGGCCTCCGTCAGTTCTCCTTCTTCAGAAGGGGCAAAAAGAGGTCGGCCGACTTGAGGATGTCGACCGCGCGCAGCATTTGGGAGTCGTATTTGTTGATGACGTATTCCTGCAGGCTTCCCTTGGTGAAACTGTCAGGCGGTTCGATCAGGCCGCTCGGCTGGTAGGTGGAGGTGGCGAGGGGCGCAGTGCCCGAGGCATCAACGGGCCCCGACGCGATGGCGGCAGTCTTGGAAGCCTCGGCCGCCTTGGCCAGTTTCTCTTCTTCCTCTATCTGCTTCTGGATTTGCTTGCGTTCTTCATCGCTGAGTTTGGGCAGTTCGACCTCGATGTCGGGCTCGATGCCCTTCTTGTGGATATTGATGCCGGAAGGGGTATAGTAGAGGGCTGTGGTCAACGCCAGGGCAGAGCCGTCGTTGAGGCTGATGACGGTCTGCACCGAGCCCTTGCCGAAGGTCTTCTTGCCGAGCAGGATGCCGCGCTTGTTGTCCTTGATGGCGCCCGCCACGATCTCGGAGGCGGAGGCCGACCCCTCGTTGATCAGCACGATCAGCGGGATCAACGGATGGGACTGGAAGAAGGAGCTGTAGGTGTTCTTCTCGCCATCCCGGCCCTTGATGGAGACGATATCGCCCTTGGGGATGAACTTGCGGCCGACCTCGACCGCTGCTGTCAACAGGCCACCCGGGTTGTTGCGCAGATCGAGGATGATCGAGGTGCACTTGGCCTTTTCGAGAGCCAGCATTGCCTTTTCGAGGTCCTCGGCGCTGGTCTGGATGAACTGGGTCAGCCGGATGTAGCCGATGTTGGGCTTGATCACCCAGTATTTGACGCTGGGGATCTTGATGATCTCGCGGATCAGGGTATAGTCCTTGGGTTCCCGCTCGCCTTCGCGCAGAACGGAGATGGTCACCTTCGACCCTTCGGGGCCACGCAACAGCTTGACCGCGTCGTGCAGAGCGATATCGACGACGTCCTTGCCGTCGATTTTGAGGATCATGTCCCCGGCCTTGATGCCGGCCCGAAAGGCCGGGGTATCCTCGATCGGGGAAATGACGGTCAGCATGCGCCCCTTGACGGTGATGACGATGCCCAGACCGCCAAACTCACCCTGGGTCTCGACCTGCATTTCTTTGAACGATTTGGGCTCCATGAACCGGGTGTAGGGATCATCGAGCACTTTGAGCATTCCCTCGATCGCCCCGTAAATGAGCTTCTGATCGTCGATGTTCTCGTCGACATAGTCGGATTTGATGATCTCGATCACCTTGCGGATCAGGTCGAGCGATTTGAAGTAGGTGATGTTGGTGCTGGTCGCCGAAAGCGAGCCGGCCAGCGCGACGACAAGCAACAGGACCAGGACGGGACGGGAACCACGCAGCGAGGAAATGAACCGCTTCATGAGCTACTCCTTGGATCGATGGCCGACCGCACGCACGGCGTTGGGCTACGGAGCCAGTGTATCACAGGCAATTCCAGGGTGCCACACCCGCGCCCATCTCCTAATCTTTCGGCGATCTGGCGAGGGTTTCGGCATGACCGGGGGGCGTCAGGGGGGAGGAACCCCAGCGAGGGTCCGCCGTCGCCGCCCGGTCAGGGCAGGCGGGGCAGGAACGGCAGGGGATCCTCGTGGCGTCCGGCGAACCGGATCTCGAAATGAAGCCGGGTCTGACGGGTCCCCAGGAGACGGCCGATGACCTCACCCGCCTCGACCACCTGACCGAGGCCGACCCATATATCGTCGAGGTTCCCGTAGACGGTCGAAAACCCCTGCTTGTGCCCGAGAATGACCAGGTTGCCGAACTGGCCGAGCGGCCCCTTGAACAGCACCTTTCCCCGGGCGGCGGCGAGCACCTCGGTCTCCCCTTGGACGGCGATCTCCAGACCGGGAGGATTGCCGGCGGGAGTCGGGGCGTAGCCGCGAGGCAGGACCTGCCGGACCGGCCAGCGAAACGGTAGGCGGCCCGGATGGGCAGCCACCGAGCCTGAAGCCGGCGGCACCTGCGACTGGGCAAGCCCGGCTCCGGATCCCGGGGGAGGAGCGGGCTCGCCCGCCGGCTCGACCTCGGCGGGTTGCCGGCTCCGGGTCGTTTCGACGCGGGCGATCTCCTGCTCGAGAGCAGCCTGCGCCTGCTTCAGTTTTTGCTGGCGTGCCTGAAAGACCCGCCGTTCCAGCAGGAGGGTTTCGAGCATGGCCGACAGCGAGGTCATTTCGACGGTCAGTTCTTCCTGGCTGCGCTGGTTGAGAGCCACCAGATCGGCTTGCCGGGTTTGCTTGGCCGCGAGAACGCGGGCATCGACCGCCAACTGGTCAGCCTGGGCCCGCAAGGCTTCGAGGAGTTGACGGTCCCTCTGCAGCAGGTGTCGCACCATCTGGTAGCGGTTGAGGAACGAGTTGAGATCGCGCGCGGAGAAGATGCTGGTGACGAGCGTGCCCTGCCGGATCTTGTGCAAGTGGACGAGGCGATCGAGAAATCGTCGTCGGATGAGCGCCATCCGACGGCGGCCCTCCTTCAAGGCAATTCCCTGGTCGATGATCTGCTGCTCGAGTTGGGCGGATTCGCTCGCCAGGGCGGCCGTTTCTGCTTGCAGGGCGGCGATCTTCTCCTGCTTGCGGGCAATCTGAGCTTCCAACTTGCGGACATGGGCCCGGGTGTCCTTGACCTTGAGGTCGAGGAATTCCCCCTGGAGGCGCAGGGCTTCCAATTGCTCCTGGAGGCGGGCCAGTCGTTCCCCCGGCCCGGCACTCCACACCGCGCCAGAGAACCAGACCAGGCCCAGGAGCAGCAGAACCACGCCTCGCGGCCATAGGCCGCGGGCCCGCGGCACCAGGGGGGGGACCATCCGGGAATGTGGCATGGCCGGCCGCGGCCTCGTCACATTTCGCGGCCGAACGCGTTGAGATCGCGCAGGCAAAGGAGACTGCCGGAAACGCCGAGCACCACGCCCATCAGGCACAGTTTGACCGAAAGTTTGACCAGGGCCACCGCCCCCGGGTCGAACGCGAAAAAGGGCACCAGAGCGGCAAGGCGGGCCATGATGAAGGGGGTGCCGACAGCCAGCACCACGACGGCCACCGCCGCCCCGAGGAGTCCATGCAGGAATCCCTCGATGACGAACGGCCAACGGATGAACCAGTTGGTAGCGCCAACCAGCCGCATGATGATCACTTCCTCGCGGCGCATGAACAGGGTCAGGCGGACGGTGTTGTAGACGATGAACAGAGAGGCCAGGCCCAGCAGGACGATGACCAGCAGGCTGCCGATCCAGAGCAGGTGCGACAGCCCCTGGAACTGCCGGAAGGCTTCTTCGCCGTAGCTCACACTTTCGACCTGGGGAAGGGCTTTCAGCTTGTCGACCAGGGCCTGCAGGTCGTGGCTGCTGCGCACTTTCATCCGGATGGTGTAGGGCAGAGGGTTGGTGCCTTCCCCCAGACCGACCTGCAGGAGTTTCTGGTCGGCGGGGTCGGTGAACAGTTCGCGGGCGGCGGCCTCCGGGGTGACGACGGTGACCTCGGTCACCTCGTCGAAGGCAGTGATCTGCATTTTGAGGGCACTGACGCGGTCGGATGCGGTGCCGGGCACCAGGAACGCGGTGACCATGGCCTCTTCCTGGAGGCGGGCGAGGAACGACTCCATGTTCATGCTGGCGAGCAGGAAGGTGCCCATCAGCAGCAGGGCGACCGCGATGGTCGAGACGGTGACGAAGGTCATCACCCCCGCCCGGCGCAAGTTGGTGAGAGCTTCCGAGGCAAAGAAGACGAGGTTATCGAACCCCATGCGCGGTGCTTCCCTCACTCATAGGCGTAGGTCCCGCCCGGTTCGTCTTTGATGATGCGCCCCTCGACAAGGGCGATCACGCGTTTGCGCAATTTGTTGACCAGATGATGGTTGTGGGTGGCCATGATGACCGTGGTGCCCCGGGCGTTGATCTCGAGAAAGAGCTGCACGATCTCGAGGGAGATCATCGGATCGAGATTGCCGGTGGGCTCGTCGGTGATCAGGATCAGCGGATTGTTGACCACGGCCCGGGCGATACAGACCCGCTGCTGCTCGCCCCCCGACAGTTCGTCGGGGAACATGCGCCGTTTGTGGGACAGGCCGACCTGTTCCAGGGTCTCCTGAACCCGGGCGTTGATGACGTTTTCGGCCGCCCCGATGACCCGCAGGCCGAACGCCACATTTTCGGCCACCGTACGACGTTTCAGCAACTGGAAATCCTGCAGCACGATGCCGAGGTTCCGGCGCAGGTAGGGCACACGCCCTTCGGGCATGCGGACGATATCCTTGCCGTCGACCACCACCTGGCCCTCGGTGGGGATCTCCTCGCGGAACAGGATGCGCAGGAAGGTACTCTTGCCGGCTCCACTGGGGCCGACGAGAAAGACGAAATCCCCCGCCGGGATGGACAGGCTGACATTGTTGAGAGCCCGGACCCCATTGGGATAGATCTTGGTGACGTTACGCAGTTCGATCATGGCGGTGACGAAGAACGGGCGCGGACCGGCCCCGGTCGGTGGGGAGTATAGCCAGGATCCCCGGGAAAAGCAAACCGCCATGCTCCCCTCTTCGATCTTGTTGGCAATCACCCGATCCTAAGATATATTGGGTCCGTTCTGGCAGGGCCCCCCTGCCCGGTCATCCCTTTCATCGCTGGAGGATCCCGGATGATCTTCGAACTGCTGAAGACCTGCCTGGAAAAAGGCGCTTCAGATCTCCATTACAAGGTGGGGTATCCCCCCATCCTCCGGATCGACGGGGCCATGGTTCCCCTCAAGATGCAGGAGATCACGGCGTCGGACTACGAAAACATGCTCGAGGCGATCCTCGACGATTACCAGATGACCAAGTTCATTGAACACAAGAAGCTCGACCTCGGCATCAGCTTCGCCAACGCCCGCTTCCGCGTCAATCTCTTCCACGACTACCACGGCGGCAGTTCGGTCTTCCGGGTCATCCCCTTCATGCAGCTCACCTTCGACGACATCGCCTTGCCCAAGGCGGCGCGGGCGTTGATCCACCGGCCGTTCGGGCTGGTCTTGGTCACCGGGGCCACCGGGGCGGGCAAATCGACGACCCTGTCCTGCTTCATCTCGCACATCCTGCAGTCGATGGCCAAGACGATCGTCACCATCGAAGACCCCATCGAATATATTTTCGAGGACGGGGTCGGGCTGGTCAACCAGCGTCAGGTCAGCGTCGATTGTCGCACCTTCGAAGAAGGCATCCGCGGGGCCATGCAGACCGACTGCGACATCATCATGGTCGGCGAGTTGCGCGAACCCGAGGCGGTCAGCATCACGCTTACCGCCGCCGAAACCGGCAAACTCGTCTTCGCCACCCTGCACAGCAACACCTCGCTGCAGGCCATCGACCGGTTCGTCAACCTCTTCCCCCAGTCGCAGCACCCGCAGATCCTGTCCCGCCTGTCCTCGACCCTGCTGGGCATCGTGACCCAGACCCTGATCCCCAAGAAAAACGGCAAGGGCCGCGTCGCCGCCTTCGAACTGTTGCTGGCCCTGCCCATGATCCGCTCTCTGATCGCCGACAACCGCCTGCACCTGATCACCTCCTACCAGGAGACCGGTGGCGAAACCGGCATGATCACCATGGACCAGGCCCTGGCCGCGCTGGTCCTGCATGAGAAGATCAGTATGGCCGAAGCCTTGGCCAAGGCCAACAACCAGAACACCCTGAAAAAGCTCGTCGAGCAGGGGGCCCCCGCCCCCGAGGGGAAACCCGCATGAAACCGAAGATCTTCACGTTCTTCGACATGGCCCTCGCCAGGAAGGCCAGCGACCTGCTTCTGAAACCCGGCGCCCCGCCGACCTTCCGCCAGAACCGGCACCTCCTCGTCTCGGAAGAGGAACCCCTGGCCCCCCAAGAGATGTATGACCTGTTCCTGCCGGTTCTCGACTTCCAGCAGCAGAGCCGCTTGAATTCGACCTTCGAAGCGCATGGAATGTATCCCTACAAGCGCAAGGCCCGGGTGCGCTTCTACGTGTTCCAGCAGCGCGAAGGGTTCGCGGGCAGTTTCCGGTTCATTCCCACCCACGTCCCCTCCATCCAGGAACTCCAGCTTCCCGACATCCTGGTCGAGGTCGCCTGCCGGCCCCGTGGCCTCTTCCTGGTCACGGGCCCCGCCGGCGCGGGCAAGAGCCATACGATGGCGGCCATGATCAACGCCATCAACAAGCGGTTTGCGCGCCACATCATCACGATGGAGAACCCCATCGAGTTCCTGTTCCAGCGCCAACAGTCGATTTTCACCCAGATCGAGGTGGGCACCATGATTCCCACCTATCAAGAGGCGTTGGCCAACGCCCTCCGCGAAGACCCCGACGTCATGCTGATCGGCGAAATGCGCGACCAGAAAACGGTCGAGATGGCCCTGGTCGCCTCCGAGACCGGGCACTTCGTGGTCTCGACCCTGCCCACCCTGGGCGCGGCCCAGACCATCGAGCGCATCGTCAGCTTCTTCTCCCCCGAAAAGCAGGATGAAGTGCGACTGCAGATCTCGGTCAACCTCGTCGGGATCTTCTCACAACTGCTCCTGCCCCGGATCGCCCCCGAACAGCCGCCGTCGGTCGCCTACGAACTGATGATCGCCAATTCGGGCATCCGCACCATGATCCGCGACAAGAAATACTCCCAACTGCAGTCCGCCATGCTGATGGCCCGCCGCGAAGGGTGCGTCACCCTCAAGGATTCGCTGACCCGGTTGTTGCGCGACGAGACCGCCAACATCGAACTGGTCAAGGCCATGCTCCAGGAGATCATCGAATGAGCCAGACCATCATCGATTCCCGCATCCAGAGCATCTGCTCCGACGCCGCCACCCGGCTGGCCCCCCTCATCGGCTCCAAGGCGCCCCTCGCCGTGCAAGCCCAGGTCGTCAAGATTCTGGGCAAGACCCATGTGCCCCAGGTGACCGAAACGGTCGTCACCTTCTTCCAGACCCACCCCGACCTCGAGGACTCCATCCTCGCCGTGGCTGAGCTCCCGGCCGATACCGCCGTCGGCCTACTGACTGCCCGCATCCGCGAGAAGGGGGCCGAGAACCGCGACATCATCGCCGAGCAACTGGGGCGGTTCCGCCATCCGGCCGCGTTCGAGACCCTCAAGACACTGCTGGAGGACGAAGACCGGCACGTCCGCTTCCAGGCCGCCCAGAGCCTGTTCACGCTGGGCGGCCGGGACGCCGCCCTGGCCTTGTGCCGGTTCATCTCCGACCCCGACGAATGGATCTCGATGACCATCCTGAAGATGCTCTGTCGGCTCAAGGAGCACGAATCGATCCCTTTCCTGGCCGAGCAGTTCACCAAGGACACCGACCTGCGCCGCAAGGCCCAGATGGTCAGCTTTCTCTCGATGTTCCGCAGCGTCACCCTGGTCAACATCTTCGATGAAGGCCTGAAAGGAAAGGACGCCCGCCTGAAAGCCAACTCGATCGAGGCCATCGGAGAGCTCGAGCTGCCCCAGCGCGAGATCAAACAACGGATCGAGCCCTTCCTCCAGGATCCCAACAACCGCATCCGGGCCAACGCCATCCTGGCGCTGGCCAAGAGCGAACCCGAGATCGTCCGGCCCGAGATCGTGAAGATGGTCGTGTCGAGCGATGTCCAGCTGAGGCGCAGCGCCGCCTACATCCTTGGGCAGATCAACCCGGCGGGCAACGAGGAGCTTGTCGAGAAGCTGATCGGCGACCATTCCGCCGATGTGCGCAAGCGCATGGTGCTCTCGCTGCGCTCCTTCCCCCGCGAATTCGTCCAGAAGCAACTGGAACGCACGGTCACCGACGAGAGCAAGTGGATCCGCAAATTCTCGATCGAGCAGGCCGCCACCTTCCCGCAGTTTCCCAAGGCCATCATCATCAAGCAGTTGCGGGCGGAGACCACCTACCCGAACCTGGTGGCCTGCATGGAATTCTTCGCCCGCCACCCGGATGAGGAGGCGGCCCGGCTGATCCGGCAACGGGTCAAGGACAAGCGCGACCAGGTGGTGGCGGGCGTCATCCGGTCGATCGGCGCGATGTTTGGCATCAAAGGTCTCCAGGCCATCGCCCCCCAGATCAATTATAAAGACCCCAAGATCCTCAAGAGCTTCGTGGTTACCCATTTCAGTTTGGGCGGCCTGGAAATTCTCACTTCTGTCCTTGAGAAGGCCATCCAGATCAAAGGGGCCGCGGTGGACAACCCCTATCTCGAATCCATCGAGGGGTGCATCGACCTGCTCAACCTGAAAGAGAAGATGCCCAAGGAATTGGCCACCGAATTGGGCCGGGCCCTAGTTTCCGAACTGCGCCCGCCGGCCGTCACCCCCTCCAAGCCAGTCTCCACGACCATTCCCATGACCAAAGGACAGCCGATTCAGAGTGTTCCGAAACCGGGAGCTCCGCCGTTTGCGCCCCAATCGCCAGCTCCGACTCCACCAGGCTCTGAATTGGAAACGGCGCCATCATTGGGGAGCCCATTTCCCGAGGAAGGTCTCTATGCCATACCTTCCGGCCCCAGCATTGGAGAGGTCAGCGGGGAAGAGGGGGCAGTATCTCCCCCCTCCCAGGCCCACCCGCAAGTCAAAGCCAAACCCAAGACCCCTGCCGAATTCCAGGCGGGGCTGAAGTTTTTCAACCTCGGCAAATACGCCAAGGCCAAGAAGGCTTTCCAGGCCGCCCTGGAGGCCCACCCCGACCTGGTCAAGGCCTGCCTCTACCTGGGGCTCATCGCCTACGAAGAGAAGGATTTCGAAACCGCCCGGATGCACCTGCAGCGGTTCCTGGCCGCCGATCCCCAGCACAAGAAAGGCGTGTCGGTGATGGTGAAAGTGCTGAAGAACCTGCGGGAGTGGGCAGTCTTGGTCACGACCATCGAAGGCCTGCTCGGCCCGGATTTCACCTGCGACGCGGGGAATCTGAAGATGGCCAAGGAACTGGGCAGCGCCTACATCTTCTGTCGCGCCTTCGACAAGGCCAAGGCCGTCCTGGAGAAAGTCTTCCGGCAGGATCCCACCGACCCGCAATCCAACTATCATCTGGCCATGTCCTGTTTCCATCTGAAGGACTACACCAAGGCCGAGTCGTTGCTGCGCGATATCTTGCGCCAGATCCCGAAGGGCGACCGCCTGAACATGATGGCCGAGTCGCTCCTGGAGAAGATCCGCCAGTCGCTCACCACCGGTCTTGGTGGGGAAAGCCCCGCCCCGGCAGCCCCGGTGGCACCACCGGTCGCCCCGCCCCCCGTTCCCGTCGCCCCGCCCCCGCCTGTATTCCAGGCGCCACCCCTCCCTCCTGCTCCCCACCTGCCGTCCCCCGACCTGGGCAAGGATCTGACCCTGCCCACCCCGGCTGAACCTGCCGCCGGGCCAACCCCGAGCAAACCCTTCCTCGATCTCAGCGAACTCGACGTCGATGCCCTGGACGAGAGCAAGGAACCCGC
>CALLCO010000043.1 GCA_937998695.1 Candidatus Ozemibacteraceae bacterium
CTTCCCTTCCCCCACCCCTGTTCCCTTCCGAAGGGGAGTGTGATACCATACGCCCCATGTCGAACCGCGTATCCGTGTCGGTCGCTCTCTTGTTTCTTGTTGTGGCGGGTTGTGGTGGGCCGGTCGGGGCCGAACCCTTCCGGTTTTTCATGGGCGAGGACATCATCGGGCCCGATGGGCTGGTGATCAGCGTCAACCAGGTTCTCCGGCGGCCGTTCACGGGCGGCCTGTCCTCCGAACGCAAGGAACAGATCGAGATCGAGCTGACCCTGGTCAGCTCCGGCCAAGCCTCCCTGGCCGTCGATCCCCAGAAGGATTTCAGTCTGACCTTCGGTGGTCCGGTCTTCTCACCGACCACCCAGCCCGGCGCCGCCGCGCCCCTGCGGCCGTTCACCGTTCATCCCGGGACCCAGAGCCGCGCCACTCTGTTCTTCCAGGTTCCGGCCGATGCCGCCCGGGGCGATCCGGAACTTCGCTTCACCGGCACCCCCGAGCCCCTGGTGGTGGTGTGCGATCCTGCTCTGGCCCGCCTGTATGAACAGAGTCAGCGCGGCCCCCTGGGGGCTGACGACGGCCTGCGGTTGGGGCGGCATCTCTTCGAGGCCGGGCGCTACCGTGAAGCCCGTCAGGTGGTCGAGGGAGCTCTGGGGCGGGCTGGTTCCGATCCGCGTCTGCTGTTGCAGATGGCCATGGTCGAGCAGAAGCTCGGCAACCCCGACGAGGCCCGCGCCTATCTCACCCGCATCGGATTACAGGCCCGTCTCGAGGGGGAGGATGCCCTCCAGCTCGCCCGGCAGGCCTTCGAAGTCGGCGAATACGAGCTCGTCCTCAAGGTGCTCGAACCCTGGCAGAGCGAAGACCGACTGTCCGACAAAGACCAGATCCTTCTCGCCCGCGCCCTCTACTACCGCAAAGACTACGACCGCGCCGAGCGCCTCCTCCAGGAGATGATCGCGCGCGGCCTCAAGGACAAAACCGTCTTCTTCACCCTCGGCAACATCGCCGAGAAGCGCGACGAGATCCGGGTGGCCCTCGGCTGGTGGGAGAAGGCCTACGACCTCGACAGGAACTACTACGAAGCCTTGTTCAACATCGGGGTCGGGTACTACAAGACCGACGACCGCCAGAAGGCGGGCGACGCCTGGCGGCGGGTGCTGCTGCTCAACCCCGACCCCGAAACCCGGCAGATCACCGAAGACGCCCTGGCCGGCCTCGAATGACCGATCACCCCGATCACCCCGGCCACCCCGATCACCCCGGCCACCCCGGCCACCCCGGCCACCCTGGCCACCCTGGCCGGACACCGACGACACAGGAGTGACACGACACGACATGGCACGAAAACGACTGGTCAGCGGCATGCGCACCACCGGGTCCCTGCACCTGGGGCACCTCCTGGGCACCCTCGAAAACTGGGTTCGGCTGCAGAACGACTACGATTGCTTCTTCTTCGCGGCCGTCTGGCACGCCTTCACCGATCGACTGAAGATCGAGAACCTTCCCGCCGTCGTCGACGAGATCGTCATCGACTGGCTGAGCGTGGGCATCGACCCCGCCAAGGCGGTCGTCTTCCGGCAGAGCTCGCTCTGGCAGCACGCCGAACTGTCGACCATCCTCGGTATGTACACTCCCCTCGGGTGGCTCGAGCGCTGCCCCACCTTCAAGGATGAGGTGCGCGACGACGAGGCCCGCTCGCAGGTGTCGCTGGGCAAGCTGGTCTATCCCGTGCTGATGACCGCCGATGTCGCGGTCTACAAGGCCGAAGCCGTTCCGGTCGGGCGCGACCAGTTGCCCCACCTCGAGCTGGCGCGCGAGATCCTGCGCCGGTTCAACGGGCAGATCGCGCCGATCTTCCCCGAACCGAAGGAGATCCTGTCCGAGGTGCCGCTGCTGCTGGGCATCGACAACCGGAAGATGTCCAAGTCATACGGCAACGCCATCGAACTGCGCGAGACTCCCGAATCGCTCAAGCAGAAGATCCACCTCATGATCACCGACCCACAGCGGGTGCGCCGCCACGACCCCGGTCGCCCGGAGGTCTGCACGGTCTACGCCTATCACCGCATCTTCACCCCCGACCGTCTCGACGAGATCGCCCAGGGCTGCCGCACCGCCGGCATCGGTTGCCGCGATTGCAAGGACATCCTGTGCGAACGCCTCGAGAACCGCCTGGCTCCCATCCGGGAGCGCCGTCTGGCCCTCGAGAAGCAGCCGGGCCTGGTGCGCGACGTGCTGGCCGCCGGTGAGCGACGGGCCCACGAGGTCGCCGCGCAGACGATGGGCGAGGTCCGCCGGGCCCTCGGCTTCGTGGCCTGACGCGCAGGGGCGATGCAGGGCTACCAGGTCAAACTGCCGGTCTTCGAGGGACCGTTCGACCTCCTCTTCCACCTGATCGAGGAGCAGAAGGTCAACATCTACGATATCCCCATCGCCGCCATCACCGCCCAGTATCTCGACTACCTCCAGATGATGGAGATCCTCGACATGGAGGTGGCCAGCAGTTTTCTGGTCATGGCCGCCACCCTGCTCGAGATCAAGTCGAAGATGCTGTTGCCCCGCGAGCAGCCGGCGGCCGGGGATTTCATCGTCGAGGAAGGCGAGGACGGGCAGCCCGTCGAGGGCGACGCCCGCGCCGATCTGGTCGAAAAGCTGCTCGAATACAAGCGGTTCAAGCTGCTCGCCCTGCAACTGCGGGAGCTCGAGCGGCAGAACTCGCGGCTGTTCGCCCGGGGTCTGACCGGGGAATTCCACCCCGAGGAGATCCTCCAGATCCAGGTGTCGCCCCTCGACCTGCTGAACTTGTTCCAGAATCTCGTGCGTCGCCGCCTCCACCCGCCGGTCCACCGCGTCATCCTCGACCGCCTGTCCGTCGAGGAGAAGATCACCGAAATCCGGCGGCTGCTGGCCGAACGGCGTGTCGCCATCCCCTTCCGCGAACTGGTGAAAGACCCGGCCAGCCGCGCCGAAACCGTCCTGTCCTTCTTGGCCATCCTCGAGATGACCAAGGGCGGGGAAATCACCCTCAAGCAGTCGGGCAATTTCAAGCCCGTCACCATCTGCCTGCGCCCCGCGGCCGATCACACCGCCGCGGTCGCCGCCGGCCCTGATCTCAGCACCGAAGAAGGCCTGCCATGATCGACCCCGCGACCCCCTCCTCCCCCTCCA